>NZ_LT838813.1:2866590-3173181 GCF_900176595.1 Aquiflexum balticum DSM 16537
GATACCAAAAACTCTTTCATCAAAGTCAGTCCCCAAAAGCTGGTCGTAGTAGAGGGGTTGGACAATTACCTTATCAATGAGTCAGAAAATGTTTTGTTGATTTGTAAATTAGACGGGGAAAAAAAATTCAGGGAATTCGTCAATGATGCTAAAAAGAAAGGTGAAGATTATGTTTGAAAAAATGAAAATTATTCCTTTGGGAATTTTGGGTTTGATTTTTTTGCTAAATATTGTTTCCTGCAATTCTGATCCGGAAGAGCCGATGATCAGTCTTTATGGGGCTTATCTTTTGACAAAGATTGAAACGGATGGCCAATTTGATTTTCTGAATGTAGGAGAAGCCACCAGCGATATGAAAAAGCAGTTAGAGGAATCGCAAGGTGTCAATTTCGATAATGTATTGCTCACATTTTTTTGGGGTACCCCTGAGGTATTCAATATTACATTTATGCAGCCTTCTTTACTTACCACCCTCCCTGATAATATTCCTTTGATCAGATATGTGAATTCATCGAAGACTCTCAGTGTGGAATATATACAGGAAAGCAGAGAATTCTCCATAATCAAAAATTATACAGCCACTACAGAAATCGGGCAGGTTACAGCTATCGAGTTAGTGAATCAATTTCAGATTAAAGTTTCTGTGCCACAAAGGATTTATGACTATAAGTCCCAAGCCTGGGTAAATACTTTGGTGACCTATACGTATAACCGATTAAATGTCTAAAGATATCACCATATCGGAAGCCCAAAAGTTGGTCGATGAATGGATCAAAACTGTCGGTGTCAGATACTTCAACGAACTGACCAATACCGCTATATTAATGGAAGAAGTAGGGGAGTTGGCCCGGATAATGGCCAGAAAATACGGAGAACAATCTTTCAAAGAGTCGGATAAAGAAGTCAATATGGCTGATGAAATGGCTGATGTGCTTTGGGTCCTGATGTGCTTGGCCAATCAAACAGGAGTTGACCTGACAGATGCGCTTCAAAAGAACTTTGAGAAAAAAAACATCAGGGACAAGGACAGGCATAAGGAGAATAAAAAGTTGATATGATTTTTAGAATGAAATGTGGATCATAATTATTTGATATTTATTGATAATGGTTTTTTTAA
This sequence comes from Aquiflexum balticum DSM 16537, assembly GCF_900176595.1. Classification (GTDB taxonomy): domain Bacteria; phylum Bacteroidota; class Bacteroidia; order Cytophagales; family Cyclobacteriaceae; genus Aquiflexum; species Aquiflexum balticum. The sequence continues at coordinate 2,867,708 of NZ_LT838813.1, forward strand.
GTATCAGATGTTTGAATTTTTCCATTTATAAAGCAATTCCTGTTTCAGTTTTGTACATTTAAGGAAATACTACACCTAAAAAATCTTTAATGAACCGATTATGGATATCAGGATTTATATCTTAAGCCTTTTGCTTTTATTCCTCAATTTTGCAGACTCAAATGAAATGGGTCTTGGGGAAAAAGCAAACAATGACAAGTTTGAAATTAATAGAGGAACCAATATCAGTCATTGGCTTTCCCAAAGCAAAAGAAGGGGACAGGAGAGGTTTGATTTTTTTACCGAAAAGGACGTCAAATATATTGCTGACCTTGGTTTTGATCATATCAGGATTCCAATAGATGAGGAGCAGATGTGGCAAGAATCCGGAGAAAAAGATGCAGAAGTATTTACTCTTCTTCATAATAGCATCAAATGGAGTGAGAAATACGGGCTCAATGTGATTGTAGATTTACATATCTTACGTTCCCATTATTTCAATGCGGATGTAAAACCATTGTGGACTGAAGCCTCAGCTCAGGAAAGGTTTTATCAGTGCTGGAGGGACCTTTCTGAAGAATTGAATAAATATCCGGTCCATATGCTTGCTTATGAACTCATGAATGAACCCGTAGCGGATGATCCGGAGGATTGGAATAAGCTGGTAGCCAGAGCGGTGGAAGTAATCAGGAAAAATGAACCTGATAGAAAATTGGTAATCGGTTCCAACAGGTGGCAAAGCGCTGATACCTTTGATGATTTAAAGGTTCCTGAAAATGATCCGAATATTATCTTAAGTTTCCATATGTATGAACCCATGTTGCTGACCCACTACAAGGCATCATGGACAAAAACAAAGGATTATATGGGTCCTGTAAACTATCCGGGACAAATAGTAACTCCGGAAGACCTGAAGAATTTGGAAGAACCGTTGGCATCAATAATGGCAGGTCAGCAAAAGTATTATGACAAAGCAGCAATTGAAGAGCACTTTGCGAAGCCGATCAAAGTAGCAAAGAAATACAATCTTCCACTTTATTGTGGAGAATGGGGAGCTTATCCGACTACTCCAGACAAGGCAAGGTACCAATGGTATAAAGATGTCAAAGACGTCTTGGAGAAAAATAATATTGCTTGGACAACGTGGGATTATAAGGGTGGATTTGGGATTATAAGGAATGGTCAAGAGGATAAAGAATTGATAAAAGTCTTGTTAAAATAAAAAAAGGCAGGTTTTTGCCTGCCTTCTAAAATTTTTAATTTTCTGTTTAACCCAACCAGGAAGCCCAAGGAATTCTGGAAAGTATCAAAACCAATCCGATGGCATACATCATATATATTGAACGGAACTTTGCACGGCTTTCGGATAATTTTTTTGCTCTTGAATAGCCTATGGTAATCACTATGATGGCTATAATATTGATTACAGGGTGTTCCAATGCAGTCAATCTCGCGACTTTATCGCTCATAGCACCACCTTCTTTCAACAGTGCAAATCCAAGTGGACTGACAAAGTAGAGTATCAATCCGATCAATAATTGCACATGGGCCAAAATAAACCCAATCAAAGCGATCTTTCTGTCTTTTTCGGTATAAGTTTTATTTGAAAGGGAACCTATCAGCGCATAAATAAAAATGACAACCAAAGCCGCCAAAGCCAAATAAGCAAGTCCGGAGTGTAAGTGTTTTAATCCTGTATACATGTTTTAAGTTTTTTGTTTTAAAATTAGAGTAAAATCCCGCAAAGTCAGCAAAGGGCAAAGATAAATTTTACGTTGTCCGAAGGTTGTGCCTTCGGAATAAGTGAAGTGAGATGGTGTTGTCCTTAGGTTGTACGTTCGGACTGCTGAGTTGGGAGTTTCTAACTCTCCTCAATTGAGCCAGAGGCTCAATACTCAATGATCCGAAGCTACAAGCTTCGGATAACCCATCCTTAAATCCCAAACCTGTCAACCTATATCATGAAAGTTCATAAAATCTAAGATCTAAAATCTAAAATCTAAAACCCCCTAATCCACATACAAAACCAAACCTTTCAAATACTCACTTTCAGTATGAAAGATATTGACAGGATGATCTGCAGGTTGGGAGAGGTAATGGAGTATACGCACATTTCTTCCCGCTTCCATGGCTGCAGCCGTTACAGTATGGGCAAAGAGCTGCTTGTCCACTACCTGCGAACAAGAAAAGGTGAATAATATTCCACCTGATTTGATTCTTTTCAATGCTTCAGTATTTAGCCTTTTGTAGGCTTGAACAGCATTGTGTTTGGATTTGATGTTTTTGGCAAATGCCGGTGGGTCAAGCACTATGATGTCATAATCAGTTTCAATTTCTCTGATATATTTTACCACATCTGCCACAATGGATTGATTTATTCCTTGGAATCCTTTGTTTAAGGCTACATTTCTATCGGTAAGTTCTATGGCTTTAACAGAGATATCTACAGAATGAACTTCTAATGCACCTTCCTTTAAAGCTGCTACCGAAAACCCGCCTGAATAGCAAAAGGTATTCAATACCTTTTTTCCTTTGCTATAGTGGCCAAAGAGTTTCCTGTTTTCCCTTTGATCCACAAAAAAACCTGTTTTTTGACCTTTTTCCCAATCTATTTCATATTGGCAACCATATTCCAAAACCATATTGGTTTCGGGAACACCAAACAGAAGACGGTTTTCGACTCCAATATCCCTTGGCAAAGTCTCTGCACTTTTCTCATAAACGGCTTGCAGGGTATTGCCATATATTTTTTGCAGCGCAAGACTGATATCTTTGACATGCTTGTACATACCGACATGATGGGTCTGAATGACAGCTGTACCGTTATAGAAGTCGATAATCAGACCTGGCAAGCCATCCCCTTCACCATGAATCAGCCTGTACACATTGGTTTCAGTATTATTGACCAATCCAATGCTTTTACGCATTTGATAGGCTGCGCTCAGTTTTTTAATCCAAAAATTTCCATCAATCAGTTCCTCCTCAAAACTCACCATCCTGACCATGATGGAGCCATATTGAAAATGACCAACTCCCAAAAATGTATCCTTGGAACTGATAATCTGCACCAAGTCACCGTTTTTCAGGTCATCGTTTTTGTAGTCTATTGCTCCTGAAAAAATCCAATGGTGTTTACGGTAGATGGAGATTTCTTTGTTTTTAAGAAGTTTTATTGTCGGATAGGGTAGCATTGGTTTTTTTGTTGATGGGGAAAATCAAAGAGCCCACTACCATGGAAACTGCACTGACAAGTGTCGCCGGCAAATGGGGATAATACGGTAAATCTAGAGAAGAAAAACCCAAAAACGCTATCATCCCAAAAACTATGGACATCAGGGCACCCATTTCCGAAGCTTTTTTCCAATAAAGCCCCGCTGTCAGGGGAACAAAGAGGGAAACCAACATCAATATCGATGCTCCGGCCACAAGCTCATAAATATTGGTTTTCCATTGGGCCAACACCACTGCCACGACAGCGACAGTGATGATATTTATCCTCAAAATCCACAAAAAATGCTTCTCCTTCAATTTATTTCCAAAATAAGGACGGATCAGGTTTTCTGAAATGATGGCAGATGGGGCCAACAATCCCGAACTCGTTGTACTCATGATGGCTGAAATCAATGCTCCGAAAAATAAAATCTGAACATGCATTCCGCCATGTTTAAGGACCATTTCAGGGAGAAGCAATTGTTTGTTTTCAAGGTAAATTTCCGGATACAGGAATTTTGCTCCAAGGGCAATAAATAAAGGCAATAAGCCGATGGTTACATAAAAGCCTCCCGCCAGGTAAGCTGAACGGATAGCGACCCTTTCTGACTTCGCGGACATGACCCTTTGGTAAATGTCCTGACTGGGTATACTTCCTAAACCTATAATCATCCAGGCCCCTAGATAATTCATCCATGAAATCGGGTCGGCATCGGGGAAAAACTGAAAACTTCCTTCTGGCGCAGATTCAAGAATTGGCATGACACCACCTGCTTTTTCGCTCACCAATACCGCCACCCAAATCAATCCGACCACAATCAAAGTCGTCTGAATGAAATCGGTGATCGAGATGGCCCACATACCTCCCAAAAATGTATAGAAGACCACAATGCCCGCACTGATGACTATTCCCTGCGCAATACTGATATCAGCAACTGTTGTGAATATCAAAGATAAGGCAACCAATTGTGCAGCTACATAACCGAAATATGGGGGTATCATAAAAACGGAAGCAAAAAACTCTACCCGCTTTCCAAAAATCCGCCTGTACACATCGCCTATCGTCAGGACATTCATCTTGTACATTGGTCTCAAGTAAAAAACCCCAAACAATACCAGACACAATGCCCCTCCAAAGGGATCTTCCATTACTCCTTGAAGTCCGTGTTCAAGATATTCCGAAGAGGCACCAAAGATAGTCTCCGAACCAAACCAGGTGGCAAACAATGCCGAGGCCGATAAAAAAAGTGGCAACTGTCTCCCGGCCAAAACAAAATCACTGGAGTTTTTGACCAGCTTCGAAGACCAGGCACCTATCGCTACGGTGATGAGGATGTAGATGATGATGGCGGTTAGAAGCATTTATTTAGACGTGAGACTTGAGATTTAAGAAACAAGATACAAGAAACAAGAGTCAAGAAGGGGATGTCCGAAGCCTTTGGCTTTGTGACGCTGAGTTATAGCGTTTGTAACGCTATTGTGTGAGGTTAATTTCAAAAAACAATACTTGTTCCAATGCATATCTAGAAGCCAAGATTCAACAAAATCCTTGAATTTACAAAAAGGACATTTAGGAGGTTAATATTTCCCTTGATTATCTCAAAATCTTGACCATAAATCAAAATCAAAACCCTCAATTAAATACGGTAACATCTATTGCTTCGCCAAACCCAAAAGTCTTGCGTCTAGTGTCTTGCGTCTTATGTCTTATGTCTAACCTCTCAAATCTCCTGTCTACCTATACATCTTCTCCCTCAAAGCCTTAATCTCCTCTGAATCCAGGTAATCATCGTAAGGCATTCTTCTGTCAATGGTGCCTTTTGGGGTAAATTCAATGATACGGTTTGCAGTAGAGGAAACGAATGCATGGTCATAGGAAGTCATCAATACCGTACCGTTAAAGTCAATGATGGCATTGTTGAAGGCGGTAATGGATTCCAGGTCGAGGTGGTTTGTAGGCTCGTCCATGACCAAAAGGTTGGGGTTTTGTAACATCATTTTGGATACCATACAACGGACTTTTTCCCCACCTGACAATACGGAACACTTCTTCAAGGATTCTTCCCCGGTAAATAGCATCCTGCCCAAAAAGGTCCTCACATGTGCTTCTTCCTGATTGGGTGAATACTGCCTCAACCAATCAATCAGGTTTAGATCTGACTGGAAGTGTTTGGAGTTATCATTGGGTAAATAGGCCTTGTTGATAGTGACTCCCCATTTGAAACTTCCTTTTTGAACCGGGATTTCTTCCATGATAGTCTGAAAGAATTTGGTGACAGCCTGTTTGGTTTTGGATATAAAGGCGATTTTATCCCCTTTGTCCACCATCAGGTTGACATCAGTAAAGTAAACTGCATTTTCATCCTTCAATTCCAAGCCTTCTGTCATAAAAACCTGATCTCCAGCCTCTCTTTCAGGTTTGAAGATAATACCCGGATACTTTCTGGTTGAGGGTTGAATATCATCCACATTCAGTTTTTCCAACATTTTCTTTCTAGCTGTTGCCTGCTTGGATTTGGCGACGTTGGCTGAGAATCGGAGAATAAACTCCTGCAATTCTTTTCTTTTCTCCTCTACTTTTTTGTTCTGATCGGTTTTCTGCTTGGCGGCTAATTGAGAAGACTCATACCAGAAAGTATAGTTTCCGGAGTAGATCTTGATTTTCCCGAAATCAATATCGACGATATGGGTGGAAACCGCATCCAAGAAGTGCCTGTCGTGGGAAACGACAATGACCAGGTTTTTGAAATTGACCAGGAAATCCTCCAACCAGTTGATGGTTTCAGAATCCAGATCATTGGTAGGTTCATCCAGAATCAGGATATCAGGATTACCAAATAGTGCTTGGGCCAAAAGTACCCTTACTTTTTGGTTACCGGCCAATTCTTTCATTTTCAGGTAATGTAGATCCTCGGAAATCCCCAAGCCTGATAGCATGGAGGCAGCATCAGATTCTGCATTCCAGCCATCCATTTCGGCAAATTCCGATTCCAATTCTGAGGCTTTGATACCATCGGCTTCCGAAAAATCCTCTTTGAGGTATATGGCATCTTTTTCTTCCATGATGGCATAGAGTTTTTTATGTCCCATGATCACGGTTTTCAACACCTCAATTTCATCAAATTCAAAGTGGTTCTGCTTCAGAACAGCCATTCTTTGACCGGGAGTGATATTGATCATTCCCGAAGTGCTGTCCATATCTCCTGAGAGTATTTTCAAAAAAGTGGATTTTCCGGCACCGTTGGCACCGATGACACCGTAGCAGTTGCCGGGTGTGAATTTAAGGTTTACATCTTCAAACAGGGTTCTTTTACCGAACTTTAAAGAGAGGTTATCTACTGAAATCATTGATTGCTTGGAATTTTGAAGGTGCAAAGATAGGGAATTCCCGCAAAGGCGCTAAGGGTGAGGGGAGAAATGGTTGGGAAATTAGAAAGTGGAGGAGATTAATTAAGCATATCTCTATAAAATTAAATTTGGTTTTGGTTTTCAAATTTCTTTAGTGAAGATCTAATAATTTCATCCACTTTGATAAAATATTCAAAGGCGGTTTTTTTACTTAATAATGCTTGGGCAAATCCGTGGGCAAACAGTAGTTCAAATAAATTACTGTTTTCTAATTCCCCTATCTCATATTTTAAATCTTTATTAAAGCTTATTTCTTGAGTCGGTAATTTAAGATCTTTAAATGTTTTCTTTTTATCTGCGTGGGAATATGCGTTCCTAAAATCATCCTTATACTTTATTAAGATTTGACTGTCCTCTTTTGAAATTATACCTAATCTTTTGGCATATCCTATGGTTTCAATTAAATTCTTATCATTATATTTTTCAATTCCCGCATTAAATGATTTTCTAATATCTTGGGTTTTATCAATACAAGATTTATCATTATAAATAAGCATTGTTTTGAGAAAATTTTCTAAAAGATGGTTGGTTAAAGTTATTGCAGCTTGGCAAAAATCACAAATAAGACACCTTGATATTTCCTCTCTTAATGGATCAAATTCAGACCATCCATAGTCAATTAAAAATTGGTTTTGAACCCTTGGGATGTTCTCCTGAATATTATTTTCAAGTTCTTTAATGAATATTTCAACTTTTTCTTCAAGTGTCATGCAATTTTGACGATTTTACTCAATTTAAAATTTTTTCCGATTCTATAAAAAAAATATTAATTGAATATTCGGAAACTCTCCCAAAATAGATTTTTTTGAACACCTTCCAAGTTACCCAACTGTTCTTGAGTCAGGTTACGTTCCTGTCTAGCTTGCTTTATCGCCTGTCCGATAAAATTTTCAGTAATTCTCTCTATGGATATTAACTGGGTTTTGGGAAGTTGATATTACGCCCTTTCAGGGCTGGGTTAGGATATTTCCTTTTCTCACAGGGCTGCACCATGTGTTGGAGTATTATGCCCTTTCAGGGCTTTTTCATATCCCGACTCCTAAGGGAGGATACATTTGTGTAGTTCACTTCCGAATAGCCCTGAAAGGGCGGTAATCTACCAACGCAGGGTAAAGCCCTGCGACTGTAAGACCCAAAATCCCACCCCAAGCCCTGAAAGGGCGGAATACTTAGTCCCACACATATCGTTCATCGTATTCAACCTTATACTTCTTCAAGAAGGCCCTATACTCATCCTGAAAAGTCCTTTTCTTATGGTGTTCAGCTTGGTTTTCAATATATTTTATCACCGTATTAACTTCGGTAGGATTTACTGAAAATGCTCCATATCCATCTTGCCAGTAGAAGCTCTTCAAACTTTCCCCTTTCGTTTTAACCCATTTGGATGAATGGGATTTTATTTCTTCAAGCAATTTTATAAGCGTGATCTTTTTTGAAAGCAGACAGAGTATGTGGATATGATCAATATGTCCCCCGATTTTAATAGGAGAGCAGTCTAGGTTGTTGCATATGCCGCCAAGATAGGAGTAAAGCTCATTAGCGATTTCCGGTGAGATTAAGGGCTGTCGGTGTTTTGTACTAAAAACGATATGAAGGTAATTTTTAACGAGCGACTGTGCCATAGGAATTTGATATTTCGCCCTTTCAGGGCTGGGTTAGGAGTTTTCCTTTTTTTTTCACAGGGCTGTACCCTGTGTTGGGGTATTTTGCCCTTTCAGGGCTGGGTCAGACTTTGTGGTTTTTTTTCACAGGGCTGCACCCTGTGTTTGGGTAATATACCCTTTCAGGGCTGATTCGATACTGATATTAAGGGAAGGTGTAATTTATTCAATTTTAACCAGCACTTAGAGTATTAATATTGCTTTTTCAGGGCTTTTTTCAAATACGGATAGAGAATGAATTATTCAACATTTTCAATCGATCTAGATAATGATTGATATATAGTTCCTTAATAGGTTCCGTCAAAAAAGAACTTGGTGTTAAAACAATGACTTGTTTGTTTTTGCTTCGGTACTTATCCAAAATCGTTCTGATACGGTTTTCCAACATGTCGATTTTCAATCCGAACTCATAAAAGTCATCATAGGCATAGAATCCCAATACCTTGAAACTTTCTGTATCATAATCATCGGCAAACAAAATGCTGACGGTCTTCTTCCAAAAGAATTCCTGCCAATATTCCATTGCGGTACACCTCTGCCTTTCTCATTCAATCAATACTTCTTAATAACTTCCAATTTGATTTCCATGCCCAATACTTCAACCAACTTATTTAATATCTCTAAAGAAGGATTGCTTTGTCCACGTTCAAGTTTGTAAAGCGTATTGGTGCTGATGCCAGCCAATTCAGCCAAGTGTGGTTGGGTAATGCCCAACTCTTTTCTTCTTCTTTTGATGGTCTCTCCAAGTTGCGCAGATAACATTATAGTGTGATTTTTTATGCAAAATTGGCAGGATTTATTAAAAAATTAAATTAAATCACATTATAATATGATTTGGCTAACTGATGGTGATTCATAGAGAGTGAATGAAAAGATTTTCACAATATAACGTGATTTTATTTCTGCTTAAAAAAGGAAATTAGGTGTAATAAACATCAAAGTCTAAACACCAAAAAAATTCCTTTCCCTTAATATTATAAACGATCCGATAATGCTTAAAATTTTATAAGTCAATAGGACCGGTTTTCAGTACTACTGTCATCCCAGGGTAGTTTCCTTTGGCATCGTCTTCTGCTGTAATAAAGAAACCGGTTGGTTTATGCGGAGATACTGTTTTTAATGAACTGGAAAGCATATTTGAGAACGTTGAAGTGGAGGTACTTAATTGTCCAATGTTCTGCACTCCTCTCTCAGCGGTTTCCATCCATACCACATATACAGTTTTTGGTGGCGTCAGCCTACCAGGTTCTGCTAAGCGTTTGACATCCAAATCGATATTGTAATTGTTGTTTTTGCCTTTTTTAATGGTAATAGTGCCTTCAGCTGATGGAACAACAGCGGAATTCAAAAAGGTAATTTTCTGAGCACAAGCAGAAAATAGAAAGACTAACATGCTCAACATCAATATATTTCTACCGATCAAATCTACCCTTATCTTCATGGCTATAGTTATTTAGGAACAACTAAAAATACCATTTTTGAAGTGAAACTGCTTACATATCTTTTAGTAGATTTTGTAAGATTTACAGGTTTTTAACTCAGATCTGTTAAACGTATGATTTTTTCATTCTGAAATTCAAAAACAGATTTGCCCAAGAGTTTTATTTTCTGACCTTTTTTCAGTCCGTTTGGAAAGTCAATAGCCAATACAGCAGTGTATTCAACTTCAATTTCAGTTTTATCGTTTTCATGTCTGAAAACCTTGATTTTTTGCATCCTTTCTAAAAAGTAACTTTTTGCTGCTTCTGCCTGTGTAATGAATTCATCAATCCCGTTCAAAGTCATGGTTACTTCTCCATTTTGGATATTTTCAAAAATAACTTTCTTATCAAAATCCTGCACCATTCTTGAAACATCAAAATTGTTGTATCCTTCTATATAATTTCGGATGATATCTTCTTTTTCTTTCATGGGAATTTATAGGTTTACTTGGACTTACAACTTGAATCAAACGGTTCTTTTGTTCAAGGCTTTAATTCATAAAGGGTTATGCTAATTTCAATTCTTTGGATTAAGTTTTTTTTATGTTTAAAAAAAAGCAGAAAAAGCAAGATTTCCTATATTCCTTAAATTTTAGAAAGTTCAAAAAAACACTAAAACCAGCGCATCCGTAATTTATGGGAGTTTTGAAAATAGTAAATTATATATACTTATCCATTTCTTACTCCTTTTCCAAGTTTCGTCTCCACCGAATAATAATTTAAATTCAGTGGAGACAAGTCTTGGGAGTTTGCTTAAATCATCTTCCCCATTTTCCACCACCGACAAAGTAGCCAATCGTAAATCCGAAGTATTCATTGGTGGCTTGACCGATTACCTCACCGTTGATGTTTTGGAGATCGCTTTTAGGGACAAAATTGTATTCAGCGCCAATCCTGAATTTTCCAAGTTCCACGCCTGCTCTTATCATTGGCGCCCAGGCAAAGTTTGCTTTTAAATCTCCAAGATCATCTTCATCGATATCAGTGGTTTCAATGTTGATGTTGCTCATGGTATAGTACCCAAAACCGCCACCGATATAGGGAGCCGCTTTTCCTTTTCCGTAGTTGAAATAATAATTTGCTGTACCGGAAATAGATGCATTTCCGCCTAACTCTCCGGTGTAATCATCAGGGATTTCGTAATAGACAATGTCTTTGGCCAATCCTGCCACACCCATTCTCAGACCCAAAGCCAGATTTCTCCTGACTAGTATCTGTGGTTCAAAATTGACCAAAGCACCGATTCCACCTCCTTTGGGAGCGGCAGCACCCAGGTCCATCTGAAATCTAAATCTGTCTGCTTCTTGGCTATATGCCGCTTGGACAGCAAGTAATGCGATAATAATTGTGAATAGCTTTTTCATTTTTAAGTGTTTTATTAGGCTGCTAACCTGCCCAAGCTCATGTCAAGCCGGGTAGGGTTTGCTGCTGGTTTAGCATTTATTGTAATGACAATTTGAATGGATTTTACCCCTATTTTAATATTTTATTTTTTGAAAGAAATTTTGATTTGATTTAGAAAAACCGGAATCCGGCTCTAAATCCCCACCACCATTGACTGGAAATATTTTCAGGGTGGGCCCTTTCATTGCGGATCCGGGTATTGGTATATAGTTCTGGATGGCCGTCAAAAGAATCGTCAAATACTCTGAAATTAATTGTAGGGCCAGCGAATAGGGCGAGCTTTTTAGCCACTTGATAATCTGCGCCTACATAGAGTTTGTTGATCAGGTTAAGCGACTGTACATTTCCTTTGTTCAGTTGCTCGGAGCTCACCTCAATATTCAGGAATGTCTTTTTCCCCAATCTTGGTGAGGTTCCTACACCGTAGCCAAATGCCCAAGTGACATCTTCGTTGATTTCCGGTCTGATGCCAGCAAAAAGGATATTATAGAATTCCCTCTTTCCTGTCCGTAATGCCAGGTTTAGAGGAAGCACTTCATTGGCTCCTAACTCGACCGTATGATAACCTGAACGGACAAAGCTGATCAGACCTACCGGAACTCCACTCATGCTGTCGGCATAGTTGAGGAGACCAAGCTGAAAGCCATTGACTCTACTTCCATAATTAAAAGACCCAACCTGCGATCCGTTCACTTCATGGGGAGTAAAATTTGCCAAGCCTGCAATTTGAGAGCCTTCGGTGTTTATTCCCGAGAAATTGGCAAGACCTGCGATTTGAACTCCTTTGACTGATTTGGGGGTAAAGTTTGCCAAGCCGGCAAGCTGTACACCGTTTACTTCACCTGTGGTAAAATTGGTCAATCCTGCCAATTGGACTCCTTTGACGGATTGTAGATTGGAGTTGAACAAACCTGCCAACTGCACCCCGTCGACTTTTCCCCCTACCTGATTGAATAAGCCTGCCAACTGCACCCCTGTCATGTCACCCCGGTTAATATTGAAAAGGCCTGCCATTTCAAAATCCCGGGTTCCTGCCGAATACCCACCGAGCATGTTAAAAGAAACGTCATTGATCATGTTTCCGGATTGGGTGCCATTCGTTCCTACGAAGGGAACAAATGCAAACTGTACCGATACGATGGTAGTATCCTCAGGATTGACACTAAATGGTTGGAATTTTAATGTGCTGATTTTTTCACCGATGCGGTGAAATGAAACCTTCGGTTCAACCTTTTCGAGGCTATCGGTCAGGGTTTCTCCAAGGCTTGAAAGGGCTTTTGTTTCCACAGGAGAAAGGGAAAAGAAAGCTGCTGTTGCTAAAATTTTGCTTATGGTATTCATTTGTTTGGATTAGTTTCAATCCTATGACAAACGAAAGCAAAAACACCCCTATGTGAAATGAGAAAATTTTAGAAAAAAATTTTTGATCAAAGATCAGCTCAAGTCAGTGTCCTCACTGACTTTCTGGGATTTATGAATTTTGGAAAATTCTGAATGTGTGGATTTCAATATCATCAGACATCCTTGAATTTTTGGAAATTTAATTGGCAGTGGAGACAAGCCAATGGCTTCTGTAACCCATCAAAAAAACCTAAATCCCCCTCTACCGCCAATCCATATTTGGGTGGCAAGGTTTTCGGAAGGGTAGGAGTTCTCGGAAATGATTCTTGGATTGGTGTAAGTAAATAAAGTTGGATGGTCAGCATAGGAACTGTCATACACCCTTAGGTTCAGACTTGGTCCGGCGAAGAAGTGGATTTTATTTGCCAGACGAAATTCCATTCCTATGTAAAGTCTGTTGACTAGATTCAAGGCCGAGACATTACCTTTGTTAACTTGCTGGGAACTCAATTCGATATTCAGAGCTGTTTTCTTGCCTAATAAAGGGGAGGAGCCTATCCCATAGCCAAATGCCCAAGTAGTGGAGTCCGAACTGTTTGTTCTCATTCCTGCAAAAAGCATGTTGTAAAATGATCTTGTGCCAGAACGCAGTGACAGATTCAAAGGCAGCATTTCATCCGCCCCGATCTCGACCTGATGGTAACCTTTTCTCACAAAACTGATCAGACCAATCTGGGCACCCTTTAAACTGTCAGCATAATTGAAAAGTCCGATTTGGGTACCTTTGACATTGCGTCCCACGTTCAGTAAACCTGCCATCTGTACACCATCAACATCCCTGTTGGCATAATTGGCTAATCCGGCTAATTGGAATCCGCGAAAATCGGAGGTCCCAAGGTTTATCAGTCCCGCCAACTGAAAACCCTTTACATTTCCCGTACTGAAATTGATCAATCCTGCAACTTGTGCAGCATTCACCGAATCCAGTACAGCATTTGTCAATCCTGCCAATTGGAATCCTTTGACGGTTCCGCTGACCTGATTTAATAGACCTGCAACCTGTATAGACTTAACATTTCCTTTATTGAGATTGAATAATCCTCCAAACTCCAGTTTGTTGGTGCCTCCAGAAAAGCCTCCGAAGATGTTGAGAGAATAATCATTGACCACATTTCCCGAAAGCTTTCTATTTGTTCCCACGAATGGAATCAAGGAAACCTGAAATCCCCGATGCAGTGTATCGCTCATATTGTCCATATTGGTAAAAGCCACTGACTTTTTGGTCCAAACCCAAAAATCTTTCATAGGTTCTGCTATACTTTTGCCAACTTCACCAAGATCAACTTCTTTGGTTTTGAGCAAGACCTTTTGGAAAGTGGATTGTTTTTCGTCTATCAAAAGTGTGTCGGTATAGGATTGACTGTTGATGACCAATTTGAGGTCCTCTGTGGGATTTTTTACCGACAACTGGAAATAGCCAAACTCATCCGTCAAGGAAGATTTCAAGGTAATCGGGTCATAAACGGTCGCATTTCGGACAGCTTTACCTGTACTTTCATCCACGATATAGCCACTGATGACCAAGTTCTTGGGGGAATCTGGTTTTGGAGTGAGTATGATATACACACCTTTCTGTTTGATATCCACTTGACCTTCCAACACAGTTTCCAAAACTTCCCTCAAAGGTTTGCTAGAAAAATCAGCGGTCACATTTCTATTTACATTGATAGCGGAAGAACTGTAGGAAAATGACGTTCCTGTCTCTTGGGATAAGCGCCGGAGGAAAGTTTCAAGCGGTTCGTTTTTGGCCGAAATGGAAATTTTTTTCTCCAAAGTAGGAATCTGTTGTCCGAAAGCCAATGAAGAAAATAAGAAAAGGAAGAGCACTAATATTACCCAATAATAGGCCTTTCCTTGGGTTTGAATTGAAGTATTAAAAGCAGCCATCCCCAGAGATTTTGATTTGGGAACCTTCATCAGATACTTCTAGACCAAGTGTTTCGGCGATTATTCCAAGGATCGTATCTAGGTCTTCATTCTCAAAAGCTACCGTCAACCTACAACCGGAAATATCTCCTTCCATGACGATTTTTTTGCCATATACTTCGGAAAGACTGTTAAGTACCTGACCGAGTTCCTCTTCCTGAAATGTAAAAGACCTTGTGACAAATGCCGCAACATTGGGATCAGCTTCCAACTTGGAAAAAGTGTTCAGGTTTTTGTCATAAGTCCCTTTTTCTCCCGCTGAGAGCGAAATGCCTTCCATATTTTCTTTATAAAACCTGACCCTTCCTTCTTGCACTGTGACTTCAACAATGGCACTATTGGGAAAAGCTTTGACATGAAAAACCGTCCCTATATCCTCAATCTGCAGTTCGCCTGTTTGGACCGTCCAATTTACTTTTTTGGAATCGGGGATATTGATCAAAGCCTCTCCTGACAAATGGATGGTTCCTGTTTTTTTTCTTTCGTCGTAATCGACCCTTACATCTGAGTTTTTGTTAAGTGAAATTTCTGTCAGGTCAGGCATCCTCTGGGTGACTGCTATCAAGTCAGCGGTGAAATTGAATTCCTGATTTTGGGAAGATTGTCGGATAGAGTAAAAAATGAAAGTAAAAGCAAAAATAAGAATTAAACCGGCTGCAATTCCCCATGTCGGAAATATAAACCATGACTTTTTCTCTTTTCCATGAATCTGATTTTTCACCTTGTTCCAAGCAGCATCTGCATCAAATTCCTGTTTACCAGGCAACTGCGCTCTTTGAAAAATCAATTTGGCATCTTCCAGGTATTTTTGATTCTCATCAGAAAGTGCACACCATTCCCTCAGCTTCCGGATTTCAATCTCAGAAGCTTCACCGACAATGAATTTCCCGATCAGGTCTTCGATATGTTCCAAATTCTCGTTCATGGTTCCAATAGCCTTCCTATCAATATGGTGATCAATGGCAAATAATCTTTCAATTGAATGCGCATCAGTTTCAAGGCTTTTCCCATTTGATTTTCAACTGTTTTGACTGACAATTGTAATTGTGCGGCGATTTCTTGGTATTTGAGTTCTTCAAACCTGCTCATCTTGAAAATCAACTTACATTGTTCAGGAAGGGTTTCCAAAGCTTCCTGGATTTTTGATTCAAGTTCTTTCCTGATTGCCAAGTGGTCAGATGGCTGACTTCGGGGTTCACCTTCAGCTTGGACAGTTCCTGCATGCAATTGTCGTACTTTTTGGTGCTTGATTTCATTGAGACAGGCATTTCGGACGCTTCGGTACAAGTAGGATTTTATGGAAGTATCCACTTGAATGGTTGCTTTCTTTTCCCAAATACCAATAAAAACAGCCTGTACGGTTTCTTCAGCATCGTCCGGATCCTTGAGGAATGAAAGTGCAAAGCGGCAAAGTGGGTTATAATGGGTTTTGAACAGCATCTCAAACGAGGCAGTATCTCCGGATTGAATGTTAGAAAAAACCTGTTGGTCTGTTGCTTGCATGAAAAATCCAATGCTTTCGTGCAAGTTAAGATTTTGGGCCTTTATATAAAAAGAAACCTGAAAAGCTGTTTACCCCTATGCAGGAAAAAAAAGTTTATATCTATCAAGTTCTTTTTTTCTCAATCTGTTTTACTTCCAATCAGATATTTATTGATACTATGTATAAATGGATGTTTTTTCAGGTCCTGTCGTTGGTGTGGTTTTCAATATGGTCAGGAAAGGATTGGATTTGGGTAAAATATAAAAGTCCAATTGATGGTGGATTTAACCCCAAAAACAATAGTGTTTGTCTTCTTCGACAACATCAGTAAATTCCTGAACAGTTTTGACATGCAGGTTGGGTTCATAGCCATGCCATTTTTGGTCTGCACGAAACCATAATATTTTCCATAGATTCTTTGTTTCCACAAAAGTTGCCTTTGCTGTAGGGAATTCCCTTTTTACTTTTGGGTTATTGAATTGAGGCCTCATCGTGAAGATGATAATACTTTGACTTTCAATTCGATACCCCACATCTACTTGGTCTCTGATATCTTCAGGTGGTCTTTTTCTATCGAGAAAGTTTTCCATGACTTCAATTATTTCCAGTGTTTGCAGGTTTTGTATAGCCATAATTTTACTCAGTTTGATGTTGCTTTGAATAGTCAAAGGTAGAGTTGAAGTTTCAAATCTAGACCTAAAAAAAATAGAAGCTCTGATAATATATATTTTCTTTGTGTCTCCGTGCCTTTGTGGGCTTTTCCTTTTTTTCTCCCTTTGCGTCTAAGCGTCTCCTTTGCGTAAGACTTCCTTTTACTTCCTCCTAAACGCAAAAACCCCCACCACCATAAAACAAACCAAAGGCAAGACAAAGGAGAAATTCACTTCGGGAACTCCCAAGATTTTAATATCATCATAAGCAGGCCCACCGAAATCAAGGATGACCCCTTGAAGCGTAGGCATAATGGCACCGCCCACAATCGCCATTACCAGAAAAGCTGCCCCATATTTCCCATCTTCTCCCAAACCTTCCAATGCAATGCCATAAATGGTTGGGAACATCAAAGACATGGCTAGGGAAATACCTACAAGGGAATAAAGTCCCAACATTCCTTGGATAAATATAGCACCCAAGGTGAAGCCAACTGCCAACACTGAAAAATAGAAAAGTAATTTTGCAGGAGCGAAGTAGCGGAATAGAAAGGTACAGATCCATCTTCCTACCAAAAACAGGATCAAGGCTGAGTAGGCATAATTGACTGCAGAGGCATTGTCTATCCCCAATGTTTCCGCATATTGATAAATGTAGGTCCAGACCATGATTTGAGCGCCAACATAAAACATCTGGGCAATGACTCCTTCTACGAATTGAGGTTTTTTTGCCAAGCGTTTCATGGATGGCCAAAAATCCAGATTCCCGTTTTTTGATTTGTTTTCAGGCATTTTTACCATCAGGATTACCACTGCCAATGCAATGACTACCAGCCCCAACATCACGTATGGATCTCTGATCACCATCAGGTCATTGGTCCGGATGATGGATTTGGCAGATTCATCCAAAGTATCATAAATTAAATTGCCCGAATCATCAAGATTATTGGATTGGAGGGCGTTCAGGATAAATTCTTTTGCCACAAAAAGTCCGGCCAAAGCACCCATAGGATTGAATGCCTGCGCCAGGTTTAGTCTTTGTGTGGCAGTTTCCTCCGATCCCATGGAAAGAATATAAGGATTGGCGGTAGTTTCCAAAAAAGCCAATCCAAAAGTAAGGATGTACAATGCCATGAGGAAAAAGAAATAACTTTCCCATGCAGCTGCTGGATAAAATAGCAGAGCGCCAAAAGCATATAGACCCAAACCAATCAGCACTCCGACTTTGTAGCTGTATTTTTTTATGAATATTGCGGCCGGAAGTGCCATGGTAAAGTATCCTCCATAAAAAGCCATCTGTACCAAAGAGGCCTGCACATTGTTCAATTCCAATACCCGCTTAAAAGCCGCCACCATAGGATTGGTGATGTCATTGGCAAATCCCCAAAGCGCAAAAAGGGAAGTAATCAGAATAAAAGGAAGTAGGAGGGTTTTGGGGACTAAGGTTTTTTCGGTCATTTGGAAGTTGTGGTTTTTAGTAAAATATAAGGAATTCATTTGGGGTATTCGCCCGGTAATCAATCGGCTATCAGGCTTGATTTTTTTTATCTACCCTTTTTTCAACAATCTCCCCCGTTTCTTTATGTTTTATGATCAGCTTTTTATCCCCGTTAGGCAAAAGTTCTTCTTTGATGAACCAATGCTCTGCATCATACTCCTTATATACAGATGGTTTTTTCAGGCCCTTTTTTCCTCTCCAAACAGGAAGTTCCACAGGTTCCCATAATTTTGTCTTGGCAGATTTATAAGCTGCATCTACAATAGCATTGACAATATAGCCATCATAAAAGGTTTCTCTGGGTTGGGTACCGTTTTCAAATGCCTCAAACATATCTATGAACATATTGGGATAACCCAGTTCATGCGCTTCGTCTCCCACAGGGAATAGCCAGCCTGCGGAAGTTTCAGCTTTTTCGGCCACATAATCATTCCCCAATCCACTGCTGAACATCTCAAATCCAGTTCTCAAAAAGGAGTTGATCCAAATGGTTCCTTCGGTTCCCATTACCTCATCTCTCAGATCCATACCACCTCTGAATGTCCAGGAAACTTCAAATTGGCCAATAGCGCCATTTTCATATTTCACCAAACCAATGGCGTGGTCTTCAGCATCTATTGGTTTGACTTGGGTGTCTGCCCAGCACATGACTTCGACAGGCAGCACATCTTTACCGATAAAATTCCTGGCTATTTCCACACAATGGCACCCAAGATCCAAAATAGCTCCACCACCGGCTTTTTCTAAATCCCAAAACCAATCAGAATGTGGGCCAGGATGTGTTTCCCTTGATTTTGCCCATAATACCCGTCCAATAGCTCCTGATTCAATACTCTTTACTGATTTCAGGAATTTGGGGGTGTAACACAAATCTTCCAGGTATCCGGCAAAAATCCCGGCCTCTTCACAAGCCAAGGTCATCCTTAATGCTTCTTCGGCAGTTCTGCCAAGGGGTTTTGTGCATAAAACCGGTTTCTTATGTTTTACGCAAAGCATGACAGCATCTTCGTGTACATAATTGGGCAGTGCAATCAACACCATATCCGTATTGGGATGGGTAATTGCCTCCTCTATACTTGTCGTAAAATGGTCTACCTGGTAATCTTCTGCAAATCTTTTGGCCGTCTCTTCCCTTCTTGCATATACTACTTTGACTGTATCTTTACCTCTCCTTCCAATAAGGGACTCAGCATAGAATCTTCCGATAAATCCTCCTCCGAGGATGCATATATTGATCATTTTTTAGATTTTAAATAATTTTTTGATTTCAGCGTAATTGATTTGATGGGCCTGTACTGCATCCAATTGAACAGTAGTTTTTTCTTCAAGGCATTGTTCAATGACCAAATGAGCCTTTATTCCCAGTTTGTCAATTTCCCGGACAAATCTTGGGTAATCAATATCTCCATTGGCTTGAAATGTTTCTGTCCAGAAACCATCTTTGGATTGCCTTAAATGAAAGGATACAATCCTATCGGCATACATTTTTAAGGTATCGAATACAGCCCACTGAGAATTTCCGGAGCCCCTGTACATCCAATGCACGTCCATGCAAAAATGGAGGTTTTGGGGGGAGGTGTTCTGAAGCACATGATGGAATTCCCTTGCCCCTGCCAATAATTCCACATCGTGGGTATGGTAGGCCAATTTCATTCCCAGTCCACTGATGGCTTCTCCCAATTGCTCCAGGTGGGTACTTTGACAAAATAACTGTTCATCATTTTTTAAAGGCCCTCCGCCCCATTGGATGGGATTAGGATTGGTCACAATGATTTTCGTTCCCAGGCTTTTGGCTTTTCGCGCAATTTCCAGAATATTGTCTGTGGATTGCCTGGCCAGTTCCTCCTCATGCATTTGGCTGCCTATGTAAACTGAGGGAAGTTCAATCTTGTATTTTTTCAAATAGGGGATGAGTTCTTCCAAATGCCTTACATCTCTTAAAGAAGGTTCAAAGCCAGGGATTTTTGTTTTTGAAAATTCCGAAAAACAACTGTCCCAATTATCTCCCCAATTTTTGCCGGCCCTACGGTAAAAAGTAACCCAGTTGTACTCATTGGCTGAAACAGGTAAACCTGACTCCTTAAATTCATTGAATTTAAATGAAGAAACCGCAATAGTTGCCATTGGCAGAATGCCCATAAAATGCCTTCTATCCATATTTTTACTTTACATTCAAGGTAATTTCTGCTTCCTTTTTCAGAAAATCAGCGTTATTGACTTCTTTTTTACCGCTTTCCAAAATGGCTTCATCCGGAACTACCTGAACAGGGGTGATACAGGAGGTATTCTTTTCCCTGAACGGAATATTGTAAGATAGATTATAAGCAGAAATCACCGACCATCGCGGGTGGTCCGATAAATTGGCTGCCGAACGGTGTAGAATATTGGGGTGGAAAAACAGGACATCACCAGCCTCCAATTCACAATATACCAGTTCTGAAACCTTTTCCGCCTCTTTGACAAAATCGGGATCAGCCCCCTGTTGCTCTCCTATAAAATTATGTTCAAAACGTTGCATTTTATGAGTTCCTTTCAGGACCTGAAGGCAGCCATTCTCCTTGTTGGCATCTGTAAGGGCCACCATTACAGAAATCATTGCTTCAGGAAACAGAAATCCGTTTTTATACCAATAGCCATAATCCTGATGCCATTCCCATGCACCTCCGACTTTTGGTTGTTTCTGCATAACCTTTGAATGGAAATGACAGACTTCATCCGACCCCAGCAAATTCCGGACAGATTCAATCATCCGTTTGCATTTTGACATCAATCCAAATGAATCATCTCCTGCGGTAAACCATAAAGTTAACTTGGTCTTTTTACCGTCTTGGTCGTTGAGATCAAATGAATTTTCTGTAACACTTTCGTCTGTAGCGACACTGAATAGAAGTGCGATTTCATCCGGGCTGAACATTTGTTTCACCAATAAGAATCCATCCCGGTGATAGGATTCAATTAATTCTTTTTTCATCGAAGATTATCTTGGGTTAAATATTGGTTCTTACCTAGTGCCAACTTGGGTCTCAATCAGGCTGGTTTTTTTAATTGGCATAATTTATCCACTTTTTCTCATTTTGAAAAGAATTTTAAACTTGTATGTAAGTGTCTTTGTGGGAAAAATTTCTTTGTTTTTTCTTGAACCAAATCTAAATCAGGATTTTCTCTTCAAAAAAGAACTAATAAAATGATAAAATCACCAAAGAGGGCTCAGAAAAAGCGGTTCTTTCGAAAAAGTCATTAAGGAGGAAATCAGAAAAGCGTGATTCTTTCTTCTTTTATTTTTGCTGTGATGCTTGTAGGTATGTTTCTATAATAAATATAAGTTCGCTTTTTGAGTTTTTTGACAGCGTACTTTGCTGCAGCCTGTTCATAGAAATGGCTGTCAGCTGAATACATATTCTTAAATCCGATATTTTTGAAAACTTCTTTTTTGCCAAATAGCGTTGCGAATAATATGCAATCATCTACATGGATGTTTTTTTGAAGGTCTGATTTGTCCGGAACAAAATAATCTGCCTCCTGATTGACAATAGTTTCTGTCAATGAGGAAATCAAGTCTGATTCTTCCATTTCACCAATACAGGTAGATAAGTGATTTGCTTTGTATTCGTCATCTGCGTCAATGATGGTAATATATTTGCCCCTACTAAAATGTACTCCTCTGTTGATGGCTTTGGACTGTCCACAATTTTGCATTCTGATGTAGCTGATTTTGTTTTGATATTTTTGGCAGTATTTCAAAAGACTCATACTCAATTTCAAATCACTTCCATCATCCAAAACCAACAATTCAAAATCCTGAAAATTCTGATTCAAGACAGATTTTATAGCTCTTTTTACTAAACTGAAGGGGGTATTATAAACAGCCATTAAAACGCTGACAGTAATTTTAGAATCTTGATTCATTTCTTTAAGCCGTGAAACAGGCTTTTGTTGATTCCTTCAAATATAATCATTCGAAAGCAAACTGGTTTAAAAGTTTGGATACATTCAAATCCATGCATAACTCATAGTATGCTTCTTATACTTTAGTTATTTCAGGAAATTGATATTTGAAAAATTTAAAGTTCTCTTTCAGGGTTCAGAATCTCAAACCAATTTCTTTAGAAGGAGTGTCAGGAAATAACTTGTGAATTTCAATAAGCCCAAAACTAATAAAGACATGAAATTTCAATATAGTTGAGATGTATTTCTAAAAAATCAAAGCATCAAAAATTTTCTTAGTTTAATCAATAATTTAATCAAAAAAAAACTAAAATAATAAAACCGATCGTATAACTGCCAAACCCAAAAATTGTTTCATTAATTTTTATTTTTTCCTCAAGATGATTTTTATTTCAAAAATTATAATTTAAATTTCTCAGGAATTGAAGAATCTATGTCTTTGATAAAACGATTTATCAAAATGTATTATTTTGCTGACCAAAAATTTACTGATTTTATTTCTTTACCAAGCAATGAGTTTGTATTCGAATCTATAACCTTTTAGGAGGTATGATTAATAAAACAATTAAAATAAACCAAAACCCGATTATTTATGAAAAACCTATTACTGATTATTAGTGGGTTTGTGCTGATGAGTATGACTATGGGTCAGACTTGGGCACAGACGGTGACAGGAAAAGTCACCGCCGCCACTGATGGCATTTCATTGCCAGGCGTATCCGTCATCATCAAGGGGACATCAACAGGTGTCGCGACAGATCTTGATGGAAATTACAATTTGAATGTGTCGGGACCGGAGACGGTTCTGGTATTTTCTTACATCGGCTTTGCCTCCCAAGAGGTTAGAGTCGGCAATCAATCCGTGATCAATGTATCCATGGTGGAAGATGCTTCTGAACTTGGTGAAGTTGTGGTCACAGCATTGGGTATTGAAAGGAACATCAAAGCACTTCAGTATTCAATGACTACTGTGGGTGGAGAGGAATTTACACAAGCAAGGGAAAACAATATCGCCAATCAGTTGGCAGGTAGGGTAGCTGGTGTGAACGTTACCAATGTAGCTTCAGGTCCTGCGGGTTCCTCAAGGGTCATTATCAGAGGTAATACTTCCCTTCAGGGAAACAATCAGCCACTTTATGTTATTGATGGTATTCCCATGGACAACACCAATTTTGGTCAGGCAGGTGTATGGGGCGGTTCTGATGGAGGTGATGGTATGACCTCAGTCAATCCCGACGATATTGAGTCAATGACTGTATTGAAAGGTGCAAGTGCCGCGGCATTATACGGCGCTAGGGCAGCGAACGGTGTGATTTTGATCACTACCAAAAGAGGAACAAAAAGAAAAGGCTTGGGGATTGAATTCAACAACAATACTGTTTTTGAAAGAATCAATAACCAAACTGATTTGCAGACCACCTTTGGAGCAGGACGTTTTCAGGGCGATCAGTTGACAGGTGCTGCAGTGAGACCCACTACAGTCCGACAGGGCTATGATTGGGGAACTCAGGCTTGGGGAGAGCGATTGGGAACCGGCACATCCATGCATTTTGATGGAGTTGAAAGACCATATGTACATGCAGGTGATAACTGGAACCGTTTTTATGAAACAGGAGTTGCGGTGACCAACAGCCTTTCCCTAATGGGTGGAGGTGAAAATCAGACCTTTAGATTTAATCTTACAGATCTGAGAAGTACTTCAGTAGTTCCCAATGCAGGATTTGACAGAATAAATATTTCTATGTCGACCAATGGTAAATTTGGCAAAAGGCTGACTTTCGATGCCAAGGTTCTTTATTCAAGGGAAGAGACAAAAAACAGACCGAGATTATCCGATTCACCAGGTAATGCCTTCCAGTCTATATTTGCTCTACCACCAAACGTAAACGTGGAATGGGGTAAGGGAGATCCAAACAGGTTGGGAACTATTCCTGTAGGTACTGACCCTGCACTGTTGAACACCTGGGGTTTTGCTGAAAGGGAAGAATACCTGATGGTCAATAATCCTTGGGGACAAAATCCTTATTTCTCCGCTTATCAATTGTCTATCAGTGATATCAGAGATAGGATTTTGACATCCGGTAGCTTGAGATATGATATCACCGACCACCTGTACCTTTCCGGTAGAGCAGGTATGGACTGGTTCACCAGAAGGGGTTCCAATTTGACCCCACAAGGAACAGGCTATAACAGAGGTGGAGATATGAATGAAAACACAAGAAATGTCAGCGAAGTCAACTTGGAAGGTATCTTGGGTTATAACAGAACCTTTGGGGATTTCAATGTCAATGCCTTTGTAGGAGCGAATAGAATGAGAAGACAGGATGAATCGATTTCCGCCAATGGGCAGGGATTCAATGTTCCGTTTTTTCATGCAATCAACAATACTGTTACTAGGAACTTTGGTTATGGCTTTTCAGAATGGGGAATCAATTCCATATTTGGTTCCGCAGAAGTAAGTTACAAAAATTACCTATTCCTGACAGGGACAGTAAGAAAAGACTGGTTTTCAGTACTCGATCCTGAATTCAATAGCATCACTTATCCTTCAGTGGGTGCAAGCTTTGTATTTTCAGACGCATTCAATTCTTTACCTTCATGGCTGAGTTTTGGCAAATTGAGAGCTTCTTGGGCACAAGTGGGTAATGTTACAGTAGGTCCATATCAAATAGCCAATGTATACTCACTGTTAGGTGCTCCTGCTGTTGATTTTAATGGAAATAATGTGGCAATGGCTTCTTTTGCGACTGCAGGCGGTAATGCCGGAACTATTCCAAACCGATTCTTAAGACCACTGTTATCTACTGAGATTGAGACAGGAATTGATGTCAGGTTCCTTGACAACAGATTGGGATTGGA
Organism: Aquiflexum balticum DSM 16537; assembly: GCF_900176595.1. Taxonomy (GTDB): domain Bacteria; phylum Bacteroidota; class Bacteroidia; order Cytophagales; family Cyclobacteriaceae; genus Aquiflexum; species Aquiflexum balticum. The sequence goes on from NZ_LT838813.1 coordinate 2,892,613, forward strand.
TTTTACCTATTACCGTCAAAGAAGTACAGATGATCAGCTGAACGCCCAGGTTTCAAGGTCTTCAGGTTTTGGATCTACTTTGGTCAATTTGGGTCAAATGGAAAACAGAGGGGTTGAAATTCTCCTTACAGGTACGCCTATCAGAAAGTCAGAATTTAGCTGGGATGTTTCTTTTAATATTGCCAGAAACGTAAATGAAGTTGTTTCTCTAATTGAGGGTAATGATATCCTGAATGTGGAGGAACCAAGAACCAGAACAGTTTTTATCCAACATAGAACAGGGCAGCCATTTGGAGTCATCGCAGGGTGGGTCCAAAAACGATCTCCTGATGGTCAACTGGTATTTGAGCCCAATGGAGCTCCGGTACAGTCCGATATGATGGAGGTTATTGGAAACGGAATACCTGATTGGACCGGTGGTATCAATAACAGCATTACCTGGAAAAACTTCAATTTTTCAGCATTGGTCGATTTCAGGATAGGTGGCGACCTTTATTCCGGAACAAACCTTAGGTTGACCCAATGGGGTTTGCATAAGCAATCACTACAGGGAAGACTCGGTGAAGAACCTTTAACAGTTTCAGGAGTAGTTCAGGCAGGTACTTCTTCAGATGGCAGTCCGGTTTATGAAGCTTTTAATAAAACACTGTCTCCAGGTGAAGCCAATAACTATTGGAATCAGATGGGCAACAGGGTGCAGGATCATTTTATCTACGATGGTTCATTTGCCAAGTTGAGACAGCTTACCATCGGCTATAATGTACCGAGAAGGATTTTGGACAAGACACCATTTACTACACTTGGGATCTCCTTTGTAGGTCGTAACCTTGCCATTCTATGGAAAAATGTTGAGAATATTGATCCGGAATCAGCATATTCATCCGGTAATGGCCAAGGTCTTGACTATTTTGGTATGCCCCAGACGAGAACATATGGATTTAACATAAGGGCAGGATTCTAATCATAAACTGAAATCATACTATGAAACTAATAAATAAATTTAGGATATTCATCGTAGCTATGAGCTTAGCGATGATGGGATGTGATACTGAGGAATTACATAATCTGAATATCAATCCTCAGGCTGTAAACGAAATTGATCTCAATTTTATGTTCACAGCAGGTCAATTGGGTACTGCATCCGGCGGGTCTGCAGGTGACAACAGATTTATTGACTGGAGAACCAATATCGGGATGTCAGCATATCTTATTCAGCAGTTGGCCAATGCAGGCGGAGGTATAGCACCCGGTGATAAATACACCGAGAATTTCGAATCAAACAGTGCCCCATTTGAATTCTTTTATGGAGATGCATTGAAAAACCTTGCCGAGGTAGTGAAGCAAACCGGACCGGGGGGGTATGATGAAGGTAACAAAATAAACACCAGAAATGCAGCCAGAATTATAATGGTCTTGAATTTTCATAGATTGACAGATTTCTATGGAAATATCCCTTATTTCGAGGCTTTGCAAGGAATGAATGGTGTTTTCTTTCCAAAATATGACAAGCAGGCTGATATTTATCCTGCTTTGTTAAAGGAATTGGAAGAAGCTACTGCAGCGATGAGTACATCTAATCTCGATGATGGTTTTTCAAGAGCTGATTTGATTTTCAAAGGAGATATCGCAAAATGGAAAAGATTTGGATATACCTTAATGCTTAGATTGGCCATGAGAGTTTCCAATGTTGCCCCTCAATTAGCTGCAGATTATGTTACTAAAGCAGTGGCCGGAGGTGTGATGCAGACAAATGCAGATAATGTTTTGGTTCCCATGTCAGAAGGCCCAAGTCTTTGGACAAATCAGAACGGTATCTCAAGGGCTTTCTTCCCAGGAGATGGCGGTCAGCCGGGCTTTTTGAGTGACACTTTTGTGGAATGGTTAAAGGCCGGTGCAACCAATGCAAGTGAAGTGGATCCAAGGTTGATGATTATCAGCGGCGGTATAGCAGATTGGTCAGCTGTTGCTTGGACTCCTATCAATGTCAATCCATTGGAGCAGAAGGGAATGCCTAATGGTTTTGATGCTGCCGGGCTGGATGAATTGGAGGGTCGACCTGTAGATCAAGGAACCACTTATTCAAGAATCAATTACCTGTTGCTTAAAAGAAACTCACCTTATATAATGATGAATGCTGCCGAGGCGCATTTCCTTCTTGCTGAAGCCCGCGAAAGAGGGATTGGATCAGGAATTACCGGTTCAGCAGAAGATCATTACAGGGCCGGTGTAAGGGAAGCGATGAAAATGTACACACGATTTGATCCTTCTTTGGCTGTCCTTGATGCTGAAGTGGACGCTTATCTGGCGAGACATCCTTATGGCGTTGAAAAGCCTGCTTTGGAAATGATAGGTGAGCAAATGTGGGCCAGTAAATTCCTCAACTGGTGGGAAGCATGGTCAGACTGGAGAAGAACAGGATATCCTCAGTTGACTCCTACAAATCACCCTGCAAACGTGACTCAAGGACAAATCATGAGAAGGTTGAGATATCCTGCTGCTGAAGTTGCTTCCAATGCAAATTTCCAGGATGGAGCGACTTTGCCTGATATCTTTATGACAAAGGTTTGGTGGGATGGAGGAAATTAATTTTCCAAGTTTCTTTGAATAAATTACAAATAAACCCGGAATTTTCCGGGTTTATTTGTTTTTACGAAAAATCCCATCTCCTTCAGAACCCATGTAAGCTCCCCATACAGGGTCTTTTTTAATTTTAACATGAGTATCAATTCTTTTAATTCTCATTCCTAAAAAGGATAATACATCCGAATGGCTGTAATATTGGCAATGAACAATATCCAAAAATCCATCTTGGTCTAAGTCTCCTATCCAAGGAGTGGAGAAAATATTTTTGAAAGATTTGGTCTGATCTATGCCCCAGTTTTTTTTATTTTTAAAATCTATCGCTATCAATCTGTTTTCCACCGGGAAGGCAGATCGATCTATAATACTTCTGTTACAGTCATATTCGTTGATGCTGATAATAACTTCATCAATACCGTCCCTATTGAGGTCATAGACAACAGGCGATGAAAAACCTGTACATCCCAATGAGTCCATATAACTGATCGAACCGTCTTTTCCATCCAACATCACTTGAAATGAACCGGTGTTTTCGGGCCATTGTCCTTTACTGGCAAAAGTGAAAAAATCAGGAATATCGTCTGCATTAAAATACCCTACTGCAAAACTGTTGCTGCATTCAGTTCCTTCAATTTTGTTTTTCCAGATAGGTTGATGGGATTTACCATCTATGGCAAAAATCGTACTTGCGTGAGAAATAGCAACAAAATCATAGAACCCATCTTTATTGATATCCACCAAAACAGGAGGTGCGATAAATCCCTGCCCAGTTTCAGAAGCAACTATTTTGGATTTGGATAATTCCTGATTCATCAAATCAGAAAGTTTGGCCAGATATATATTACCACTGAAAGTCTCTCCGCCCGATCCAAATAAAATCAAAGGTTCGCTATTGTCAGGCTGCTCAAATACAAGGGGCGACATATAAGATTCCATACCGTCAGGCATCGAATCAGCAGCGAGAATCTCCCCGGTTTTGGAATCAAAAATCATCAGCACTCCAGGGAATCTATTTTCCAGTTCATAAGCTGCGGCCTCGGCGTTTCCTCCATTGACGGTCATTAAATCCTGTAAACCATCCCCATTTTGATCAGGTACCAAAACACTGTTGTTGAAATTGAACCTGGCATATTGAAGTATAGGATGATCTTCATAAATATATTTGTACTCCCAAATCAATTTTCCGGTTTTGCCATCGATGGCACGGAAATGTGGTGACCTTCCACCTATGAAAACATCTTTGACCCCATCTCCATTGACGTCCAAAAATGTGGCCGATCCATAAACCTGATCTTCTGATTCATGATGCCATAATAGATCACCCGTATTACCATTTATAGCCAGTATTCCCATATCACTGGGCTGAAACTCATTCTTACCCGCACCCATGACAATATCCAAAATTCCATCTCCATTTAAATCTACAGTCCTTGGAGAGGATTGGGAACCAATTACCGGGAAGTCCTTACTCCACATCAGTTCACTGTTTTTTTTGGATTGGCAGCCTATAGCTGACAAAAATACAACCCCAATGACCAAGGGAGATGTATTCAAAAGGTTGTTTAGGATGGTGTTTGTGATGGTTTTCATAAAAGGAATTATAAACATGCTTTTAAATATAAGAAGGTTCGGGGAATAGAAAGGGGCACAAAAGTTGATTTGATCTAAAATAACTTCCTTCTATACAGGAAAGCTCTCAACTTTGTTAATTTTGTGTTAAACATGTAGATTTATGCGGCTGCAAAAATGAAAACTATTCACGTTTTCGAAAGTGGCTTCAATGTAAAAAAACAGATATGAAGGTTCTTTTCCTGGCATTATTAATTCTAATACCGATTAATGTTTTCAATTATGACCCATTTAAGGAAACACGGGACGTTCCCATTTTCGAGTCTCTTTCTGCACGGAAAACCGGTATTAGATTTCAAAATACCCTGAGTGAAGGGCAGGGGAATAATATACTTACCTATGAATATTTTTATAATGGCGGTGGGGTAGCAGTTGGGGATATCAACAATGACGGTCTGGATGACATTTATTTTACAGGCAACATGGTTCCCAATAAGCTTTATCTCAATGAAGGTGATTTCAAGTTTAAGGATATTACCAAAGAAGCAGGGGTAGAAGGAAGAAAATCCTGGACCACAGGGGTGACCATGGCGGATGTAAACAGTGATGGTTGGCTGGATATTTATGTCTGCTTTTCAGGTAAAGGGAGTCCGGACACACGACGAAACCAGCTTTTTATCAATCAGAAAAACGGGACATTTACGGAGGAAGCCGCAGCTTACGGTTTGGATGATCCTTCCAATAGTATTCAGGCGTTGTTTTTTGATTATGATCTGGACGGGGATTTGGATATGTATCTTCTGAATCATAATACTAAGGTGATCAATGAAATTGAATTTGATCAGGCGAGGCAGGACAGGAATCCTGATGCCGGAGATAAACTTTTCAGAAATGATAATGGGAAATTTGTGGACGTCAGTTCACAAGCCGGGATTATGGGCAATTCTATGGGTTTCGGACTAGGCATTGCCGTTTCTGACATCAGTGGAAACGGCTATCCCGATATTCATATTTCAAATGATTATATAGAACCTGACTATTTATATTTCAACAATGGCGACGGGACATTTACTGAAAAGCTTACAGACCACCTTCAGCATATTTCTTACTTTTCTATGGGCTCTGATATCAGTGATGTCAACAATGATGGTCTTCCTGATATCTACACTTTGGACATGTTGCCGGAGGATAATAAAAGACAAAAACTGCTGTATGGGCCAGAAAATTATGAACAATATGCCCTGATGGTAATGAAAGGTTTCTACCATCAAAATATGAGAAATATGCTGCATCTCAACAATGGTAATGGGACTTTCAGTGAAATAGGACAATTGGCAGGCATATCCAATACCGACTGGAGTTGGGCAACATTTTTTGTAGATGTGGACAATGATGGTTGGAAAGACCTTTTTGTTTCCAATGGCTACTACAGGGATTATACCAACAGAGATTTTCTGAAATTCAAGGGGGATTATTACTTCAATAAGGCAAGGGACAAAGAAACCGCGGACACTCTGTTTTTGGTGACAAGTATGAGTTCTACGCCGGTCCATAATTATCTTTTTAAAAATAACGGGGACCTGACATTTACCGATAAAAGTAATGATTGGGGATTTTCCCAACCCAATTTTTCCAATGGCGCTGCTTATGCCGACCTGGACAATGACGGGAATATTGATTTGGTCGTCAATAACCTCAATGCTCCGGCGGGTATTTTTAGAAATCAACTTTCAAGCGATACAGAGACAGCTGGGTTTTTACAACTTGATCTTAAAGGAGAAGGCCAGAATACTTTTGGGTACGGTGCAAAAATATCAGCCTATACCAAAGGAAAGGTTCAGTTTTTTGAGCAACAGCCTACAAGAGGATTTCAATCCTCAGTCAGTCACCGGGTGCATTTCGGAATTGGCAACAATCAAAAAGTAGATTCCCTCACAGTCGTATGGCAGAGTGGAAAAACTGAAAAAATCTACGACATTCCGGCCAATCAAGTAATGATAGTAGAAGAGAAAAATGCCAGCTTAAGCAATTTCAAAAATTCACCCGACCTGAAACCCATTTTCACAAAGATTCAATCTCCTGTAGACTTTAAGCATCAGGAGTATGGATACAATGATTTCAAAAGGCAGCCATTATTACTGCACATGTTGACCACCTGCGGCCCGGTCATGGCGATAGGAGACGTCGATAACAATGGTTTGAATGATGTTTTTGCAGGCGGGACCAAAGGCTCACCCGGTAAACTCTTTAATCAGGTTTCGGTAGGTGAATTTAAAGAATCCAAAGGGTTGGATCTTTCAGAAGATGAGGGATATACAGATGCTGATGCTGTTTTTTTTGATGCCACGGGAGATGGTAATCTTGATTTGTATTTGGCTAGTGGGGGATTTCATGATTATATATCTACGGATGAAAATCTGCAGGATAGACTGTACATCAATCAAGGCGATGGCAAATTTGTCAAATCTGAAGATGGACTGCCAAGAATTACCTCAAGTGCGTCCCGCGTGAAGCCAATTGATTTTGATGGCGATGGACTGGTAGATCTGTTTATTGGAAGTAGGGTAATTCCCGGTCAGTTTCCAAAAAGCCCCAAGAGCATTCTCCTCAAAAATACCGGTGGTGGTAGATTTGTAGATGTCATTGCCGAAACCATACCTGAATTGGAATTTGGTGGGATGATTACGGATGCGGTTTGGACGGATTTGGATGGAGATGGTAGACCTGACCTGATTGTCGTGGGAGAATACATGCCTATTCGGATTTTCCTGAACAAGGAAGGCCGAAAATTTGAAGAAGCGACTTCCCGGTTTTTTGATTCCCCCATCAATGGTTTGTGGTCAACTATTGCCATGGCTGATTTTGATGGAGATGGGGACATGGATTTTATTGTGGGGAATTTCGGCTTAAATTCTCAGTTGAAAGCCAGTAAGCAAGAACCATTGAGAATGACTTATGCTGATTTTGACGGCAACAGTTCAATAGATCCTATTCTGACCCAATACATTAAAGGAGTGGAATATCCATTCGCCAGCAGGGATGAATTGTTGGATCAAATGTATGGGCTGCGAAGCAAATTCACCAACTATGAATCCTACTCCGAAGCGAAGCTGAATGATATATTTACCAAAGATCAACTTTCAAAAGCTTCTGTTTTGACAGCGGATGAACTTCGGTCGGTCTATTTGGAAAACAAAGGAGGAAGTTTTGTGGTCCATTCCCTTCCTATGCAGGCGCAGTTTACCCCGATTTATGCCATTTCAGTACTTGATTTTGATCAAGATGGCAAACTGGATTTTATATTGGCGGGAAACCAGAATTCAAGCAGGCTGAGGATTGGTGTGATGGATTCCAACTTTGGGCAGTTATTCAAGGGAGATGGTGCCGGTGGATTTGAATTTGTGTCCCAAAAAGATTCAGGCCTGAATTTTATGGGTGATGTCAAGTCTCTTCAAATTATGAATGTAGGGAATGATAAAATGCTTTTTATTGGAGTGAATAATATTGGATTGGAGGCTTATGTATTGAATAAGCCAAAATAGGCTTTGAATTTGTTGCTTATTGATTCAGTGAATTGAATAATCCGAACAGGAAATTTTTGATAAAAAATAATTGATCAAATCAACCGATAAATCAATGAGGTCCGGTTTCAAATTTAATTTACTCTTTTTGGCAGCATTTTTATCGGCTCTGCTTGTGAAAGCACAGCATAAATCCAGTGATTTTTCAGATTTGGTTCCTTTTGTAACTACACCTATTGAAGTAGTGAAGGCTATGCTGGAGATCGCCGAAATCAATCCGAATGATATTTTATATGATCTGGGTTCGGGAGATGGCAGAATTTCCATATATGCTGCACAGCAATATGGGATCAGGTCAATAGGGGTGGAAATTGATGCAGATCTTGTCAATTTGGCAAACCAAAATGCAAAAGAAGCAGGCGTGAAGGATTTGGTCAGCTTTATTGAAGGAGATTTGTTTGAACTTGATTTAAGTCAGGCCACAGTGTTGACTTTGTATTTATTTCCTGATATCAATCTGAAGCTCAGACCCAGGATTCTTGAAATGAAGGCTGGAACCCGGATCATATCACACCGATTTGATATGGGAGATTGGGAGCCTGACAAAGTTCAAAAAATCAAACTTCCGGACGGCAAGGAGCATATTATTTATTTGTGGGTTTTGAAAGATTGAAGCGGATTCGTTTTTCAATGGTTACAATTACAAACAAGGCCACAGAAACGCCGATAATTCTCCACCATGAGTCCATTTGCAATGGACTGGAATTGAAAAGCGTATTCATTACCGATGTGTAGATATAAATCAATTGAAAAAAGGTCATGGCTCCAATGCCAAAAAAGACCCACCTATTGGTAAAAAATCCAATTTCGTTCAGAGGCCTTACCACGGAGCGGCAATTAAACAGATAAGCTGCTTCCATAAAGATAAATACGCTTGTTGCCACTGTTTGCCCATAAGAAACAGATTGGTTAGCAAAATCCACTTCATAGGAATACAAACCGAAAGCGGCAAACATCATCAAGGTACCAACCAAAAGTGTTCTCATTATTAAATCCGTTGTCAGGATCGGCTGCTTGGCAGGCCTAGGAGGCCTATCCATTATTCCGGGCTCTTTTGGTTCAAAGGCCAACATCAATCCCAACAGAATAGCGGTAGTCATATTGATCCAAAGCAATTGTACCGGTAAAATGGGAAGTTGGGAGCCGACAACCACTGCAGCCAGTATAACAAGCCCTTCACCAAGGTTTGTGGGAAGTGTCCAAACGATAAATTTTGTCAGGTTATCAAATACCCCACGCCCTTCTTCAACTGCACCTTCTATAGAGGAAAAATTATCATCTGTCAAAACCATGTCCGAAGCGTCTTTGGCCACATCTGTACCGGTTATCCCCATGGCTACGCCAATATTGGCCTGTTTGAGTGCAGGTCCATCATTGACACCATCTCCGGTCATCGCAACAATTTTGCCACGTTCCTGAAGGGCTTTTACCAAACGGAGTTTTTGGTCAGGCGATACCCGCGCAAAAACCGCAACAGATTCTGCTGCATCACCAAAATCGCCATTATCGAGTAATTGTAATTCCTTTCCATTTAGTGCTTTGAGTTTGCCGTTTTCTCTCAGACCCTGTAATCCGATCTGTTCAGCTATGGAAGCTGCTGTGATGGCATGGTCACCTGTAATCATTTTGACATCAATACCCGCTTTTTGACATAGAGCCACTGCTTCAATAGCTTCTTTTCTTGGAGGGTCTATCATTCCCTGTATCCCCAGAAATATCATTTCCAAACCGGTATCTTCATGATTTACCCTTTCCAGTTCTGTTGCCGGATATTTCATTGCAAAGCCCAGCACACGAAGTCCCTGAGAAGCCAATTCTTCAACTTCGGAAAGTATTTGGGTTTTGTTTAATGCAGTCAGGTCACCATTTTCATCATACATCCAGTTACATCTTTCCAAAATCGCTTCAGAGGCCCCTTTCATGAAAATAATTTGTTGAACTCCTCCATGGAGTGTCGCCATATATTGGTATTCGGATTCAAAAGGTATGCTGCTGATTCTCGGCATATCACATTCAAGTTCTTCTAATTTGAAGCCTCCTTTATATCCTGAAACCAATAGCGCACCTTCAGTTGGTTCACCTTCTATCATCCAAGCGCCGTTTTTTTCTCGTAATCCACTGTCGTTGCAAAGTATTCCTGCCTGTAAGCAAAGTGAAAGAGATTTGAAAAGTTGGAGATCTGCAGGCAGGCCATTCAATTCGACAGTTCCTTCCGGGTTGTATCCAAGTCCGGTGACATTAAAAAAATAACCTCCCGCAAATATCTTTTGGACTGTCATCTGATTTTCAGTCAGCGTTCCGGTTTTATCTGAACAGATTACATTGGTGCTTCCCAAAGTTTCGACAGCAACAAGTTTCCTGATTATGGCTTTTCTTTTGGCCATTTTTGAAACACCCAATGCCAGCATAATGGTCACAGCTACGGGCAAACCTTCAGGTATTGCTCCAACCGCAAGTGCCACTGCAACCATAAATATTTCTCCAAAAGATTCACCGCGGATCAATCCGATGACAATCAAAATGAATGAAAGTCCGATAATCACCTTGAGCAGTAAATGACTGAATTTTTTTATTTTTTCTGTCAATGGGGTTTCCAAATCCTGGGCCCCTGCTATGGATTGCTGAATTTTACCAACTTCAGTATAATCGCCTGTTGCAACAACTATTCCCCGGCCCTGACCATAAGTCACATTGGTGGAAGAGAAACCCATGCAGAATCTATCCCCAAGTACATTTTCAGCCGGGACAGGATCTATATGTTTTTGAACTGGCACAGATTCCCCTGTCAACGCAGATTCGTCTACCTGCATGTCCTGAAGTTCGAAAAGCCTGATGTCAGCTGGGAATTTATCCCCTGATCGTAATAAAACCACATCACCAGGTACTATTTCAACTGACTCAATGATCTGTTTTTTTCCATTTCTGATGACAGCAGCTTTTTGGGCAAGGCTTCCTTCGAGGGCATCAATTGCTTTCAAAGCTTTTGTTTCTTGAATGTATCCGATGATGGCATTGATCAAAACTACTCCAAAGATGACTGCGGAATCCACAATCTCGTCCAGGAAAAATGTGACTACTGTTGCAGCTAATAAAATATAAATCAAAGGTTGATGAAACTGTAAAAGAAATCTTGCAAAAGCACTTTGCCTTTTTTTCTTGGTCAAAACATTTTTCCCGTATTTTAAGGTTTTTTCTTCCACTTCTGGGGAACTCAGTCCCGTTTCAATAGATACATTTAGTATTCGGGCTACTTCGGTTGCATCTATGTTATGCCAATTGAATTCTTGTTTCATAGAACTGGATATTTACATAAAATAGGAACTATTTGATCGGTATAATTTTAAATTTTCAAAAGATTAATTTGAAAAAAATCAATGAAGTTAGAGGATAATTCAGTTGGGTTGAATTGGTTTTGTAATAGGATAGAATACCGCCGTTTGAATAAAATTTTACCGACAATATTCAGATAGAAAATTTAATAAATTTTCAGGAAGGAACAAATAGAGAGTGAACTAATGTACTGATCCATTAGGATTTTATAATTAACAACCGCATTCCTAAACAGGCTGAGAAGTCAAGCCTTTAATCAAACTCTTAGTGCTTATCCGGTAATTGAAAAAAAATTATTGATTATTAATATTGCAAAGGAGAGAAAAGCCAAAAGCTAAGAAATCCAGTTAAATTCAATTTTGTAGATCTGGATTTTTGAGCCAATAGTTTAAATCACAGCCTGAGTTTTTGATAAATGGCGAATAGAATTTTTATAAATATCTTATATTTCGAGAAAGTGAATTTTATCAAAATAAAGTTCTGTTCACCCAAAATTTAAAGCAATTCCAAAATCCAAAAAAGTTTATGAAATTGGTGCGTTATAAAATGGATTCAGTAAGTAGTTATTCTTTTTGTTGGATTGGATTTATATTTTTTATTCTCGTTTTTGTTTCCTGTCAACCAAAAGTTAAGCTTCCCAATGGCGATGAAGGTAATGGAGGCCTTTTTTTGCCGGATGGATTTGAAGCAGTTGTGGTTGTGGACAGCATTGGCAGGGCCAGACATTTGGCAGTAAGTGAATTGGGAGACATTTATGTCAAACTTCGGGTTCCTGATAAAGAAGGGCGGGGGATAGTGGGAATCAGAGATACCGATCAGGATGGCAAAGCCGATATGGTGGAATACTTTGGGGGATATCCGGATCAGGGCAATTATGGGACAGGCATGCGCATCTATAATGGTTACCTGTATTTCAGTACTGCAGGAGAGGTGTACAGATACAAAATGGATCCCGATGATTTATTGCCGGTAGGTGAACCCGAATTGATTTTATCGGATGATTATAAAAACGCCGAATATGGGTACGAACATATCGCGAAACCTATCGCGTTTGATGATAAAGGCCATATTTACGTGCCTTTTGGGTCTCCGGGGGATATCTGTCAGGAATTGAACAGAAAGCCTGGCTCGCCCGGAATGAATCCTTGTCCTCAATTGGAATGGCATGGCGGAATCTGGCAATTTGATGCCAACAAGCTTAATCAGACTCAAAAAGATGGGAAAAGATATGCGACGGGAATCAGGTCAGTCGTGGCAATGGACTGGAATGTGGCTGAGAATGAATTGTATGTTGTCCAGCATGGACGCGATGATATGAACAAGTCTTGGCCTGACCTTTTTGGCCCTTGGGAAAGTGCTTTGTTACCTTCAGAGGAATTTTTTAGGGTAGAAGAAGGTACTGATGGTGGCTGGCCCTATTATTACTATGATCATTTGGAAGGGAAAAAGAAACTTAACCCCGAATATGGAGGCGATGGAGTGATTCAGGGAGATGCACATTTGGTGGAACAGCCATTGGTTGGTTTTCCCGGTCATTTTGCTCCCAATGACCTTTTTTTCTATAAAGGGGATCAATTTCCTGAAAGGTATAAAAATGGTGCTTTTGTTGCATTTCACGGATCTACAATCAGGGGTCCTTACCCCCAAGGAGGGTACTTTGTTGCATTTGTGCCATTCGAAAAGGGGAGACCCTCAGGTTCATGGGAAGTTTTTGCGGATGGATTTGCCGGTTTGGATACCATTGTAAATACGGGCGATGCATTGGCCCGTCCGATGGGAATTGCTATGGGGCCTGATGGATCTCTTTATATTTCCGAAAGTGTAAAAGGTAAAATCTGGCGTATCATGTACAAAGGGAATAGATCAGACTTTGGTCAAGAGGCTTTGTCCAAGCTTGAAGAAAGAAAAAACCAAAGAACCAATATTAAAAATCCGGATAAGGAACGCGACAATCTGGAAACCGGACTGATTGAAAGTGGGGCACAGGTTTATAATCTATATTGTGGTACCTGTCATCAGAGAGACGGCCGGGGTGATGGAAACCGATTTCCGCCCATTACCAATTCCAAAGTTGTAAATGGAAGGAACAGACCTTTAATTGAATTGATACTTAATGGTCTTGAAGGAGTTATTTTGGTGGATGGGGTAGCGTACAATGGCGTCATGCCTTCCCATTCTTTTCTCAGCAATGCTGAAATTTCCTCAGTATTGACTTACATCAGGAAAAACTTTGGCAATAATTCACCGAGTATTTCTGCCATAGAAGTAGGAAATGTGAGGAAACAGATAGAAAATCAATGAGATGATGGGTAGAAAAAAGTATGATTTGATTTTGGTGATTTGTTTTTGTTTAATGGTATTGAGCTCAGAAGCTCAACAATTAAAAGATTCAACAATGGTGAATAGAATTACAGAAAAACCGGTTTATCAGGTCAATCGTCTGGAAGGAGAAATTTTGATTGATGGCGTTTGGGATAAGCCAATTTGGGAAAATGTGCCAACAGTGGAAATAACCCACTATATGGGGAACAAACCCCAATTTCTTCCTTCGACATTCGCCAAGCTTTTATATGATGATGAAAACATCTATGGTATTTTCTTGGTAAAAGATAAGTTTGTGCATTGCTTGGTGCAAGAGACCAATGGACATGTCTCAGGCGATTCCTGTGTGGAATTCTTTTTCTCTCCAGATGAGTCAAAACCACTTTTTTACTTCAATCTTGAAATCAATTGTGGTGGAGTTCCTTTGATGCAATATGTAACAGTACCTAGAAAGGAATATGTTTTTCTGGACGAAGCTGAAATCGGAAAAGTGGAAATTGCCCATTCACTTCCTCAAAAGGTTTTTCCTGAAATAGTAGAAGACATTACTTGGACGATTGAATTCAAATTGCCATTTAAAATTCTGAAACAATATGCAGGTATCAGCCATCCTGAATCGGGAGTAAAATGGAAGGCCAATTTTTATAAAACAGCGAGCACTACCCGGAATCCACATTACCTGACTTGGTCACATGTGGACCAACCAAAACCGGATTTTCACCTTCCGAAGTATTTTGGGACTTTGGTTTTCAAGTAATTTTTTTGCTTGACTAAAAGAACTTTCGATTTCATTATTTTTGAATAACATATTCAGAATATAGTATAGGTTTATTTTATACTTATTGTACAAATGGGTGTATAGTATGTGCAATGGTTTGCGGAATATTTTTAAATAATATAGATTTAAAAAATATACTCAACCGGTAATCAGCTTTCTCGTAAGCAGACTCCTTTTTTGCAAAATGGATGCATTTATATCGGAAAGCTTTGAAAGTTGGCAGTTAAAAACACCAATCTTTGAACTGAGAATATCGAACAAACTTTCCCCAGCATATCGGATGAATTATTATATTTCCTTAATCCCCTCCTGATTGTCCAAAAAAATAGATTTCAAATCCAAAAGAAAACAAGATATGATCAATAGAAGAACATTACTGAAAAGACTTTCTGCCCTTCCTTTGGTGGGAACAATCGTTGGAAGTGGCATTCCGGTTCAATCGGTATTGGCCAATTCCCCATCAATTCCGGCAAGAGATCTCATTAAGGAATTGGGTTTGAGGACATTTATCAATGCTGCCGGTACCTATACAGCTATGACAGCATCTCTAATGCCCGAAGAAGTCATGGAAACCATTCAGGCTTCTTCCAAAGAATTCATCATGTTGGATGAAGTTCAGGATAGGGTGGGAGAAAAAATTGCGGCAATATGCCATGCAGAGGCAGCTACAGTTACTGCCGGTTGTTGGTCGGCAATGGTATTGGGCCTTGCAGGAGTATTAACCGGAAAAGACAAAGATAAAATCGCCCAACTTCCAAATCTCAAGGGAATGAAATCTGAGGTCATAGTGCAAAAAAGCCATAATGTGGCCTATGTGCATTCTTTGACCAATACCGGAGTTACATTGGTTCCTGTGGAAACTGTGGAGGAACTTGAAAATGCCATCAATGAAAAAACGGCCATGTTATGGTTTCTTAACTATCAAGCGCCTTATGGGAAAATCCAACATGAAGAATGGGTGGCTTTGGGTAAAAAGCATAATATCCCCACAATGATAGATATGGCGGCGGATGTACCTCCGGTAGAAAATTTATGGAAATTCAATGATATGGGATTCGATTTGGTCTGCATATCCGGAGGAAAGGCGATGAAAGGGCCGCAAAGTGCAGGTATTCTTATGGGTAGAAAAGATATTATTGAAGCAGCTAGGCTTAGTGCCCCGCCTAGAGGAAATACCATCGGCAGAGGGATGAAAGTAAATAAGGAAGAAATCCTTGGCATGTATGTGGCCTTAGAGTTGTACGTGAAAAAAGACCATGAAAAGGAATGGAAATCATGGGAGCAAAAAATTTCCCTTATAGAGCAAATGGCCAAGAAAGTTGATGGAGTGACGACATCAGTATCTGTTCCTCCTATTGCCAATCATACACCTTTTCTGAAAATTGCCTGGGACCCTGCAGTGATAAATCTCAACCGCACCCAAATGCAGGAAAAATTGAGAATGGATAATCCTTCCATAGAAGTAATAAGTAACGGTGACCATGAAATCAGTTGTACTGTTTGGATGCTAAGGCCGAATGAAGAAAAGATTGTAGCCAAAAGAATACAGGAAGAATTGATTGCTGCAAAAGTTTAATACCCCAAAAATTAAAAAAAATGAAGAAGTCAGGATACCTATTGATCTGTTTTTTATGTTTTGCTCCCATCAGTCTGATAGCTCAAAATTACCAAATGGTGATAAAAGGAGGACATGTAATAGATCCCAAAAACAACATTGATGAAATGATGGATGTGGCAATCCAAGATGGTGTGATAGCCAAAATCGCAAAAAATATAGATACAAAAGGAGCAAGTCAAGTGGTGAATGCCAGCGGTTTATTGGTTGTGCCCGGTTTGATAGACATACATGGTCACAATTTTTATGGCACCAGACCCAATAGTTATCTGAGTGACGGACTTACGGCCGTTGACCCGGACAGCTTTACTTTCAGGTCAGGTGTGACGACCATCGTGGATTGTGGTGGGCCAGGTTGGAAAAACATCCATGTATTTAAGGAGAATATCATTGACCATTCCAAAACCAGGGTTTTGGCCTTTATGAATATAGTAGGAGAGGGGATGCGCGGAGGAGCTTACGAACAGGATACTTCTGATATGAATGCAGAACTTACTGCACAAGCGGCGCTGAAATACAAAGAGCATGTGGTAGGCTTTAAAGTGGCACATTATGCCAAAAGAGACTGGATACCAGTGGACAGAGCCGTACAGGCAGGCAATATCACAGACATGCCTGTAATCATCGATTTTGGAGGATCTATGGCCTTTGCGCCATTAAGGCTCAGGGAATTGTTTTTTGAACATCTTCGTCCTGGAGATATTTACACCCACGTATTTGCTGAATTGGGTGGTGCAAGGGAACCTGTGGTAGATTATGAGACACGTCAATTTAAGCCTTTTGTCAGGCAAGCCCAGGAAAGGGGTATCTTATTTGATGTGGGTTATGGAGGTGCAAGTTTTGATTTCAGACAGGCTATTCCTTCCTTAGAGGCAGGATTTTTCCCCAATACCATTAGTACTGACCTGCACAAAGGCAGTATGAATGCAGCCATGAAAGACATGCTAAATGTCATGAGTACGTTTATGGCTATGGGTATGGAAATTCCCCACATCATAGAGGCAAGTACCTGGAATCCTGCTAAAGCAATAAAAAGGCAAGAACTTGGTCACCTTTCAGAAGGTGCAATAGCCGATTTGGCATTGATTGAGGTAAGGCAAGGACAATTTGGTATTTGGGATAAAAACGGATACAAACTGGAATCTGATAAGCGCTTTGAATGTGAAATGACCATCAAAGACGGTGTAATTGTCTATAGTTTAAATGGTCGGAGTGAACCGGTGGTGCTGAGGTGATTTGAACTTGGAAAAAGACTGGAAGTTAGAAGGGAGAGGCTAGAAGCGAGAAACGAGAAACTAGAGCCAAGATGCAAGAGCCAAGAAACGAGAGCCAAGATTCGAGAAGCAAGAGCTGAGAAAAGATAAAGGCAAAGACTTCGGATAACGGGTGTGCTAAGATTCTGTTTTCGGACTGTTGGGTGAGGGGATTGAAAAGCGGATATGAGTCAAAGACTCAGGACCCAGAAATCCGAAGCTACAAGCTTCGGATAACCGGTCGTGATTTTGAATATTAAATGTAGGCAATGCAGTCCATTTCCACTAGAGAATCGCCTGGAACTCCGGCATAAGTGGCTACTGTGGTCCTTACCGGTGGTTTTTTTCCAAACCTTCCTTTATAGACTTCATTCATTCCTTTATAGTCATTCAGGTCATGGAGGTAAACATTAACCTTAAGCACCTTTTCCATGGATGAACCTGCTTTGATCAGTTCCTTTTCCAATTCTTTGAGCACATGGTCGGTATGCGCCTTTATGTCCCCATCAAAATGCGCACCTTTACCGGCAACAAAGATCATATTCCCCAACTTGGTGGAACCTGAAAACAAAGGTATATCCTGATCCTGAACGACATTGAATACTTCTTTTTCAGGGGTGGAATCTGCTTCCGCTTTGGCTACAGCTCCTATTCCTGCAAATCCTGCAATAGTCGCAAGGAGTTTTTTGATGGTATTTCTTCTTTCCATTTTAATTTATGTTAATGTGAGAGTTACTTGAATTTTTAAACCATTGAATATATGGTTTTGAAAACATTATTACAATCCTTATCTGTTGGATGAAAATTTTCTTGAAAAATAACTTCAAAAAAGATTTTTTCAGATTCATAAAGATAGGTTCAAATAATAATAAAATTGATCCACATGGAATGAAGGCTTCACCAAATCCTTTTTAGCTTTAAGGATACTTAACACGGAATTGTGTAATTTTAGATTATACCTTCTTTGGCAACTTATAACCCTTTTGATCCCATGCAAAAAACTATTCTACTAATCTTCGCTTTCGTGTTATTTTTGAATTATTCCTTTGCACAGTCTCAGGAACAGATCCCCGTCCGCATGGCTATGGTAGGTCTGTCACATGGTCATTCGCCTTGGATTTTTAATAGAAAAGATAAAACAGATGTGGATTTGGTTGGAATCTACGAGCCCAATAGGGAATTGTCAGCAAACTATACCAAACGATATGGACTCGATCCAAAACTCTTTTATACCGATTTGGATAAAATGCTGGAGGAAACCAGCCCTGAGGCTGTGTTGGCTTTTGGTTCTATTTTCGACCATTTGGAAGCAGTGGAAAAAGCCGCACCGAGAGGGATTCATGTCATGGTTGAAAAACCTCTAACCTATTCCCTAGAGCAGGCTCTAAAAATGGAAAACTTGGCCAAAAAGCACCAGATCCACCTCCTTACAAATTTTGAAACTTCTTGGTATGCCAGTACTGAAAAAACCTATCAACTTTTTCAGGATACGGATAAATTCGGGGAAATAAGAAAAGCGGTATTTCACCATGGCCACAAAGGGCCAAAGGAAATCGGTGTTGGCAAAGAGTTTTTGGATTGGCTGACCGACCCGATACAAAATGGTGGTGGGGCATTGATAGATTTTGGCTGTTACGGGGCCAATATTATGACTTATTTGATGAAAGGGAGAAGGCCTGTATCTGTTACCGCAGTTACCAACACCTTCAAGCCTGAAATATACCCCAAAGTTGATGATGAGGCTACAATTATCCTGGATTATGGTGATGCCCAGGCGATTATTCAGGCATCGTGGAACTGGCCTTTTGACCGGAAGGATATGGAAGTTTATGGGGAAACCGGTTATGTGATCAGTGAAGACAAGTCCAGAATGAGATTGAAAACTTGGGGTCAGGATGAGGAGAGGATTGAAGTGTCTCCTAAGGATTTAGGAGTTTTTGTCGATCCGTTCACCTATTTTGCCAAGGTAATCAGAGGGGAAATCAAGATGGAAAAACATAGTCTATATTCTTTGAGCAATAATATGATCGTGGTGGAGATATTGGATGCAGCGAGAAAATCTGCTGCAAGCAAGCAAACGGTGTTTTTGTAGAATTTTATTACTAGATAAAGACTTAATATTTAGTAAATCTTTTCTCTTAAATAAAACGGCTCAATCTAAATCCTTATTTCCTGTTTGGAAAATCATGTTTTTATAATTCGAATCAATTCGGTGGAACCACCGTTTTTGCCTGTTTTTTTGCGGGTTAGTATCCTCGCTGGAGGAATAAAATACCAGTTAAAAATTTAAATTTTTTTTTCCAAAACCATCAGATCCCTGCATTGCACTCCATTTTCAAAAATCGGCTTTTCATAATTCTCTATAAAAAAATCAGGGATGATTTCCTGAAGGAGGAACCCCTGAGATAGGTAAAGATGCAAAGGTGCGATACTTGAATTTGCAGTTGCTATTTTGATTGTTTTATAATCCATAGATCGGGCAGTCACTTCGGCATGGCCCAACATCAGTTTGCCCAAACCCTTTCCCTGAAATTTCGGCTTTACTGCGATATTCTTGATTTCAACCTTTTGGTCAGTGATGGGTAGTAGAACATATACACCTATAATTTCCTTCTCTAGTTCAGCTAAAAAAATTCTGGATTTGGGGAGGTACGTATTGATCATTAAAGAAGAAGGATCCGCCAATTCCAACAATTCGAAAGGTGGGCGTTCACCTTTTTTTATGGGGCGGATCAAGATTTCAGTTTTTATGACCATCGGATGTTTTACCAGATTTAAATATTTTGGGTGAAGTCAGGATGGTACAGTAAACTGCAAATATTTGACAGAAGGTGTGGAATTTCAGAATACTTTTCCAATTTTTCGAATGGATTAAACCATCCCTGTTTTAAAATTCAAAAATACATTAAAAAAGAACAAATGAAATTTTCAGGTTTATCACTGCTATTAAAATCAAGTCTATATGCTTTATTCTTTGGCCTTTCTATTTTGATTTCAAATCCGCTGGCTGCTCAGGAAATGAGTTTCGAGGAATACAATCCCCCTTCCACGCTGGTTGTTCCAGAAAATCCTATCAAAAGAGCTAAATTCCCTTTTATTGATGTGCATAGTCACCAATGGAATGTGGCCCAGGAAACGGTGGTCAGACTGGTAAGCGAAATGGATGAGCTCAATATGGCTGTGATGGTCAATCTCAGCGGGAGGGGTTTTTCAAGAGGGGGTGCCAGTGATCTGGACCAGCAGGAGTACATGTTTTCGATGATCAGAAGATTCAATGGAGTGGCTCCCGGAAGATTCATAGTATTTACCAATCTGTCTTTCACTGATTTTGGTTCTGAGGGATGGAGTAAGAAAGCAGTTGCTGCTTTGGAAGAGGATGTGCAAAATGGTGCCAATGGATTGAAAATCTACAAGAGTCTTGGATTTTCTGTCAAAGATATTCATGGGAAAAGAGTTCCTGTCGATCATCCTGATTTAGATCCTGTATGGGCCAAAGCGGGGGAACTCGGTATACCGGTACTTATCCATACAGCAGATCCGGAGCCATTTTGGTCCCCGATGGATGCCAACAATGAAAGATGGCTGGAGTTGAAAATCAATCCGGGAAGAAAAAGAAGTGATACTGATCCGGCTCCCTTTGATCAATTGATAGCCGAACAGCATCACGTCTTTGCAAAGCATCCCCAAACCACATTTATCAATGCACATATGGGCTGGATGGCCAATAACCTGGACAAGGCAGAAGCCCATTTGGAGAAATACCCAAATGTATATTTTGGCATCGGAGCTGTGATAGCCGAATTCGGAAGGCAACCAAGAAGGGCAAAAGCTTTTTTTACAAAATATCAGGACCGCCTGCTTTTTGCCAAAGATGCTTATAACAAAGAGGAGTTTTACACCTATTTCAGGGTGTTGGAAACAGAAGATGAATATTTCCCTTATTACAAGAAATACCATGCATTTTGGAGCATGTATGGATTGGGCCTGTCAGATGAGGTTCTGAAAAAAGTCTATTACAAAAATGCAATCAAGATCATTCCCAATATAGACACAAGCAGATTTCCGGATTAAATTTTCAGTACATTCCTTTTATTGGCCTAATTCATCACATTATATTCAGATGGTTAAAGACTGATCTATTCGATCTCGTCAATTTCCGTCTTCGGTCTTCAAGTTTCCGTCCCGGAAAGCAAAGGGAATAGGTTAACTGACATCTTTGCATATAACCATAACTATTTAAATCCCTTCAAATAACTGAAAGCTCTCCAGATATTCAGGGATAATAGCATTCCATTCTAATTCCTCACTTAATCGATTTGCAAGAGCTTCAGAAGCTTCTTTTTCTCCATGAATAAGAAAGGTCATTTTGGGCTTTGTGGTGAATCCATCGGCCCACTCTACCAATTCGTCCTGGTCTGCATGGGCTGACATCCCTTCAATATAGTAGATCTTTGATTTGACGGGGACATCAATACCGTACATTCTCGCTGTTTTCTCACCTTCCAATAGCCTTCGGCCTCTGGTTCCTTCTGCCTGAAAGCCCACAAAAATAAAACTGTCGTTTTCATTGGGAAGTCTATGGTAAAGGTGGTGTACAATCCGGCCTCCTGTTGCCATACCACTGGCAGAAATAATGATGGCATCACCCCTGACGGCATTGAGAGACATGGAAGATTCCTGACTACGGTAATAATGGAGATTTTTGTGGGAAAACGGATTGCAATCATCTTCTTCCAATGCTGGACAGAGTTTATGGTATTTCCCAAAATTTTTGTACAGTTCAGTTACATTGATGGCCATAGGACTGTCTACATAAATGGGGATATCGGGGATCTTCCCTTTTTGCTGTAAAAGGAATAAATAATACAGGATCAATTGGGTTCTTCCCACAGCAAAAGCCGGTATGACGGCAACTCCGCCATTTCTATAAGTTTCCCGGATTGCGAGCCCAAGTTCTTCCTCAGGTCGGTTTGAAAGTTGTTTGCGGTTGCCATAAGTTGACTCCATCAATAGAATATCAGCAAATGGAATTCTGAGGGGAGGGTTCATGATTGGGTCATGGAATCTGCCCAGATCTCCGGAAAATACAATCTTTTTTTCCTGATACTGTCCCGTTATTTTAATTTTTAAAATGGCCGCCCCCAAAATATGACCTGCATTAAAATAAGTAATTGAAATATTCTCATTGACTTTTTCCACCTGTTCCATCTCGATGGGGTGTAGCTTGGGAAAAACTTTTTCGGCATCTTCTATGGTGTATAAAGGAAGCGGTTTTTCATGTTTGGAATAACCTTTCTTGGTTGCAAAGGCAGCTTCTTCCTCTTGAAGTTTGCCCGAGTCTAACAACAGAATCTTTATCAGTTCCATAGTAGGATAGGTACAGTAAATAGGACCGTTAAATCCTTCTTTGATCAGTTTTGGTAGGTAACCACTGTGATCGATATGGGCATGTGTGATCATGACCATGTCAATTTCTGATGGATGAATAGGGAAACTGTCCCAATTACGAAGTCTCAGTTCTTTTAATCCTTGAAATAAACCACAGTCTATCAGTATTTTCTGATGATCGACTTCCAAAAGATACCTTGAACCTGTTACTGTTTTGGCTCCACCTAAAAATTTCAATTTTACATCCATGATGACTTTGGGTTATAGTTTATATGGATCTACGCTTCTTTGCCAGTAACCCTATATTCTTCTTCAATCGGGACGCCTACCTGTCCGGTAGGGAGGGAAGGCCGAAGTCAGAAGACCCCCGCCTGTCGTTGAGCAGGGATGTATCGGGCATTTCAGTCCTCAGACGAGAATTTACATAGATGTCCAATCTTCCAGCATAATTGCGTACATACATAATAGTTTATTTAAAAATACAATAAAATATATGAAAACAGGGCACCTTTTTCCTGACTTCCGCAGGTAATTCACAGTAATTTTTTAAGTTATTGATTTTCAATGTTTAAGAATTTTTATATTTTGGTTTTGGGTGTCCCAGAGCATGATTTTATTAAATTAGTCCATGTTTGTTCGCAAAAAGCCAAATAAAAGTGGACTTGTCAGTGTACAGGTAATAGATAAAAGCCAAGGGAAATATAAGGTTCTAAAGACCATTGGCTCAAGTAAAGATACCTTAGAAATTGAGCGTCTGGTTGCCGAAGGCAAAAGTTATGCTCAAAAACAAATGGGGCTTCAGGAGATCGACTTTACCGATCACAGGAGGATATTTACTGATGTGCTGTCTTCAATCAGTTCGCATAAGCTTGTGGGCATACAGTATGTTTTGGGGAAGATATTTGATGATATTGGTTTTACTCAGATCAATGAGGAGCTTTTCAAAGATCTTGTGTTATACCGTCTGGTTTACCCTAAAAGCAAGCTTAAAACAACAGAATATCTTTACCGTTACGAACAGAAGTCTTACTCCGAAGACGACATTTACCGCTTTATGGATAGGCTGCATTCCAGGTATAAGGATCTGGTCCAAAAGATCAGCTTTGAACATACCCTGCAAGTTTTGGACGGTGGCATCCACGCGGTTTTTTATGATGTTACAACCATCTACTTTGAAATAGAAAAAGAGGATGATATCAGAAAGCCCGGGTTTTCAAAAGACGGGAAGCACAAACATCCCCAGATTGTACTGGGTTTGCTGGTGAGCAAAGACGCATATCCATTGGCTTATGATATTTTTGAGGGAAACAAATACGAGGGGGATACATTCCTTCCCATTCTGGAGGGCTTCCGCATGAAATACAATTTTGAAAAGCTCACAGTTGTTGCAGATGCAGGCCTTCTTTCAAACAAAAATGTGCAGGAACTTGTCGAAAAAGGCTACGAGTTTATTTTGGGAGCAAGGATTAAAAATGAAAAAGAATCTGTCAAAAAAGAAATCCTGGGGCTTGACTTCGAAAAAGACCAGAGCAGGGCAATTAAGAAAGAAGGTATGACCTTGGTCGTTACCTATTCGCAAGACCGGGCAAAAAAGGATCGGTACAATAGGGAAAGAGGTGTCAAAAGGCTAGAAATGCAGTTGAAATCGGGGAAACTTACCAAGTCGAGTATCAATAACAAAGGCTACAACAAATTTCTTAGAATGGAAGGTGAAGTGGCGTTGGCACTTGACCAGGAAAAAGTGGATATGGACGCAAAATGGGATGGGCTCAAGGGATACTTGACCAACTCAACTATGACCAAAGAGGAAGTTCTGGAAAACTACCGCCACCTTTGGCAGATAGAGAAAGCATTCCGGGTTGCAAAAAACGAATTGAAAATAAGGCCTGTTTTCCACCATAAAAGGGAAAGAATAGAGGCCCATATATGCCTGAATTTTACGGCATACAAAGTGTACAAAGAACTTGACAGGATACTCAAATCCAAAAAGGCCGGATTAAGCCCCGAAAATGTAATCGAGATCATACAGAACATCCATGAAATAGGTTTGGTCACCCCAAACAAGGAAGTCATCAAGAAAACAATAATCCTTACCGAAGAACAGAAATCAGTACAAGAAATATTCGGATTTTAATCAGGGTGTCCCAGTGCGGAAGTCAGGAGGGATGTATCGGGCATTTCAGTCCTCAGACGAGAATTAACATAGATGTCCAATCTTCCAGCATAATTGCGTACATACATAATAGTTTATTTAAAAATACAATAAAATATATGAAAACAGGGCACCTTTTTGATGCCCTGCCTAAATTTAGTTGGTTTAGTTTACTTAGAATTATTTGTTCATAAAATAGGCTCCTTCAAATTTGACTCTTGAAAGGCTGTCCGCAGTACTTGTTTTTCCTGAGTCGCGGCAATTGAGGCAAAGAAGTCCGTTTTCATTGAAAACCCAATGGTTCCTGCTATTGACATCTCTTGTTTTGTATCCATTTCTGTGGATGGTATTCTGGATTATTGGAAGCAGGGATTTATCCATGACAAATGGTACATCATAAGGGATTTCCATATTGAGTTTCAGCGATTGTCCCCTGAATTTATCCAGTTGGCTTAAATCAATGACCCTGTCCAAGGTAAGAACTGAGTCCTTGATGCTGTAATTGTAAAGGATAGCTGTAGCATTTTTGGTGGCGTCCTCTTGATTTTTACCTCTTGCTTTGAAATTTTGGATCAATATCGGCTTTTCGGCGTCGGTTCCTTCCAGTTGGATACTAATTTGGTTTGTCAACCATTTATCACCGGTTTGAGAAGCTGACTTCAAGACCATGGTTCCTTCAGAGAAATTCAACTCTTGTTCGACAGTGTGGGTTGCGTCGGTTTTGAACTGACTTATTACTCTGGGAATCTGAAACGCCGATACACCAATACTCAAAAGCCATATTCCCAATGCTACCAAGCCAAACCTGGCATCAATGATACTTCTTTGGACCAGGACTGAGATTCCAAGCAGAATAATGATTATGCCAGGTATCAGTATCGCAACTCCTATGGCTATTGCAAGCCAAACAGGTAAGATCTCACTTATCCATTCCATTGGGATGTTTTCTCTCATTCCCCAGTAAAGATCTGCATCAGGAACCATTCCAAAATAAACTCCCAATAAAACCAGTGGTGTAATGGTAACAGCCACTCCGATAAGGAATATGATCAGTCCAAAGAAAACCCTTATCAGAGATAGTAGGAAGTTTCCGAATGGTCCTAGGGCCTCTCCCAGGGAGTTGATGACTTTTCCCAAAAACCTGAAAGGTGCCAGCAAGACTTTTTTCCCCTGACTTTCTTCTCGTGGAGGCATGGGATTCATATTTTCCCTGATGGTGGTTTCTATATTGTCCAAAGTAATGGCACCACCTTTCATTTCAATCCTTTCGGTAATGGATTTAGCAACAGGGGTGATAATCCAAAGGATGATATAGATGACAAAACCGGAACCACCTGCAAATATCAACCCGATGAATAACAGGCGCATCCAAATCACTTCTATGCCAAAATAGGCAGCCAGGCCACTTGCTACCCCACCCAAAGTTCTGTCATCCGGATTACGGTATAGTTTTTTGATATTTTTGTCCTCAGGCTCTTCATAAGAGACGGGTAAGATTACCCACAGTACGATGTAAGCGATCACTGCCCAAATCCCCAAAGAGAGGCTGAAATCGAAATTCCAAGGCAGGAAGTCCCATCCCGGTCTGCCAAATCTCAGGTTGCCGCTGAACAAAAGCAGTATAGCGACCAATCTGGGCCATAGGGGATCAACAGCCAGATAATTGGCCATGCCGGCACAAACTCCGCCAAGGATTTTTCTGTTTTCCAACCGGGTCAGTTTTTTGTACCCTTTGATGTTTTGGTTTGGTGTGATATGCTTGTAGAAGTCATTTTCCTCTGTTTCCGGTTTGGATTGATTCACATCATCATCCGATTGTTCATCTTCGATGGCTTTGAAATCAGCGATGGTACCCATCTTTTCAATCAACTTGATGACATCATCTGCGGTGATTACCTGTTTGTTGTTTTTCAGTTTACTGAGGAAAATCTCCGCTATGCGGTTTTCTATATCTAAAATGATTTCCTGGTTATCCTTGTATGCAGAGAAATGTCTGTTTATCGATTCCAGGTATTTTTTTAATGTGGCATAACCATCCTCTTCGATATGAAACAGGATACCACTGATGTTGATACTTATTGTCTTTTTCATGGCTTATTTCTTTGAGGTGATTAATTGGGTAGAGCTGACAAGAGAGTCCCAGGTTTCATTCAGGGTTTCCAAAAACTCTTTTCCCTCTTCAGTGATGGTGTAGTATTTTCTTGGTGGACCTGATTCTGACTCTACCCATTTGTATGTAACCAAAGAGGCATTTTTCAATCTGTTGAGCAGGGGGTAAAGCGTACCTTCCACCACAATCATCTTTGAATCTGTGAGCTCTTCTATCAAATCTGAGGCATATACTTCTCCTCTTGAAATGATGTGCAAAATGCAGAATTCCAGTAGTCCTTTCCGCATTTGAATCTGGGTGTTTGAAGCATTCATATTTTCTGATCTGTTAAGTTCATCGGTACCTCATGATGATCACATGATGTACCTCATTTGACAGATTGTAAAGAAAAATTATACCAAAGTTTTAAATAGTACCTTGTAATACCTAATATGTAATTGTAAAAGCGCATCATTTTTAGAAAAAAAAATAAAAAAGTTGATTTATTTTCAATAGAGACACATTTCATGGGATTTTGAATGAAAAGATTTTTTTTGAGCTTGACATGCAGTTTCAATCAGTGGAAAATTGAATGTGGCTCAAATGGACGTTTTTGTGTGCATAATCGTACAGTTTTTTGAAATTTGTACTCTTTTAATTTTCTTGGAATAAGCTTTTTCCTTAAGTATTTATTTTTACTTTGCAACAGAATTTGAGACTCGATAAATGGTGATTATCAGGTGTTTTATTGGAATGCTGCTTTTTTTCAGTTTTGCTAAGCTTGATGCCCAAACTATAGCTCCGAAATATTCCAATGAATTTATGAACATAGGCATAGGTGCCCGTGCCCTTGGCATGGGGGGTGCTCAGGTGTCTTCTGTCCGGGACGTCACAGCTGCCTATTGGAATCCTGCTGGTTTATTGGGAGTTCAGCACCAGCATGAATTTACGCTGATGCATGCAGAGTACTTTGCCGGTATTGCGAAGTTTGATTATCTGGCTTATACCACCAATTTCGATGTAGACAATCAGATTGCCGTTTCCCTCATTAGGTTTGGGGTTGATGATATTCCGGATACCAGATTTTTGTATGATGCAAATGGCGCGCTGAATTATAACAATATTCAATTTTTCAATGCGGCAGATTATGCCCTGATTTTATCTTATGCAAGAGATGTCAGTGATGAGTTCAAATTTGGTGTCAATACCAAAATCATCCACAGAAATGTCGGTAAATTTGCTCAGGCTTGGGGTTTTGGGTTGGATGTAGGGGGGATTTACCTCTTGGATCAATGGAGATTTGGTCTGATGCTAAGGGATATCACCTCAACTTTCAACGCCTGGTTTCACAACGCAGAGATGGTCCGGGATATTTATTCAAAAACCAATAATGAAATCCCCGTCAATTCGATTGAACTTACTTTGCCCAGAGCAATATTAAGCGTGACAAGAGATATTGACATCAGTGAAGAAATCAGATTGCAGGGTGTGATAGACCTGGATTTTACTTTTGATGGGAAGAGAAATACGATATTGAGAACGAACTTGGTGAGTTTTGATCCCCGAATAGGTCTGGAGGCAGGGTATAAGAATCTGGTATTTTTGAGAGCAGGCGGAAGCCATGTTCAAAGGATCAAGGATTTCGATGCTTCCTATTATATGGTCTGGAAGCCAAGTTTTGGTTTGGGAGTTTTTCTAAATGAAAAATTTCAAATTGATTATGCTTTGACGGATATTGGAGGAGTTTCTCAAACCCCCTATTCCCATGTGTTTTCAGTAAAAGTAAGTTTGGAAAAACTGGAAGATAGGTTCAGGATTAATAAAGGTTGGGACAATTGATGAAAATATGTTTAATAGGTTAGTTCTTGTTTTTTTGGGATTGATAGTAGCCACTTTTGGATTTTCCCAAACGGAGTGGATAGATTATGATCAGACTTATTATAAAATCAATACAGCCTCAGACGGAATTCACCGGCTTAATTTTACAGCGCTTTCAGCTTCCGGAATCAATCCAAACGTAGTTGATCCCAGGAATATCCGGATTTTTCACAGAGGAGAAGAGGTCTCAATTTTTGTACAGGGCGAGCAGGATGGCAGGTTTGATCCCGGAGATTTTATAGACTTTTTTGGTAAAAGGAATGATGCCACATTAGATGCCAAATTTTTCAAGGATCCGGCCCATGTGGGCAATATTCTTTATAATTCCCATAATGACACTACATCCTTTTTCTTGGCTATCACTCCGGGGATCAATGGAAAAAGAATGGGAAACCGATCCGCCCCTGCTGCAGGGACTCCTGATATAGACACTTATCATGGGGTTTCTCAGACTATTTTTCATGAGCAATACAATTTGAGTTATTTGTATAATCCCGGTGTAAGATTGTCGGATTTTGAAGAAGGACAGGGATGGATGAGTGCGCAGATTACCAAAAACAATCCCAGAACCATCTCCTTGACAGGTCTTGGTGAAGTGTTTTTGCAAGGGGAAGCTAAAATGGAAATTGGATTGACAGGTCGTGCTGAAACTCCCCACATCGCAGAAATAAGCATAGGTCCAAGTTCTGTAACCTTGAGACAGGTTGCTTCTTTTGAATTTGAGGATTTTCAGGCCATCAATCGTGTGATAGATTTGCAGGCATCAGATTTTAATGCGAATGGGACGGTTTTTGTCAGGATTTCTCCTGTGGGCGCAGAAGCAACTGATAATGTTTCAGTTGCTTATATCAGAATTACCTATCCCAAAAAGGTTGTAAATACTGACTTTGCCCAAGAGTTGTTTGTTTTTCCTCAAGGAAACAGTGCCTTGGGCATCAATAACCTTTTGGCGAATTATCTTGCCTTGGAAGTAAGCGATCCCAATAATCCAATCAGGGTAGATGTGAGCGGCGGAAATAATCAAATCAGATTTCAGGGCGGGGTGGATGGACAGGATTCAAGGATTTTGGTAGAAAATCAGTTGAATATCAAAACAATCAGTACCATGGAAAGAGTGAAGTTTCGTAAACTTCTTGAAACCAAAGCTGATTATATCATTTTATCCCATAAGTCCTTGAGAAAACCAGTTTCAAATTATATTGATCCGGTTTTGGCTTATGGAGCTTATCGATCTTCCCCTCAGGGCGGAGCCTATGATACTTTGATTGTAAACATTGATGAATTATACAATCAGTTCAATTTTGGAGAAAAATCTCCCTTAGCAGTATATGAATTTTTACGTGCATATTATCCGATCCATAAGCCCGATTTTTTGTTTATGATAGGCAGGGCGATGGGTATGTTTTCAACAGCGAGAGCGAATAACACCAATTTTTTCTACAGGCAGAATCCCGCAGTTTTTCAGTTTCAGGATTTGATTCCACCGGCAGGATATCCCTATGCCGATAATAACTATTCTATAGGTCTTGATCCGAACAATCCCTATGTTGCTGCTGTAGCCATAGGTAGAATCCCTGCCCGTACTCCACAGCAGGTGGCGGATTATCTGGAAAAAGCCAAAGAAAAAGATGCTGTTGGGATTTCCGAGGAATGGCAGAAGGATATTATTCATCTCAGTGGAGGCCTAACTTCTTTTGAACTCAACCGTTATTTCAATTTTTTGAATGGATTTAAGACCATTGCTGAAGGGCCTTATATGGCGGCAAATGTTGCTACCTATAGGAAGCGCTCAAATTCTACCATAGAATTGATAGATATCTCAGGGGAATTAAATAAGGGGGCCAGCTTGATCACTTTCTTTGGCCATGGAGCCCCATCTATCATTGACATAGAGATAGGCTTTGCTTCGGATCCCACTATGGGCTACGAAAACAGGGGTAAATACCCCATGTTGTTATTGAACGGCTGTGACGCAGGAAATTCCTTTGGCAATGCCTATACTTTTGGAGAGGATTGGGTACTGACACCCATGAAAGGTGCTACCAATTTTATGGCGCATGCCAATATTGGAGTGGATGTATATCTCAGGAGATTCAGTGAATCCTTCTATAATAAGGCATTTTCGGATTCATCTATGATTTACCAGCCTATTGGATTGGTGAAAAGGGAAACAGAAAAACTGTTTTTTTTCAGGTACGGAGTATCGAATGTGAACAGGTCGCATGCGGAGCAACTTGTCATGTTGGGGGATCCTGCTTTGCGCTTATTTCCAGCTAATAAGGCAGATTATTCTATCACAGAAAGCGAGGTGACTTTGAGCAGTTTTGAAGGCGACGTGTTCAATGCGTTGGCAGATTCATTGAAATTGTCATTTGTACTGAAGAATCTGGGAAGAGTGGATTTTGATTCATTGGAATTCAGTATTGGGAGGACTCTTCCTGACGGAAGCCAAATAAGCTACCCAATAGGCTTGTTGGCTCCGGTATTCAGGAAGGATACTATTGATGTTGCTATTCCCAATACCGGAATCCAGGCTTTTGGCGAAAACATTTTCAATATAGTGATCAATCCATCCCGTTCTGTTCCGGAGATGACCTTTGCCAATAACGCAGTCACGGTATCCCGCTTTGTCCCATTGAGTGGGACACTTCATTTGATTCCGGAGAATTATGGCATTGTAAATGAAAGTGAAATCAACCTTATTGCCCAGATTCCCGGGAAATCTGTAGAGCCCAGAACTATCGTCATGCAGATAGACACGCAGGCTAATTTTGGGTCTTCCCTAAGACGGGAAAACAGGATTTCCACTTCAAATCTAGCTATATGGGATATCAATTTGTTTGAAAATGTAACCCTTAGAGACTCCGTTACTTTTTATTGGCGGACGAGATTTTTGGAGCCCAGAGAAGGAGAAAGTCAGGACTGGACAAATGGAAGTTTTTCATATATCAACAATGGTCCCGAAGGTTGGACTCAAAGGGAACTCCCTCAGCTGGGAAATAATCAACTCAATAACCTGGAAATCGATCCTGTAAAAAAGGAATGGAAATACCTGGATACCAATCTGAAAATCGGCGTATTTACCTTTGGAAACCAAACGGACAGTCTGACATTTAGAAATACCCAGTTTTATCTTGAAGAGGTACCATATATCATTGATAATGTCAATAATGCCAATAGCAGACTTTGTCCTGATGGTTCTTTGGGATTGGTGGCTTTTGAGCAGAAGTCATTGACCCCTTATCTGGTAATTCCTCCAACTGGATTTGATATTTTGGATGGAAGAAGCTGTGGCAGGGTACCGCAGGTTATCCAAAGTTTGAGAAATTCCTGGCTCAATCAGCCTGGGCAGAATCTGCTTTTGGATTATATTGATGGATTGAATGAAGGGGATTACGTGGTTATTTTCTCAGTGGGCAATGTGACTTTCTCCAATTGGTCGGATGAGAATTTTGAGAAAATGAAGGAAATAGGGGCAAATGAAGCATTGCTGAGAAACCTGCAAAGCGGAGACCCTTACATCCTTTATGGAAGGAAAGGTATGAAACCGGGAGAAGCCCTGGAAATAGTGGCCAAAAGGGATATTGAACTGGAAACCAATGAACAGGTAATTGAATTCGAAACGCAATTGAAAGGTTATTTTACATCCGGTAGTATCCTGACACCCAGAATTGGCCCTGCTTCTGAATGGAAGAGATTTTTCAATAATGTCAAAGTCAGGGATTGGATCAATGAGGATTTGGCCATTTTCGACATTATAGGTTTGAATAATTCCGGTGAAGAACAGGTGATTTTTTCCAATGTTCAGGAAGGGGAAATAGATTTGACTTCCATCAATCCGGCTTTGTATCCCCAACTTCGACTGCGCTATGCCATGGATGACGAATTTTCGACCGCTCCGGCACAATTGGACAAATGGCAGATCAATTATACCGGAGTGCCTGAGGGTGTGTTGGTTTTTAAAAACAGGGAAGAAAAAAGAACGGTTCAGGAAGGAGAAATCATTCATCTCAATTTTGAATTTGTCAATGTTTCAAAATATGAATTCCCTGATTCTTTGACTGTGGAATGGGAATTCTTCAATACGGATCAACGTAAATCAGAAAAATTCACAAAAAAAATACCTGCTGTCAAGGCCGGGGAAACACATGAATTCAGTATTGAGTTTAACTCTATCGGAAGAGCAGGAAACAATAGGGTGAATATTTTTGCCAATCCAAGAATTTATCAGGAACAAACCTTCAGGAACAATTTCATTGACCTTGAAAACTATTTTATTGTCAATCCAGATAACGCCACAGCGATTTTGGATGTCAATTTTGATGGGGTTTATATCATGGATGGAGATATTGTTTCACCAACGGTGATGATCAATACTTTATTGAAAAATGACAAATCTCTTATTCTCAAAAAGGATACCTTGGGATTGGAGCTTTACCTCAAAAAATCCTGTGAAGGCTGTTTGTTTGAGAAGCTCAATTTCTCCTCCCCCAAAATATCGTGGACCGAAGCCACTCAGAATTCCAGTTTTAAAGTTGAACTTAGACCGGGACCTTTGGAAGATGGTTTATACACATTTAGGATTATTACAGAAGACTTAGGGGTTGAGAAACCCTATGAAATCAATTTTGAGGTAATCAATGAGGCCAGTATTACAAACTTCTATCCTTACCCAAATCCATTCAGTACAAGTGTCCGGTTTGTATTTACTGTAACAGGTTCAGAAGTTCCCGATCAGGTCAAGATCCAGATCATGACGGTGTCGGGAAGGGTAGTCCGAGAAATTCTTCAGGATGAATTGGGACCAATTCGAATTGGTAATAATATTTCTGAATACGCCTGGGATGGAAGGGATGAATTTGGGGATCAATTGGCCAATGGGGTCTATATCTATCGGGTGTTGGTCAGGAAAAACGGTACTTTTGTTGAACCTCGCGCCACAGCAGGGGATAAGGCCTTTAAGCAAGGTTATGGGAAGATGTATTTGTTGAGGTGAAAGAGGGCAGATTTTAAAGGGTAGAAGGTAGATTTTAGAACCAAGAGACAAGAGGCAAGAGGCAAGAGGCAAGAGTCAAGAAGCGAGATATGCTCTCAGTAATGGTAGAGCTAAAAAGTTAAGGATCAAGGCCTGCACTAAATTTAGTGGATCCAAAGCCTGCCCCGAATATCTGGGAACCAAGAGCCAAGAAGCGAGATGCGAGATGCGAGACCTGCTCACAGTAATGCTGGAGCAAAAAAGTTAAGGATCAAAGCCTGCCCTAAATATAGTGGATCCAAAGCCTCCCCCGAATATTGGGGAGAAAAGATTTGGGTAAGGGAAAAGTAAGTGGTTTCCAATCATCTCAAGTCTTGCGTCTTGTGTCTTACGTCTCAAAAGAGAAACCTCATTTCCTAAAAAACCTCCAAATTCCCCAAAAACTCAAAACCAACAGGAATACAAAAATCCAGACTTTTCCACTCAGACCATCCTGTCTGATAGCGGCATAGAGGTCACTGGCCAAAGTTCCTGATACAAATACCAAAGTGGTTCTGGGCAGCATGCCAATGGTTCCAAAAATCACCAGTTTTTTCCAGCCTGATTTTAATAGAGCAAACATCAAGTTGGACAAGGCAAAAGGAATGACGGGACTTAAGCGGACAAAAAAGATCAGTTCTCCCATGCGTCCACTTTTCCGCTCCAACATTTTTTTTGCTTTGGGGTACTTGTCCAGGATTAGTTCCAGACTGTCTCCACTCAATTTTTTGCCCCAACCATACCCCAATAGTGTGGCTAAAGTATAGCCCAAAACCAGCCATGGGAATGCCTGCCAGCCTAAAATAAATCCTGATAACCCTGCGACCAAGGTTGTAGGCATCAGTGCTAAGCCCATTAGAAGAATGCTGGCCAATAATCCTAAAATAACTGTAGTGGCATCGGTAAAATCTATCTGAGATAGGAAACTGGAGTAATTAATTGTGATCGGGACAAAAAGTAAAGATCCAAGTGATGGCATGAAACTAACCCATAGAAGAGCAGAAGCTACCATTGGGTTTTGTTCTGCTGCAATTTTGAACTCCTTGAATATCCCTTGCTTTTTTTCCATCTTTGGACCACGTAATCGCAAAGGAAAGAAAATCCTGACCAAGTCACCAATACTGCATTTGATTTCAACCAAATCTAATGGAATGAACCTTATGACCTTATTATGTTTTATTCCACTAAGATTACCTTAATTCTTAGAAATTAATGAACCAAGCCAATCAAAGAGATGGTTCAATAAATTAAATCAGGCTTTCATCGTCCCGATAGCTATCGGGATGGGTCAACCAACTTCCGTCTTCGGTCTTCCGACTTCGGTCCCAAAGAACAAAGGAAATCAGTTGACTGACATCATTCCGTAAAATAAATCAAATAGATAAAAACCAAAGAAAAAGACAATTATGAAATTTGGTACCAAAGCAATACATGCCGGTGTAGAACCGGATCCAAGTACAGGGGCGATCATGACTCCTATTTTTCAGACTTCCACCTATGTGCAGCGCTCACCGGGAGACCACAAGGGCTATGAATATTCCAGAACACACAATCCCACAAGAACAGCTCTACAAAATAACTTAGCTGCCTTAGAAAACGGCAAACACGGACTCTGCTTTTCCTCAGGCTTGGGTGCCATTGATGCCATTATCAAATTATTGAATCCAGGAGATGAAGTGATCAGTACCAATGACCTTTATGGCGGATCTTACCGGATTTTTACCAAGGTTTTTGAGCGATATGGCATTAAGTTCCATTTTATTTCAATGGAAGATCCAAGGACTATTGAAAATTACATCACGCCAAATACCAAGCTGATATGGGCGGAGACGCCCACCAACCCGATGATGAACATCATTGACATTGAAGAAATCGGTAAAGTGGCCAAAAAACATCATCTTTTGTTTGGGGTGGACAATACCTTTGCTACGCCATTTTTACAGAATCCATTGGATTTGGGTGCTGATATCGTGATGCATTCGGTGACCAAATACCTTGGCGGCCACTCTGATGTGGTGATGGGGGCATTGATCGTCAATGATGATCAATTGCTGGAAAAATTGGCCTTTATCCAAAATGCATGCGGGGCCACTCCAGGACCACAGGATTGTTTTTTGGTGTTGCGAGGAATCAAGACTTTACACTTAAGAATGGAAAGACACTGTGAAAACGGTGCAGCGATTGCCCGGTTCTTGAAAGCTCATTCAAAAATAGATAAAGTGTATTGGCCGGGATTTGAAGACCATCCAAACCATGACATAGCCAAAAAACAGATGCGGGATTTTGGAGGCATGATTTCTTTTACCATCAAAGGAAATAAAATTGAAGATGCTTATAAGGTGTTGGAAAACCTGCATTATTTTTCTCTAGCAGAATCCTTGGGCGGGGTGGAGTCATTGAGCGGTCATCCTGCCAGTATGACCCATGCGAGTATCCCCAAAGCAGAGCGGGAAAAAGTCGGTTTGGTGGATTCCCTGATCAGATTGAGTGTGGGGATTGAGGATATTGAAGATCTGAAAAAGGATCTTGACCAGGCCTTGGCAAAGGTTTGAAAAAAGAATCTTTCATCACTCAAATTATATAATTGAAGACCGGATATTGTTTATGTCCGGTTTTTTTATTTAGGATTATAATTGGAACGCTGATGACGCTGATTTGGCTGATTTTCACTGATTTGTTTATATACATGAATCAGGAAATTCAGCTTTATTTCTGTCTGATTGCCTAAGGCAGGCAGGAGCACAAGTTATGATTAAGCCCATCTTATTCACGAGATAGGAGATCTCTTGTATTCGGGTTTCTTTATCTGCCATTTTTTTTTAATTTGGGTTCAGAATATTTTGAAAAATAATAATGAGTTGTTATGTCAAATTCTCTAAATTACTTAACAAAGACATGTAAACATGAAACAACTGATTTTCCCCTTAGTTTTATTTCTTATCCCTTTCCTTTCAATTTCCCAGACCCAGGATTTTCATAGATCATTTGTGGAGGATTTTTCTGAGGCTAGCTCGCAATATTTCAGGTATGGCTCTACCGGAAACAAATCCGATTTTAAATACAAAATGGGTGTGAATTCTTCGATAGAACCAGATACTAAAGTGCTTTCCTTCAAGATAGATCCCTTGGACAGTGCAGGGGCGGGTAGGGGACCGGAAATTATATCCAAGAGCTTTACCCATTTTGGTTCTTATGCCGCTAGATTGAAAGTTCCCGAAGCAAAGACTGTTCAGCCCAATGTTGGCGCGGTGGTAGGTTATTTCACCTATCATGTCGACAGCATTCCCGGATTGAGTGAGATTGATTTTGAATGGCTTCTTGCCGATCCCACAGTTATTTATGTCGGCACTTGGACCGGACATCGGGGAGAATTGGTAAGAGTGGGCAGGACCATCAATATGGCCGAAGGAATTATCTATGAAACCAGCTACAGAGAAAACCACAACGGGGTAAGGACACCTTTGACCGGCATGCAGAATCAGCCGGAGACCATTGCCGCCATTCCGGGCTTTGACGCCTCAGCAGGATTTTATACTTACGGATTTGATTGGTATCCAGATCGTATACAGTGGTGGATGCTTCACCCTACCAGTGGTGAAAAAATAGTTTTGTGGGATTATCAGGGAACTACCAGGGGAATCCCCCAACACCGGTCCCTTTACCGGATGAACTTTTGGCATACCAAAGATTGGTCCGTGGAAACCAATCCCCTTTCTAAAGAAAAACCACTGCATCCATATGAATTGGAGGTAGATTGGATGTCCTATAAGCCTTTTGACATTGGGACAAATTGATTGGTAAGGGGACAGTCAGCTTATCTGTCAAAAGATAAGTTCATTGCATTTCTTTTCCGAAAAATATTCTTGACTAAAATTGTGGCTTTGTAGTCCATAACTGAAAATTCTTCCAGAAATGGTGAATTTTCGTCTGTACCTGAAAATTCTTTCGGAAATTTCTAAATTTTCGTCTGTACCTGAAAATTTTATTATATAAAGATGAATCTTAGGCTGTACCTGAAAATTTTCTTGGAGAAGTTTTTTTAAATGAAGGCCTTTCACCTTTATCAACTTTTCGGATTGGTACTTGGTCTGAGTTCTTTTTTAAATGATTGAGCAATCGAAAAAACATATACATCCCGGATCTGATTTTCACTTGTGCCAATGATTCTTTCAAACTTCAATGTGTTTGACTCTGTTCAAGTTTGTAGGTTCCGGATAAAATCAATGTCCAATCAAATTGCGATGAATATTTTTGTTTAAAAACTAATTTCAAAAAATGAAATTTAATTTCTAATTTTTAAATAAAAAAACCATCTAAGTTGATTCGGGATGTTAACTAAAATACGCACAGAAAAGAATATAAGGCAGTAATGAAAACAATAGAGTCGCTTCTGGAAAAAGCAACTGCTATAGGTGGCTTCCATGAATTGGCAAAAGAGGAAGCAACGATGTTGTCCACCCTTTCTGAACTTGCCGTAGCTTACGAAGACAATACATTGAAACTGATGCCTATTGAACCAAATACCTTGAAGCAGGCCATCGAATCTAAAATGGCAAAGCTTGGGCTCACCCAAGCAAAACTGGCTGAATTAATGGGTATTGGTGCACCTAAACTTTCTCATATATTAAGTGGAAAAAGAGACCCTGATGTTTCTTTTCTAAAGGCAGCTCATGAAAAATTGAATATTGATGCTGAGTTTTTGCTGACTCATTCGAAATTGTTCACCATATTTATTTTTTCTGTATCGGAATGCCAAAAAAATGAAGCCTCCAATTTTTAGGACTATTGTAGCCCGGTTTGAAAAAGATGGGGATTCGAACCCGATTTAATTAAATCCCAAGATTGTCCGTCTGCGGACATTTTCGTCCGAATGAGTTAATGGAGAATGTAAAATCATGGCTTCATTTGCACAATTGGTACTTTTTCATTGGCACAAAACTAGTGAATAGATTTCTGTAATTGCTGGTCTTAAATGAAATTGACATGCTACTGAACTACATCACTATCGCCTGGAGAAACCTTCTGAAAAAAAAAGTCTATTCATTTATCAATATTGTAGGATTGGGTACCGGCATGGCCTGCTGTGTGCTCATTTTCATGTTTGTGCAAGATGAGATTTCATTTGACCAATTCAATGTCAAAAAGGAAAGGGTGTATCGGATTATCCATGGAACTGCGCAAGAAGGGACAAATCCTGATTATTCCTCTTTTTGGGTTTGGGGTAATGCGCCTATTGGGCCTGCCCTCCAATTCGAGTTTCCTGAAATTGAGAAAGTAGTTCAGTTTTCGGGACGGGGAGATATCCTGTTTACCGTCGGTGATGTGACTCAACAAGAAGACGGCATCGTATTTATGGACTCGACTGTGTTTGATGTGTTTAGTTGGGAATTGATAGCAGGTGATTCCAAAACTGCCTTGGTAGCTCCATATAGTGTGGTATTGGATGAATCCACCGCTAGGAAATACTTTGGTGACGATAATGCCCTGGGCAAAACATTAAGAGGAAGCGAAGTATCAGGAAGATCAGCCGAAGGAGATTATACCGTGACAGGTATAATGAAAGATTTACCTTCAAATTCACATCTTCGGTTCAATACCCTTTTGTCCAGATCTACCAATATCCAGTACAGACCTGGTGTTTTTGATTCTTGGGGTTATGTGGACAGCTACACCTATTTTTTAGTGAATGACCAATTTGATCAAGCATCTTTCGAAGCAAGATTACCAGAATTTATAGAAAGAAGGGCAGGGGACGGACGAGGAGAAAATTATGTAATAGGTATTGAATCTCTGAATGATGTCTATCTCCGGTCAGAAGTGCAAAGGCAACCTGGAGATACAGGTTCTTTATCCAACATTTATGTCTTTTCGATAATAGGCTTGTTTATTTTATTTATTGCGATCATCAATTTCATGAATCTTTCAACCGCACGGTCCATGGAACGGGCAAAAGAAGTGGGGATCCGAAAATCAATCGGGGCAGATAAAAACAGTTTGATGATTCAGTTTTTGGGTGAATCGCTGATCATTGTACTGCTATCGGCAATTGTGGCGGTGATTTTTATTTCAATGGCCATGCCTTTGATGAATAATCTGACG
This sequence comes from Aquiflexum balticum DSM 16537, assembly GCF_900176595.1. Taxonomy (GTDB): domain Bacteria; phylum Bacteroidota; class Bacteroidia; order Cytophagales; family Cyclobacteriaceae; genus Aquiflexum; species Aquiflexum balticum. The sequence continues at coordinate 2,932,261 of NZ_LT838813.1, forward strand.
GGAAAAGAATTGGAAGTGTATAGGATCCTCAACTGGCAAACCATACCTTTCATTTTGGGAATTATCATAATTGTTGGTCTTTTGGCAGGTTCTTATCCGGCTTTGATCCTATCGAGCTTCCGTCCTGTGATGATTCTAAAAGGAATCAACAAATCTGACGCACGTGGTGTAAATCTTCGAAAAGGTTTGGTGGTTTTTCAGTTCAGCCTTTCCATTGCACTCATAGCTGGCACAATCATCGTTTATGGTCAGATGAGTCACTTGCTGGATAAGGACATGGGTTTTGATAAAGAACACATGGTGGTGGTAGATTATAATTATGACGAGAAAGTCAATGATGTTTCCTCTTCATTGGAAAATGAGTTGGAGAATCGTCCTGATGTTCTTTCAGTAGCTTTTTCCAGAAGTGTGCCAGGAAGCCACTTCCCCAATGCCTTCACTACCATAGAAACTCCTGAAGGAGAAATGAAGGGCGATGGGCAGGCGATTTTTCAGGTTGGATTGGACTTCATTGATCATTATAATTTGGAACTGATTGCAGGAAGGTCTTATTCAAGGGATTATTCTTCGGATTCTACGGCAGCTTTGGTGCTCAATGAGGCAGCCGCAAGACAGTATGGCTATGTCAATCCAGCTGACATTGTCGGGAAAAAATTTGATCAATGGGGAAGGGCCGGTACAGTAATCGGTGTGGTCAAAGATTTTAATTTTATATCCTTACATAATACTGTAGAACCTCTGACTTTGCCATTTGAGGCTTATGCAAGTCGGTATATGAGTTTGAAAGTCGATGGTGAAAACTTGCCATCAACCTTGTCTCAGATTGAATCTAAATGGAAAGAATTGGTACCGCATCGACCTTTTATTTATAGTTTTCTGGATGAAGATTTCAACAGGCAATACGAATCTGATTTCAGGTTCAGGCAGATCTTTACCACTTTCTCAGTCTTGGCAATTTTAATTGCCTGCCTGGGTCTGCTGGGCTTGGCTACCTATACAGCTGAACAAAGAACCAAAGAAATAGGAATCAGAAAAGTACTGGGTGCCGAAGTTTCTAGTATTGTCGCTTTGCTGTCCCGGGATTTTATCAAGCTGGTATTGGTAGCGATTATCCTTGCAATCCCGGTTACCTGGTATGCCATGAACAGTTGGCTGGAAGGATTTGCCTATAGAATTGAGATCGAATGGTGGGTCTATTTATTGGCGGGATCAGGTGCAGTGATTGTGGCATTGGCTACCATCAGTTCTCAGGCAATAAAGGCAGCTTTGATGAATCCGGTGAAGAGTTTGAAAAGTGAGTAAAATAGAAGCAAGATACAAGAACCAAAAATCAAGACTTTGGAAAATTTAGAAAGATGAATTTGGAGTGAAAATCTAATGTATTGATTCAAGTTTGCCTGATCACAGTAAAAAATAAAAATTTTATCCAATTTAGATCCAATAAACTTTATGCAATTGACTAAATAATTTGAATTCTATCTCCAGAACTACAGCCACTACAACATTTCAAACATGCTAAAAAATTATTTCAAAATCGCATGGAGAAGTCTTTCCAAAAGGAGGCTTTTCACTTTTATCAACCTCACCGGTTTGGTCTTGGGCCTAAGTTCTTTCCTGTTGCTGTTTTCTTTTGTAGCATCTGAATGGACCTACAATGATTTTCATACCAACAAGGATAATATATACCGGCTTGTGGTGACGGATGGGGTAAATGAACCTGAGGTCTATCTTCCTCCAGGATATGCTGCAGTCTTGGAATCCCAATTTACCGACATCAAAACCGCCAACATTCTTGCCAGTCAGATCGCAGGTGGATTGGTCATCATCCCCGAAACCAAGGAATCTTTTAAGGAAGATTGGGTGATGTATGCAGATGGGGATTTTTTCAGGTCCTTTTCCTTTCCGGTCTCTAGCGGCAATGCTGACCTGACCCAGCCAAATACAGTGGTGATTTCATCCAAACTGGCTAAGAAGTTCTTTGGCAATGAAAACGGGATAGGTAAAACAATTCAGGTAAGCAACCAATTTGGAAAGTCAGATTATACAGTTACCGGGATTTTGGAGGACATTACCGTCCGATCGGATATCAAAGGGGAAATGTTCCTCTCCATCCATACTTTGGAAAATGCAGCCAACCGCAATGGAAACGATTGGGCAGATCCAAATGGAATGGATTCGGGTTTTGTCAACCTCTATGTCACTCTCAAAGATGGTTCAGACAATAAAGGCCTTGCCGATCAGATTAGCCAATTTATCCGACAAAATCCGGAGGCAAAAGACGAGACTGTCATCTTGCAGCCGCTTTCTGAGATCCACTTGGGCAATTCCCTGACAGACCCTTTACCAACCCAAGGCAGTATGGGAACTGTTTTGGTATTCGCAGCAATTGGCCTGATGATCGTAGGGATCGCTTATGTCAATTACCTTAACCTCTCTGCGGCAAACATCCTGACACGCATCAAGGAAATCCGGATGAGAAAAGTATTGGGCGCGGACAGTTGGCAGCTTGCGCAGCAGTTTATGATGGAGACTTTTATGCTTATGCTATTGGCTTTTGGTTTGTCCTTTTTGATCGTCAATCTCATCGAAGTACCCTATGAAAGGCTCTTCGGCCAACCACTTTGGTTTGGGGCCTTTTTCCAACCGGTATTTTGGTTGGTGATTACTGCTGTCCTATTGCTTTGCACCCTACTTTCAGGATTTTATGTGGTGGCCCTTTCGGGAAAATTTGGACATCAGTTTCAGATCACTTTCCAACCGAAAAGCAGCCAAACCCTCAAGAAAACCTTGGTTATCCTGCAATTTGCGATTTCAGTGACCATCATCATCGGGACCATCGCCATCCGTGACCAACTCAGCTTTATGCAAAACCAAAACCTGGGAATGGACCTCGCGCAGAAGCTTGTGATAGACGGGCCGAGTGACTTGGGTGAAAACGGTGCTTCCAAAGTTTCCGCCTTCAAGTCTTCACTCAGGTCTCAGGCTTTTGTAGAGAAATTGAGTACTTCCAATGCCTTGCCCGGAATCGGGTATAATTTCTTCGCAAGTGGGATTACCCCGATGGTGCCACGGCCCGAGGACAAGGACAAATCCTATGGCATGATGATTATGGATGAGGAATTTATTGACACCTATGGCATGAAATTGGTGGCTGGAAGGAATTTTTCCCCGGAGGAAGCCAATCAGGGATGGAGCCAATCCAAGAAACTGATGCTCAATGAAAATGCCGCTTTGGAATTTGGTTTTGAATCCGCAGAGGCAGCAGTGGGTCAAAGTATCCTTTGGGGAGAACCTTATGAAATTTTGGGTGTGGTCAAAGACTACCACCACATGTCGCTCAAAGAAGAGATCATGCCTATGATTTTTTTACCTTCTCAGGCAACGGGATATTTCAGTATGGTGGTCAGCAGCGATCAGATGAAAGGCAATCTTGAATCCATCAAGACGATCTATGAAGAGATTTTTCCAGGTAATCCCTTTGCCTATTTCTTTATAGATGAGCGGTATGCCACCCAATACCAACAGGAACAGCAATTGGGACAGGCTTTTTTGGTAGGAGGGATCATCGCGATCCTGATATCCTGTATGGGATTATTTGCTTTGGCGGCGTATACCGTGCAGCAGAAATCCAAGGAAATTGGGATTCGCAAAGTACTCGGAGCTAGCAGCCAAAGCCTTATCCAATTGGTCAGCAAGGATTTTGTAATCTTGGTGGGGATTGCTTTGGTGTTGGCCTTTCCGATTTCTTGGTGGGCGCTTGGTGCATGGCAGTCAGGGTTTCCTTACAAGGCAGGAATTTCTATTTCCACCTTTCTATTGGCGGGAGGTCTGACGCTGTTGATTGCTTTGTTGACTGTCGGTTCACAAGCCCTAAAGGCAGCTTGGGCCAATCCGGTGGATTCGATTAAGGATGAATAGGTAATTTAATTATTGGGCAATCGAAAAAACCAATTCCATCTGTGGATATCTGAGCAATCTGTGAGAAATAATTTTACTCAAAGCACCTCCACGATCTTTCGCTTTCAATTAGACTTATTCCAATAAATCCTCAGGTTATTGGTGGACCTTCCTGAAGCAATGATATCGGGTTTTCCATCCCCATCGAGATCGGCTATCTGCAGGTCCTCACAGGCCATCCCGTTTTTGTCCAGCCAGTATTCCTCAAAATCTGCGAAAGAACCTTTTTTTGGTGTATATATTTTGATTCCAATGTCTCCATCAATGTTTGGAACTCGCCAACCGGCTACAACCTGTTGGACACCATTTCCCAAAAAATCGCCCCATCCAATCGCATGACCGTCTTTCAATGAGGCATCCAATTCTATCCTTGTTGGATGATCATTGTTGATTTCCTTTGTTTCATAAACTGCGACCATATTTCCATGCATGGGTTCTACAGTCGCCAAAGCTTTGTTGCCGCTTGGTAAATGCTGCAATCTCAGTTCCCCGACTGCATTATCTTTCACCAAGCGCTCCACCTTTGATTGGTTAGTCCATTTCCCTTCCCTGAAAGAAAATATTTTTACGCCTTCCCGTCCTCCGACCAAAATCGATTCTCCTGAACCATCCTCCAATTCAACAATATCCAGGTTATGGGTGAGGTGCATGGAAGCATCTATCAGCTGGGTAGTCCAAGCTTGGGTTGGATCACCGGGAGGTTGGTAAGCCAAAACCTTTACGCCGGCACCTTGCCCCATCTTATTGCCTCGTCCATGAAGGGGGAGGACTATCAGTTGGTAATTGTTGTCAGCTGTTTTTGCCCAACGCATGCGGTGGACTGTAGGTTCATGGTGGAGTTGGACCGGAGTCCATTTTTGGGTTGGGTCATCGGGGCGGATCAGGTAATGCACTGAACCGGATTTTTCGGGATCTGAAGTTTCACCCGGATTCCATTGGGCCCCGACAGCGACTTCTACTCTGCCATTTCCATTGATGTCCCTTGCCGCGATGCAGACATTATCAAATTCGGTCAGGTTCTCCACCATCACAAATCTCTTCCAGTCCCCATTTCTGTACCAGACAATTTCTGTTTTGTCCACCAGCAGGATATCCGGTTTCCCGTCACCATCAACATCTCCTATGGCCAAACCATAGCCTATGGCTACATCGGAGTCGATTTCCTGTATTTCGAATTTGGGTTCGGTTGGGCTGTAAGCCGAAAGGAGGTAGAGTAAGAAGAGTAGTTGATTCATCTGTTGGAAATTTGGGGCAGAATAAAGATAAGGAAAAAATGGGATAGGTGCGGGTGAGAACAATAATTCAATGGAATTGAAAATTAGGGATTCATATTGTATTCAATCATTGAATTATTTAAATTTAGTTTTTTGAACAAAAAATTATTTAATTTATTAATGATTACATTATAATAAACTTATTTATGAAATTTCTGAAATTGATTTTAACCAGTCTGTTTATTCTATCTTTCCTTTATCCAACCACAGTAACCAATGCCTGCACCCGCGTAGTCTATCAGGGACCAAATGGCAATATCATTACGGCCAGGTCTATGGATTGGAAGGATGAGATTCCTGCAGATATTTGGTTATTTCCTCGAGGTATGAACAGAAATGGTGCCGTGGGCCCAAATTCCGTTACTTGGAGATCGAAATATGGAAGTGTCGTTACAAGTGCATTTGATATCAGTAGTACCGATGGTATGAATGAAAAGGGCTTGGTGGCCAATTTGCTTTGGTTGGCCGAATCAACTTACCCTGAATATGATGGTAAAGGAAAAGGGCTTTCCATAGCGGCTTGGGTCCAGTATATGTTGGATAATTTTGCCACGGTCGCTGAAGCAGTAGATGCTATGAGAAACAGGGATTTTGAAGTTGTGTCGGCCAATATTCCGGGAACAGCAAGGTTGGCGACATTGCATTTGTCCATTTCAGATGCCAATGGCGATAATGCCATATTTGAATATGTGGATGGGAAAATGTTGATTCATCATGATAGGTCATACAATGTCATGACCAACTCACCTGTTTTCGATCAACAGTTGGCCTTGAATGCTTATTGGAAGTCCATTGGAGGTCTGCACATGCTTCCGGGAACCAATAGGGCTGCAGACCGATTTGCACGGGCCTCTTTTTATATTCATGCCATTCCTCAAACCGACGATATGCGGATTTCGGTGGCTTCGGTTTTTTCGGTGATCAGAAATTGTTCCGTTCCTTTTGGGATTTCCTCCGAGGAAGAACCTAATATTTCTTCCACAAGGTGGAGGTCTGTATCGGATCAAAAAAACCTGGTCTACTATTTCGAAACAGTATTGACACCCAATACTTTTTGGGTGGATATCAGCAAGGTGGATTTTTCCGAAAAGGCAACAGTCAAAAAGTTGAGTGTTTCCAACCATGAGACTTATGCAGGGAATACCAATAAGCTGTTTAAGACAGCAAAGGCATTTGAATTTGCCGGGATTTGAATTCTTGGAGGATGAAAGAATTTTTTGGTTTTGTTTTCAGTCGGATAAATATTTAAATTGAGTCTCGGATTTTATTTTAATTCAAAAAATATAGAAACATGAATATAGTTGAATTACAATTGAAACTACATCAGGCCATAGATTCTATAACTGATAGGTCAACCTTAGAGGTGCTCAATAAATTATTGAGTTCAGATAAAGGGCCTTTTGCGAAAATGTCTCTTAAAGAGTACAATGATGCGATAGAAAAAAGCCTTCAACAAATAAAAGAAGGAGAATTTGTATCAGTTGAAGATTTGGAAAAAGAATCAGATATTTGGTGAAAGCGAAAAAAGTTATTTGGTCAAAAAAGGCCGTAGAATCCTTGAAGTATTATCACGATTTCATAAAAAAAGATTCCCCTAGCGCTGCTATCAAAGTCAAACAAGAGATTATTAATGCTAGTAAGAGTTTAGCAACTGATCCAGAGAAATACCAGTTAGATGAGTTTATTCCAAATAATCCTGGAAATATCAGGAGATTTTTTAGATGGAGTTACAGAATTGTATATCAAGTCAATTTTAACTCTATTGATATTTTGAACGTGATCCATACAAGCCAAGAACCTGAAAAGTAAATCACAATTTTATTCTGTTCGATTTTTTGAATAATTGAATTCTATGCTGATCGATAACTTCGTTTAAAATTTTCAATAAGTACCTTTTCATAATCTATTTTTTATAATTTAGCCTTATCCAAAATTTGACACATGAAAAGAAGAAACTTCCTGTTCGGTTTGGCATTGGGTTCGGGTGCCTTGGCCATATCTCCATTTCAGCAACTATCTGCAAAAGACGGGTTGTCCCGAAAAGTTTCTGTCTCCGAAAACAACAGAAGCTTTCAAGCTGATGTCATAATTGCCGGCGGGGGTCTTGGTGGCTGTGCATCTGCTTTGGCAGCTTTACGGAATGGACTTTCTGTGGTGATGACCGAAGAGACAGATTGGATTGGCGGACAGATTACCCAACAGGGTGTGCCACCTGATGAACACCCTTGGATTGAGACACACGGGGCACCTGAATCTTACAGGTATTTTAGAACTGCTGTCCGGGAATACTATAAAAACAATTATCCATTGACGGAAGAGGCTGCTTCCAAGGAATTTTTGAATCCGGGAGATGGGTCGGTTTCACGGCTTTGCCACGAACCGAAAGTTGCTTTGGCGGTTTTGCATGCCATGCTTGCCCCTTTTGAAAGTACTGGGAAATTGGTGCTACTGCTCAACCATCAAGTAAAATCAGCAGATTATCAAGGGAACAGGGTCAAATCCTTAACAGCAAAATCCCTGCTTTCCGGTAAAGAAGTGTTGCTAACGGCACCCTATTTTGTTGATGCTACGGAACTTGGGGACCTATTGCCTTTGACCAAAACAGCTTATGTCACCGGAACAGAGTCGAAAGCTGAAACAGGTGAACTCCATGCCCCCGTAAAAGGAAATCCTGAAAATAACCAATCTTTTACAGTTTGTTTTGCCATGGATTATGTCAAAGGAGAGGAATGGACCATTCCGAAACCTGCGGATTATGATTTTTGGAAAAATTATGTTCCTGATCTAACTCCGCCTTGGCCGGGCAAAATGTTGGCCATGCACTATTCCAATCCACAGACTTTACAGCCCAAATCCTTGGGATTTCACCCCGAGGGCTTTCCCACCGGTGACCTGTTGAATCTTTGGCTTTACCGCAGGATTTTGAATAAGAACAATTTCACTCCAGGACTCTATTCAGGTGATATCAGCTTGGTCAATTGGCCCCAGAATGATTATATCCCCGGCAACATCGTGGATGTCAGTGAAGCAGAATTTCAAAAGCATTTCAATGGCGGAAAACAATTGAGTTTATCCTTTCTGTATTGGTTGCAGACAGAGGTGGAAAGACCTGATGGAGGCAAAGGTTGGAAGGGGCTTCGGCTTAGAAATGATGTGATGGGTACCGAGGATGGAATGGCCAAATATCCTTATGTCAGGGAATCAAGAAGGATAAAAGCTCTTTTCACTGTTTTGGAAGAACATGTGGGCAAAGAGCAAAGGGCTTCGGTTTCAGGATTGTCCGGGGATGAACTGAAAGCAGCTACTTTTGATGACAGTGTCGGCATCGGTTATTACCATATCGATTTGCACCCCAGTTCCAGAGGAGATAACTACATTGATTTTCCATCGCTTCCCTTTCAGATTCCATTAGGTGCCTTGATTCCCCAAAACATGGAAAACCTGCTTCCTGCCAACAAAAACATCGGCACAACCCATATCACCAATGGTTGCTACAGATTACATCCCGTGGAATGGAGTATAGGCGAAGCAGTCGGCATGTTGGTGCCTTTTGCAATAGCCAAAAATGTTACCCCAAAAACCGTAAGAGAGGATAAAACGCTTTTAAGGGAATTTCAGGCAATGGTTAGGAGTCAGGGAGTGGAGACGGAATGGTAGTCCCCCCAGACCTTTGAGGTTTTTTTTTAACCTCGAAGGTCTTTTTAGAGCCGAGATGCGAGAAGCGAGAGACTAGGACAAAGACCCAAGAGCCAAGACAGAGAAGTGAGTGTTAAGCACTGAATTTACTTTACACTTTTTTCTATTATTAGAGATTCATCACTTCGCTGGAGGATTAGATTAAAAAACTCAGACCTTCTCGGAGCTCGTTCTGAATGAGGACGCACTTTTTAACATCGGTCATCGGTCATCTGACTTCCCACCCCTCAATCATTCCTCAAATAGTCCACCGGATTACTGGATGCAGTTTTGAAAGATTGATAGCTAACTGTCAGCCAGGCAATAACGATGGAGATCAATCCGGCTCCCAATATCATCAGGATATCAATCTTAATCCTATAGGCAAAATTCTTAAGCCAGAAGTTATTCATGATGTAATAACTCAGTGGCCCTGCTATGATAAAGGAAAGTAGAACGAGTAGGGTAAAGTCCTTACTTAAAATAGTTACTAAATTGGCTAATGACGCTCCCAGCGCCTTCCTTATACTGATTTCTTTAGACCTTTGTTCGGTTGTATAAGCAGCCAATCCAAACAATCCCAAACAAGCAATGCCGATTGCCAAAATGGTAAAAACCAATATGATATTACCCATTTTTTGTTCAGACTTAAAGAGGGAGTTAAAGTTTGCGTCAATAAAAGAATACTCGAAGGCGTTTCCATTGCTATGTTTTTTCCATATGGTTTCCAATAAAGCAATTTTTTCAGCCACATTTCCAGGAGTCATTTTGATGGCCATTTCATAATTGGGTTCTGAGCCCAAAGACATGATCAATGGCCTTACGGTATGATGAAGGGACTCAAAGTTAAAATCTCCGATGACCCCTATAACTGTTTTTTCCACAGGCTCCTCATTATTTCCCCAGAAACCAGCCACTCTTTGCCCTCCATCTATTTCTGTCCATCCCATTTGTCTGAAAGCAGTTTCATTCAAAATAATAGCTGCCGAATCACTGATGAAATCCCTGGAAAAAAACCTTCCCTGAACCATTTTGTAACCCATGGCATCCAAATGTTCGTGGTCCACAAAGTTAAGGTTACATAAAAAATCCTGGCCTGTGTCAGAGGTTTTGAACACACTGTTCCAATCAATGTTTGGGGGTAGGGAGTTAGCAAAACTTGCAGGTCCAAATTCAGCATATGACATAACCTCATTTTTGAATGCTTTGGCATTTTGTCCCAAAGACATGGTGTGCAGTAAGTTGATGACATTTTCCTTCTCGAATCCCAAATTTTTGTCCTGCATATATTTTAGTTGTTTATAAACTACCATACTGCTGATAATCAGGGAAATGGAAACAAGGAATTGAAAAATTACAAGACCGTTTCTAAAGGAGGATCTTTTGGCAGCATTTCTGATTTTACCCTTCAATACATGGGCAGGATTGAAGGAAGTCAGGTAAAATGCAGGATAGGAGCCTGCCAAAACGCCTATAAGAACAGCAAAAATCATCAATCCTATGGGGACCAACGGATTTAGGAAGATCCATAGATCAAGGCTTTTCCCGGAAAGGTTATTGAATGGCCTCAATAGAATCAAAATCAGGATTGTTGCAATGAATGTGGAAATCAGACTATAAAGAATAGATTCAGATAAAAACTGACCTACAAGTTTGGAGCGGAGGGCCCCCACCGACTTTCTCACACCTACCTCTTTGGCACGGTTGGCAGATCTGGCAGTGGAAAGGTTCATGAAATTGATACAGGCTATAATAATAATAAATAAGGCAACCGCACCGAAAATATAAAGATACTGGATATTACCTGTAGGTTTGATTTCATCCTGAAGGTTGGACTTGAGGTGAATGTCCAACATGGGCTGCAGGAAGAATCCGGCGCTGTTTCCTGCGGCTTTGAACTGCTCCATGGAAATTCCGAGAAACTTCTCTATTTCCAAACCAAAATATTTGGTGATAAAGATATCCAAAGCTTCCTGGACTTTGTTGGCATCAGCCCCGGGATGAATCTTAAAATAGGTATACAAATTAGAACTTGACCATTGTTCATTTTTCATGTAGTCCCAACTTTCCCCCGAAAGGATCATATCAAAGTCCAGATGGGAATTATGGGGAGGGTCTGCCACAACACCTGTCACTTCACTTGCTCTTTTTTCAGACCCGCGCAATATAATTTTGCCTAAAGGATTTTCTTCTCCAAAGTACTTTTTAGCTCCTGATTCAGTGATTATTAACTTATCCGGCCCTACCAAGGCCGTTTTTGGATCTCCTTGAAGCAATTCAAATGTAAAAAAATCAAAGAAGTTGGGATCAGCAACCATCATCTTATCTTCTGTAAAAGTTTTGTCCTCATACTGCATGGGCATAGTTCTGAAAATCCCAAAGCGGATAGCATCTTCAACTTCCGGAACTTCCTCCATCAAAGCCCGGGACATTGGCGCTGGCGTCATGGCTACTTCAAACGCATTGTCCTGCATCTTGCCCTGCATATAAACCCTGAAAATGTATTCTCCATCCTTTTGGAACTTGTCATAACTGAGTTCATCGATGATATATATGCTAATAAGAATACTGGCAGCTATGCCGAGACTCAATCCCAGAATATTGATGGCCGAGTAGCCCTTTTGTCGGACCATGATGCGCCACGCGGTAAGAAAATAATTTTTGAGCATGTTCTTATTGGATTTTCAAGAATATTTCAAGAGAAGTGCCAATAAAAAAAATGCCTTAAAACTCTGTTTTCAGGGTTTTATAACAAAACAGATGAACGAATTTGAACAATTTTGTAGCAATGGTGGACATATAAAAAGCTTTTCTTAACAAAACATTAAGGGTGATCACATCTTTTGACCCAATATTTGAATGGCATTTTAGAAGCCCATGTTAGGGAACTCTTTAAAAATGGTTTAATCGTTACTATTCCAAATATCATAAGTGGTCTTCCAGGTGCCATCCGACTGCCTTTCCAGAATATTTAGATATTTGGATTCAGAATAGATTTTTTCACCACCTGATTTGGGCGTGAGCCAAACTTTGGCAAAACCTCTTCCATAAGCCAAATCACCATCGACTTTGACATCTTCATAGCCACTTTCCAACGCTGTTTCAAATTCATCAAAAATAGACTGATAGTATTCCTCAATGGCTTTTTGACCTCTTTTGGTAGGAAAATCAGGTGCCATCAAATAGGCATCATCAGTAAAATGTTTTGCGATTCCGGCGGCATTTCCTTCATTGAATGCTTTTGCCCTTTCTGCGGAAATTGAAGTGATAGTATTCACATCTGAATTTACTTCCATCTTTTTGTTTTGATCGCAGCTAATTATAAAAGTCAAAATTATCAGTACTGAAAAGAAGTTGAGATAAAATTTCATGGAATTGAGGTTTTTTTTGAACGAAATCGAATGTCTTATTAGGTCATAAATCATCAGTTTCAATTACATTAAAAATCCATTTTCCTCAGGGTAGGGGCCAGGAATATCTTTATCCTCGAGCATTTCCCTCAAATCAATTTCTATAGATCGGGCTATCGAGGAAATGGGGACATCGTTATAGGCCGCTTCAAAAGGATTTTCAGAATAATCACCGATTCTGTCCATGAGGAAAAAAATCCAGATAATCAGACCTGAAAAAGGAATGGTAAGCCAAACATGCAATACTTTGGAAGACTCAAAAATATTCAATAAACCAAATGGAATCAGGGCACAGAACACATAATTCATCCATAAAGCTGTAGAGGCATACTGTCTGGGTAAAGGGAAATTTTTAATCCTTTCACACATTCCCTGATTGTCAAAAAATCTACTGATGAACTGATGTAGCCAAACATGCTTATAATCAGAAATAAGTCCTTTAGCCTTCAATTCCTGGATCACCTCTGTTTGTTTTTTCAAGATATGGGTAGGGATATTTGTTTTTTTTATGTAATAATCCCATTCATCCTGACTGATAAACAACTCCAAATCATCTTTTAATTCATTGGTATAATTGTCTCTGAAAGTAGGAGTAAACACAAGCTTGAGCGGATCTTCATCGTGTTCCCATGATTTTTTTTTGCGCAATAAATATTTAAGGGCATGCAACCAGGCTAGATGTCGGTATATGATGCTTTTCTTGAGTTTTTTGACTTCATCTGTATTTTCACCTTCCAACAAAGTCAAAATTGCCGTAGTGAAACTCCTGCTGTCATTGAAGATGGCGCCCCAGATTTTTCTCGCCTCCCAAGTTCTATCGTATGAACTGTTGTTTTTGAAACCCAGATAAAAGGCCACTGCTATACCGATGACACTGATTGGTTCCCAAGGCAGAGTGATTTCCAAACCGGTAATCTCATAGAAGATGATGATAAGTGTTGAATACAGCAGTCCGTTGATCAGGGATTTTCTTGACCACCTTAATGTCATCCAAAAACTGTAGTGTCTTTTTGCATACATGTCAAACAGGGTTATATTATTTATTCCTTAATCCTAAAATACTTTAGACTGAAGTATATCAAAAGATTTGGCTTCTCATTTTCCTTTAATCATTCCAAAATCCGTTCAAAGAGAAACTTACATTTCTGAACAACATTTTGGGTATGGGATTTTTTCTTTAGCTGTAGTTGTGACAATAAGTCGAGATATTTTTTAGGGATACTTTCCTTGTCTGTGAGGAAGAAAGTCAGGTGTTGGATGAAAAGGTGATTTTGGTACCAATCAAACAATGCCAATCTTAAAGTGCCCATATGCTGATGTACGTCGGGAACAAAAATCGAATTGAAACCGGATTCTATTCTCAAATTTTCCAATGCAATGATTACCCGGAGGCCTTCATAGATATCTTTTAAGGCTTTGCTGTCAAGATTTGTTTTCTGTTCCAGATTGAAATATTCAAGTTCCTCATTGATGATTTGAGTGGTGGCTGTATTGATCATCAAGGGTTTGAGACCTTTGCTGAAGTTGAAAGCATCTTCATATAGTTTTTCCCAAATGTGAAAAGGTGTTCCGACGATAAGATCATAAGCTTCTGCATAAAGCTTTTTTTTGTCGCTTTCCAATGATTTCAGGTAAGTACTGAAAACCATATTATTTTGGATTTTCAGTGATTCTACCTGAGACAAAACCATTTTAAGGTGTTTGACTTTTTTCAGTTTTTTAAAAATATCCTTAAAAGGAGAAAAAAGCTTAAACTTCAATTTATCCTCTTCAAAATGTATCCGCGACAATAAATCAATGTATATCTCCAGAAAAATTAATTTTTCTTCTAATTCAATGGCTTTTTTTCCCTTGAATTCCTTACCCAAGGAAGAAAAATGGATTTTAGCTTTTTCAAATTGTTGCTGGAATAATCCAAAAATTGGAGATATTTTACCTTGCATTTCTCAGGAGATTCTTACCAATGTTGCGCCGTATCCAAAACGGCTTTTTTGTGTGTCCTGAAAATACTTAATATTTCCCAATTGACTCAAATACTTGTGGATTTCTTTTCTGAGTACTCCATTGCCTATGCCATGAATAAAACTGATTTCGTCCATTCCGGAGGCTATGGCACTGTTGAGATTTTTTTCAAAAGTTTCCAATTGAAGCCGCAACATTTCACTATTGCTCATCAAATCGTATTTATCTGTTAATTGCTCAATGTGAAGGTCTATTTCCTTAGGAGGCTTTTTGAACTGTAATTGGGCAGCTTCATTTTTGGGATTCAAGTCCTCATTCAACTGCCTGATATCGATCTCTTTTGCCTGTTCCGATATTCTAAATACATATCCGCTCTTATCCAAAACCGGTGCAATACCTTTACTTTTGAAAAATGCCGTTGCTTTGAATTTCAGCCGCCTTTCAAAAGACGGCTGTGTTTTTTCAATTTTGGCATGTATAGGGAAGAATTGGAGCAATAAAACAGGCCAATCCTCAAAATCCTGGATCGATTTTTCACCCAGTTTTTTTCCTGTTTTGGCCAATAATTTATCGGCATGGATAGTTTTGCTATTTTCCCCATAAACTTCGGAAACGATAACCATATAATCCCTGCCGGTATTATTGCTGAGGTAAATACTATGGTCTTTGTCATTGATGGGAAGGTATGCCAAAAACAAGCCTTCCTCTTTGGCGCTTTTTGGGGTAAGTCTGCTGTCAATTTTATCTGCTTCGGGAGATTTTTCCCCTCCAAAGTATTGCTTTTCTGTGGCGGAAATTACGACTACCTCATTTCTCATAGCAGGGATGTGAAAACCATCCTCTATTTCCACTTCCACTCTGCCACCTTTTGAAATCTTGGTGATGACTCCTTCTTCATTGCCATGCAGCAATCTCACTCTGTCTCCAATATTCATGTATTCAATGCGCTTTTATATGTTTCCAATGCCCTTTCCCGGGCAAATTTATGATCAACCATTGGTTTGGGGTAGCTGTCTGTTCCGTATTCGGGAACCCATTTTTTAATATATTTATATTCTTTGTCAAATTTTTCGGTTTGGGATTGAGGATTGAAAACCCTGAAATAAGGTTGGGCATCTGTACCTGTTCCCGCTGCCCACTGCCAACCACCATTGTTCGAAGATAGTTCGAAATCAAGCAATTTCTTAGCAAAATATGCTTCCCCCCATCTCCAATCAATCAAGAGGTGTTTTGTGAGAAAACTTGCCACAATCATTCTTACCCTATTGTGCATAAATCCCGTAGCATTCAGCTCCCTCATACCGGCATCCACAATAGGATATCCCGTCATGCCTTCACACCATTTTTGAAAATCTTCTTCTGAATTTCTCCAAGGAATTCGGTCATATTGAGGTTTAAATGCCTTGTGTACTACTTCAGGATTATGGTAAAGGATCATCATATAAAATTCCCGCCAGATCAGTTCATTGAGATAAGTGCTGTTTAAGTCTGCGGCTTCAAGGGCCAGCTTGCGAACGCTGATTGTCCCAAATCTCAAGTGAATTCCCAACCTAGTAGTACCTTTTAATGAAGGGAAATTTCTGTTGGTATCGTATTTTTGTATCAGAGGTTTATTAATCTCCAATGGTGGGATTTCTATTTCGGTCTTTTCAAAGCCCATATCCTCTAGACTTGGAATGGGAAGGGGCGGAGTTTGATAAAAATTGTTTTTCTTTTTGTCCAGAATTAATAACTGAGGGGGTGTATTTTTAAATTTCTCCAGCCATACACGGCTGTAAGGGGTAAATACCTTGTAAAACTCACCGCTGCCACTGACCACTTCTTCTTTTTCAAAAATAACCTGATCTTTAAAATCCAAAAATTGAATCCCTCTGTCCTTTAAATGATTTTTAATGGCCTCATCTCTATCCCGCGCATAAGGTTCATAATCACGATTGGTATATACATTCTGAATATCATATTCTTCACACAATCCCCGAAAAATCTCTAAAGGTTTACCGTATTTGACTAAAACGGAACTCCCATATCCTTCAAGCTTAGAGCTGATATTTTTTATTTGGGTATGAATGAAAGATACCCGGGCATCCTTTTTGTCTTCCAGTTCATCAAGTATGTTCCTGTCAAAAATAAAGAGTGGCAATACATTTTTTTCCTGCATATTGGCATAATACAGCCCTGTATTGTCTTCTAGCCTCAGGTCCCTTCTGAACCAAAATAAACTGATTTTTTCCATATTCTTATGTGTTACTCTTTATGTAATGAACAGGAATAGGAATTGTTTCAATCCTCATCTTCTTTTCGCAGGTTTTTTGTCGGTGGATCCATTTGGTAATCCAATGGGCTGACTCTTTTGTCCAGATTGTCCAGAGGAATTGGTTTCCAATCCTCTTTTTCCTCAAACTCATACCTCAAAAAATCATCAGTGTCGTTGATCCGGAGTTTTTCATTCTCTTTATTTCTTATCTTGTCCCAAAGTTCACTGAAGGAGTTAAAGGCAAGATTTTGTGAAACAGAAACCCCATAGGTCGCCACATTTCTTGCAAGAGAAAGAGAGGTGAATGTATTGAAATTATTACGGTTGTAAATCCTCATCCTATACCTGCCATCATCTGTAAAGAGGTATTCGGCCTGCCAGTCTCCTGCAATACTGTTCAGGTCCGCATTTCCCTGTAAATCCGTAAATCCGCCATCACGACTTACTCTCAATCTGCCATCCAAAAAAGTATAGGCAACTCTGAGTTGAAATGTTTCGAGCGTATTTTGATCCAGATTGGCAAGGTCAATATCCACTTCAAGATTCTGGTCTACTTGTGCTATAAAACTGTTTAATTGGGAAGAAAGGAGCTGACTGAGGTTGGAAGTAGCTATACTGCTGACTCCACTGAACTGTCCCTCAGGCGAGAAAGACCGCATCATGATGACCGAGAAAACCTGTCTGTTTTTTTCCTGTTCGTCATTGGCTATCCTGTTTTGGAAAGCGGATATATATGTTTGGATGTTCCCTTCAGTGGGAAATTCAGCGAAGTCGAAATTGAAAGTGATGGTAGGAGAAAGAATTTTTCCTTTTAGGTCCATATTGACTTTAAGCGGCCATCTTCTTCTCATTTGAGGATCTTCTATCCCGGCAGACTGATTGGATTGCAGGTTTTGTAAAGAAACGCTTTCCTGATAATAGGCACGGATATCCATCTCTCCTTCATAAGGATCTCCGTACCAGGAAATCCTTCCACCCGGTTGGACTATGAATTCCCTTCTGATGATATTGTAAAGCGAAAAATTATATTTGGCTTCGGTGATTTCATAATTTCCCAACATGGAAAAATTCCCCTGGGTATCAATATTCATTGCCAAAACCCCTCTACCACGACCCTGTATATTTTCACCTGTTCTAGGATCAATTTGTATTTCGGTATAGGCGTCGGGAGTAATGTCAAAAGTGAAATTCATCCTAAGGTTGCGGATGGCAAGTTTTTCCACTGTCTCCTGCAATACCTTCACCTGTAGGGTGTCTCTTATATCGATAATATTGATGTAATCTTCCTGAGCTTGGACGCTCGAAGTGCCCAATGGGATATAGATCCGGGTGTTTGGTTGGGAAGTTGCCCTGGCGGTAATGTCCAGGTTGTTTGCAGCACCGAAGATATTGAGCGTCCCAGTGACATAGGCAGTGCCATAAAATGTCTCATTGTCTCTACTGCTGGTATTGAGTGCCTGAAAATTTTCCAGATTTGAACTGATATCCAGGATAAAGTCCGAGAAATAATCATGCGATATTCCGCCACGCATTCTTGCCCTGTTTCCGTTTACATCCAATACTATCAGTTCTCTGAAACTGATTTCATTAGGATCAAACACAATATTCCCATCAACTGTATAAGAGGTATTGAGATAATTCACCAGTAACTTGCCGCCTGTCAACTTCCCAGTTCCTATAACCACAGGATATTTCAAAGTGCCCTCGATAATCAGGTCTCCACTTACAGTTCCGCCCATCTGGGTGATATAATCAGATAGGAAGGGTTCCAATACAGAAAGGTCGGCTTCATTCAATTTTGTATTCAGGGCCAATTCGTCATCTCTGCTCAAATAACCATTCAGTGAAATCACTTTTTTACCTTGCCTGATATTATTCAATTCAATGTTGATCAGCTTATTCTGAAAAAAAGTAGCGGCTTCAATATCGCCAATCAGGAAATTATTGATAAAAAGATCCTTGATATTAAGCTGCCCGTTGACCCCAAGGGTTTCATAGAATCCAGTCAGCCCAAAATTCCCGTCAGCGGTTCCTTTAAATTCCTTCAGACTGAGTGTATTGAAAAAATCCAGATTGACATTATTGATTTCCAGTCCCAGAACATCTTGTGGATCGGGACTTATCATCCCATTCAGTGAAATAAATTGATCCTGATTGAATAATTTGATATTGTCAAAAAGGAATGAATTCTTGGAGATATAGATATTGTTTTCAGGAGCAAAATTCCAGGTTTTATCCAGTATCTTTAATTCCGATGGTTCAAAAATAATGGTGGTATGATCCGGATACAGGGTGATTTCGTTTTTGATTCTCACATAACTTCCTGTTTCAAGCTGATCCTGGCCATAAGAGAAGTCTATGTTGGATTCATCCCAAATAGCCTCAATGGCGAGATTATTAAATGTCAGGCCGGAATTTAAAATTTGTTTTTTTGAAAAAATATAGAAAGACGCAAGCACGTCATCTGAAAAATTAAGCTTGGAGGTATTGAAATCGAGATTGGTGTTGAACAGAAAATTCCCATCATAAAAAACAGTATCAATACTTGAGAAAAAATTGAGTACCGCATTTTCTGAGGTTTGATAAAAAGCCCCTTCAATCAAAATGTTCTTAGAGATGGACATCCTTGGTTCAAGCAGCGTAATGATGGGATTGATGTCAATAAAATTCATGTTGATATCAATACTGTATGGTTCAAGTTCGCCTGTTCTTGAGTAAGATTTTTTTTCACCTGAATTGGTAAGGATGGCAAGATATTCCTGACTTAGATTCTGAACATCACTCAGAAGTTGGTCTACTTTGAAATTACCCGAAATACCGGCAACCAGTAAATCGGAATTAAAAGAAATGAGGCGGGAATCATCCGTGAATAAAGATTGGAAAAAGAAGTTGTCCACAAAAAGATTCCTTCCTTCATAGCTTACTTTCACATCTCTGAAGCGGGCTATACCTTCAATGTCGTCCAAGGTTACCCCTTTGGTATCCATTTCGATATTGCCACTGATAAAAACATTTTTTTCCAATAAGTTTAATTCCATCAGGTATGCAGTGTCCAATTTTACATCCAGACGGATAGAATCCTTACCATCTCTGACATCAAGCACCCCTTCGGCAGATGCCCTTAAGTTGGGGTCATTGACGACTATTTTACCTCTGAACAAATCCTTTCCATAGGTTGCATCTGTTTGGATATTGGTATAGTTATATCCATTTACTCCCGCACTTTTGATATTGGCATCTATTTCTAAGAGCGCGGTTTTCAATTGCAGACCTGTGCCATTTACCTGTCCGGTCATGGTCACTTTCTGAAATCTCTCCCTGTCTTCAAGAATTATTCCAAGGTCAAGATTTTTAGTTTCGAGTCTTCCCCTAAAGGTGGGTTGGCCATCATTGGATTTATAACTCAGTCTACCGATAACATCTCCTATACCTGTTCTAAAATTGCCATTTGCAGTAAAGAAATGGAGGTATCCGGAAAAATCTGAATCAAATCTGATATCCCTGAATTTCTGGATTTCTCTCCTTGCCTCTTCGCTGATATATGGAATGAGATCCGCACTGTTCAGTACCGAATTCATCAAAGACATTTCAAAAAAAGTATTGTCAATATCAGGCAATCCCATAATATTGAATTTCCCAAACAAGGCACTACGTTTGCCAAACCTTATCAGCAACTCATCTGAAGCAAGTTCATTGACTGTCCCTTCGATGCGACCACTGAGAACAATTCTATCTTCAATTTTCGGGTACTTATCTGCAAAATATCTAAGATCCTGTATATCAAGTACAGATTCATCAAGCTCGGCAAGAATGGTTACTTCTTCATTGAAATTGGAAAGGGATTCGGTCGAACTATAACTGAATCGCAGGTAATTTTTGATTTCAGTTTTATTGGTTCGAAGAAACAAATCGTCAAACTCCATAAATGTGTTGGAATAGGTGAAGTTTGTTTTCAGCTGTTGAAAAACAAGTCCTGAGGTGGATTCATTTCCCCTAAGGTAATTTACTTTCATGCCTATTTCCGTTCCATCGGAGTAGAAATCATCCACATCTGCCACCAAATCCTTAAACCTGAGATTGTTATAATCAAAACCTTCTGTGACAGGGATTGCTTTATAATTGATGATGTCAAGAGAAGTTTTTTTGAAATAAATATTTGTGATGTTAAATTTCCCTGATTTGGAGTCGGGATCTTTTTTTGCGGGAAGGAGTTTATTGATTCTGCTGAAAAACTCAGATATGTTCAAATAATCTTCATTTTCATGAAAAAGTAAATGAAGCTGACCGTTTTCCATTTTTATTTGGTCAAGGGCAGGGTTGTCTCTGTCAAAGAGTCCCCCGATGGAAAAGTCTATATACACTTCCTCCAGATCAACCATCAGACTATCGTATTGGTCATAGATTATGACATCTGAAAGACTGATGGCATCCCACCATCTTATTTTTACTTTTGAAATGCTGGTCTGAAAACCTGTGTTTTTGGAAATATATCCGGTTATCCCCTTACTGACCTGAGTTTGGATATAAGGAATTTGAAGAGCGGCGGCAACCAAGAAAATCCCAAACAAAAGGAAAAGGAACAACTTGAAGATCACCCTTAAGGCTTTCAGCATTTTTTCCGTAACTTTCGGGTTCTTTTTCAAGGAATAAGTGAAATGAAGATAAATATTCTGGCCATTGAATCATCCTGTGATGAAACCTCGGCAGCGGTAATTTCTGATGGCAAAATACTTAATAATATCATCGCCACGCAATCTGTACACGAAAAATATGGCGGCGTAGTTCCTGAACTTGCATCGCGCGCGCATCAGTTGCATTTGATTCCTGTTATCCATGAGGCTATACAGTCCTCCGGTATTGATAAAAGCCAATTATCAGCTGTTGCATTTACCAAAGGACCGGGATTGATGGGATCTTTGTTGGTGGGTGTTTCTTTTGCAAAGTCATTTGCCTATGCTTTGGGCATTCCCTTGATTGAGATCAACCATATGCAGGCGCATATTCTGGCGCATTTTATTGACGATCCAAAACCTAAATTTCCATTTATATGTCTTACCGTAAGCGGCGGACATACCCAACTGGTTTTGGTGGAAGATTATCTGACCATGAAGGTTATCGGGGAGACCATGGACGATGCTGTGGGCGAAGCATTTGATAAAAGCGCCAAATTATTGGGACTTCCCTATCCCGGTGGACCATTGATCGATAAATATGCAAAGGAAGGAAATCCCAAAGCATTTGCATTTCCTGTTTCCGATATGCCTGGACTGAATTTTTCTTTCAGTGGTATAAAAACCGCGGTCCTTTATTTCCTTAGGGATAGACTTAAAGAAGATCCTGAATTTATAACTAAGAATCTAAACGATATTTGTGCGTCTGTGCAATATACCCTGATCAAGATGTTGATGCAAAAATTGAAAAGGGCTGCAAAAGAATATCAAATCAACGAAATTGCCATTGCCGGAGGTGTTTCGGCCAATTTCGGTTTGAGAAATGAACTCCAATTGGTCGCTGATATTGAGAGATGGAACATATACATTCCAAAATTTGAATACTGTACGGATAATGCAGCTATGATTGCGATGGCCGCACATTTCAAATATCTGAACAAAGAATTTTCAGGATTGGATGTAGTACCGGAGGCAAGAATGAAGTTGTGAGAAATGGGTTTGAAGGTGGGACTTGGAGGATAAATAGGGTTTGGGGAATTAGGTTTGAAGGAGTAAAATCTTAAAAAAGCATTAAAGAAATCATGGCAATAAAAAAAAATAAATTTGATAAGATCATCAATATCCGGAACAAAAAGGCTAGCCATGAATTTGAGTTTGTGGATACTTTTGTAGCCGGATTGATGCTTACGGGAACTGAAATCAAATCTATCCGTGAAGGGAAAGTTTCCCTTACAGAAGCTTACTGTTACTTCAGAAGAGGGGAGTTATTTATCAAACAGATGCATATTGCTCCCTATTCTATGGCTGCCAGTTACAACCATGATGCTGTCAGGGAAAGAAAGCTCTTGCTAAACAAAAAAGAACTCGATAAATTGGAAACCAAGTTTTCAGAAAAAGGACTTTCCATTATTCCGGTCCGAATCTTCATTAATGATAAAGGTTTGGCAAAAATTGAGATAGCATTGGCGAAGGGTAAAAAATTGCATGATAAAAGACAGGATATCAAAGAGAAAGATGTGAAAAGAGAACTTGACAGGATGAAATTCTGAAACAATAATTTTGAACAGCAGGTTTTCTGTTCGGAGAGTTTAATGAATGAATTATGGATAAACGTGTTTTGGTATTGAATTTGGACCATAGCCCGGTAGCAGTAGTTACTGTCCAAAAGGCGCTCGTTTTGACTTTTATGGATAAAGTTAGCTGTCTTAGTTTTTATGAAAAACTTACTATCAGGACAGTTGACAAAAGTTTCAGATATCCTGCAGTAATCCGTCTCAATAATTACAAAAATATTCCCTACAAAGGGGTGCTGCTCAACAGGGCCAATTTATTTAAAAGAGATAAGAATCAGTGTCAGTATTGTGGTTCAAGCAAACATCTTACTATAGATCACGTCATTCCACGCTCCAAAGGAGGAAAAACCAATTGGAACAATTTGATCACTGCCTGTCACCGTTGTAATGTCGTTAAAGGAGACAAAACCCCCGAACAAGTTGGGATGAGGCTGAATTCAGAACCCTTTAGGCCAACATTGGGTTTTTTTCTGGCAGGTTATGCCGAACTTCATGCGGAAGAGTGGATGCCATTTTTGGAAGCAAGAACAGTATACTAAAAACCTTACACCTGATTTCCTGATTTTTTCAAATGCCCTCCCGATACTTTTGGGAATGGTTATTGTATTTACAACTTTATTGTTCCAATTATAAATGCAGGTAAACCAAGGGAAAATGGGAAATAAAGTCATTATTGGATTTATTCTGACAGCTTTTCTGGTAATTGGAGTCAGTCTGATTACTTACTTCAGCATCCGGAACCTATTGGATACTGTAGAAAGCCTTTCTAAACCCAACGAAAAACTACGTCAACTCAATGGTCTGATGGCTGATGTCTATCTCTTGGATATGTCCAAAACCGAAAGAACTTCAGATAAAGATTCTGTTTTGGAAGAAACTTTGAGAAGCGTGGAAAAGAGGCTTGAATGGTTAAAATTAAATTCATCCGATTCATCTGAAATAGAGAGTTTTGAAAATACCAGTCTAAATATCAGTGAATTGATGGTAGTATTTGCAGGACTTGAAGAGACGAGATATAATGTTGTCAACAGAAATTTCAGTGAAGAAGCTTTAAAAAACATAGAAAGGAAAATAAAAAGGCAGCAGGAGCTCAGTGAGATGAAGTTTCTGGGAAAAGTCAGAAATAAGGATCTATTTCCTGTTATTCCTTCTGAAATTCAACTTGAAAATGTACCCTCAGCGAATGGAGAAAACAGATTTTTTCCCAGAAAACAGGGGGAAATAGAGCGCTTTTTGTTGGAGATAGAAAGGGATTTTGATGAAATGAAAAACTTGGATTCCGTTTCTGAAACACTTAATTCTGAGTCGGCATTACTGGATCTCCGTAATTTAGTAGCCCATATGTCTAAAGATGAACAAAAAATGCAGGAGAATTTTGTTCAACTTGAAAGTCGGCTTTTGAATAAGAACAAAGAAGTTTTTGCTCAGATACAGGAGCTGATTTCAAATATGCAACGCGACCTGTTGATAGATTACAAAAATCAAAATCAGTCCGCTTATGATCTTACCTATACAGTTTCTATAATTTTGGCTCTTCTGGTCTTTTTTGGACTTATGGGTTCACTGGGTTTTGTTTACAGTATTTTGAATGAGGTCAAAAAGGCGGATACCTATAGGAAAAAACTGCTGGAAGCAAAAAGGCATTCCGATAACCTTGCAAAAGCCAAGCAGGACTTTTTGTCCAATATGAGTCATGAAATCAGGAATCCACTCCATGCTATTCAAGGTTTTCAAAAGGAACTCGCAAGATCTGAGATTTCCGCTGAGCAAAAAGAGTATGTTGAAATGATAGCTTTTGCATCGGATACCTTGGTAGAGATTGTCAATGATATTCTTGATTTCTCGAAATTGGAGGCCGGGAAAATAAAAATTGAAAATAAACCTTTTGATCCTTCCAGACTTTTTTCTTCAATAAAAAACATTTTTGCTGTACAAGCTGAAAAGAAGAAGCTTTATTTTAAGTGGGATTTAGATTTTCCTGAAAGAAAATGGATGGTGGGAGATCAGCTAAGGATCAATCAGATTTTAAGTAATGTTTTGAGCAATGCACTGAAGTTTACCCAAGAAGGCGGCATAAAAGTGAATATTGGTTTAGTGAATCCACAAATTCTCCAAATAATTGTGAAAGATTCAGGAACAGGAATGACTCAGGAAGTCCGCGACAATATTTTTCAGAAATTCACACAAGGTGATACTTCCATAACCAGGAAATTTGGTGGAACAGGATTGGGCCTTTCCATTACCAAAAAATTACTTGATTTGCTGGGGGGCAATATCAGGGTGGAGAGTGCATTGGAATCGGGAACTTCCATTTTTATCGAAATTCCGCTGGAATTGACCGATGCAGTACAAGCGTCTCAAGGAAATCAATTTGATAATGCTTATCCCCTCAAAGGCCTAAAAATACTATTGATTGAGGACGATCCAATAGGACTTAAGTTGGTCAAATTGCTTTTAGAAACAAATGGAGCGGTTGTTGATGCATACGAAGGAGGACTTGTGTTCAAAAATCAATTTCGATCAAATGATTTTGATTTGGCGATTGTTGACATTCAAATGCCGGAAGTAAGTGGATTGGAAGTTCTGGAGATTTTGCGTGCTGATAAAAATGGGAAGTCATTTCCTGTCATCGCCATAACGGCCAATGTTTTTGCTGAGGAAAAAAATCAAATTTCTAACCTTGGATTCGACGGTTTATTGTTGAAACCTTTTGATGGAGCTCAAATTATTTCCAAAATCAAAGAATTAATTGGAGTCCAAAATTTTAATCCCAAATTTGATTTTCACCATGATGATTCAAGAAATGGCCCGGCTTTGTATGATTTAAGAAGTCTTCAAAGTTTCTGCATGGGTGATGAAGAAATGCTGGCAACAGTGCTTCAGGAAATCATTCAATTGTCTCATGCGGATCTATCAGAAATCAGGTTGTGTTTACCATCCGGGAATTTTCAAAGGATCAAAGAAATCACTCATCAACTTTCCAGTCGGTTGGGACAGATCAATCTATTGGTGGTTACCCAAATCAAGGATATTGAGGTGGCCATAAAAGAGAACAAACTTTTTGAACTGGAAAAAGAAATTATTACCATGATCAAAAAAACAGAATTTATTTTGGAGAAAATAATAATGGATACACAGGCTGCAGTTCATTAAGGTTTACGAAATACCATATTTCTCCATTTTACTGTATAGTGTTTTTCTGTCCATCCCCAGTATTTTGGAGGCTTTTGATTTATTGTAATTGACTTCCTCCAGCGTCCTGATAATCAAATCTCTTTCATGTTGCATCAGTGATTTTTTAAAATTTCCTTCAGGATTATTGGTAGGGGTTTCGATTTTCTGTGAAAAAATTTCCTCAGGGAGCACATCTTTACCTATCCAATCCGATTGGGTAAGTAAAACAGCCCTACGGATAATATTTTTCAGTTCGCGGAGATTTCCAGGCCAAGAATAAGTAAGGAAAATTTTCTCTACCTCGGGTTTGAATCCTTGGACTGCTTTGCCAAGCTTCAGATTGCTTTTGGTCAGGAAATGATGAGCAAAGTGGAGTAAATCACTGCCTCTTTCTCTCAAAGGCAATGCTGTAATCGAAAATTCATTCAATCTATGGTACAGGTCCTCCCTGAAATTCCCTTCTTTTACTTGGTTGATCAGGTCGTCATTGGTTGCTGCAAGTATCCGTACGTCTATTGGTATTTCCTGATTACTCCCGATTTTCCGGATGGTTCTTTCCTGTATTGCTCTCAACAATTTGATCTGTACTTCATAACTCAGGTTGCCCACTTCATCCAGAAAGATTGTCCCGCCTTTCGCCATTTCAAAATGCCCGGATTTTGTTTCTACTGCACCCGTGAAAGCACCTTTGATATGTCCGAACAGTTCACTGCCGGCCAAATCTTTTGATAAAGCCCCACAGTCCACTGCTACAAAAGGTCCTGACTTCCTTTTTGAGAGATTATGGATTCTTTTTGAAATATACTCTTTACCTGTCCCGGTCTCTCCCAAAACGATAACGCTCAACTCGGTAGGCGATACCAGTTTAATATATTCCTCCAGTTTCACTGAAGGTTCACTTTTTCCTGTAATGTAATCCTCATCAGCAAAAGGTGTTTCAGATTTTTGGGAATTCGTATTTGGACTTATCGGGGCAGAGAAGGTTTCTTTTACGGTTAAAAGCAGTTCATCAGGATTGATGGGTTTGGTGATATACTCCACTGCGCCCATTTTCATGGCTTTTACGGCGGTTCTTATATCAGAATAATTGGTGATTAAGATCACCGGTATAGGGATTGGCAGACTCATGGCATAGCTGAGTATATTCAATCCGGTACCATCCGGAAGTCTGAAATCCGTAATGATCAATTCTGTACTATGGGATTTTAAAAGAGTGATGGCTTCCGAAACCTTAGCTGAGGTAGATACTTCAAATCCATTCTTTTCCAGAAAATTTTTGATTATTCTGGAATAGCTGACATCATCTTCAATCAATAAAATCTTACCCATGCCTCCACAAAAATTTTGACTAAAGTAAAAAAAAATAAAGCACAGGAAAAGATTCCTGTGCTTTAATGTAATTACTAGGGCCTGATATTAAGCCTGTGCATCCTCGATTATTTTTCCTTCAGCATCATATTTTCTTACGAAATCTTCACCACCCATGTCAAAAATGACTTTGTAATGAACTTTGCCTTCTTCTTCGATTTGCCAAGCTTCTTTGATGGTAAGAACTGCAGCAGTTACATCATTGGCAATACCATTTTTCAAAACCTCTGGAAGGTTTTCAAGATCCAATTTTGTTTTTTCTTCTGCAACTATCTCTGTAGCGGAAAGTTGAATTTCAGAACTGTTTGCAACGAATGGCGAGAAAGCCAAAGCACAAGCAAACATTGCGGGAATCATGATTTTAGTTTTCATTTTTTTAATTGGTTTAGTTTAAAATAATTGGTTTACTGGTTTTTGACAATTGGCCCCATTTCAGATTGATGAAAAACAGGTTGAAAATTGTCATATCCTTGTTTTCCTTTTGGGCACAAGGTATGCCAAACCCCAAATCTTGGTTTAAGCCCTTTTATAAGGCCTTTTACTCAAAAATCAATTGGGTAAAAAAGTCCCCAATTGGGTAAAAAATCCCCATATTTCCACAACTTCTAAAAGTTATCATGATAAGAAATGGATTAAATTTTTTTGAAATTTGACAATCGGTGGGAAAAGAATTCAGAAAGAGAACTTTTTTTGGTTCTGCATACTTCTAAAAAAGAGCTAACTTTGTGAGCTTAATGAAACTTCTCTACAAACCCGATGAGTGACCAAATCAAACATGAATGTGGTATAGCAATGATCAGGCTTCGAAAAGAGCCCCAATACTACATTGAAAAATACGGATCCCCCTTATATGCCCCCAATAGATTGTATGTGCTGATGCAAAAGCAGATCAACCGAGGTCAGGATGGTGCAGGTGTAGCGAATATCAAAATTGATACAAAGCCCGGAACACGTTATATCAGTCGGTACAGGTCTATTGAACCTCAGGCTGTCAATTATATTTTCGACAAAATCTACAGGAAATATAAAAAAGCCAAAAAGCAAGGTGGAGAGAAGGCATTGTTCGATGCAGAATGGCTTAAAGAGAACATTGCTTTTTCCGGAGAAGTTTGGCTGGGGCATTTGAGATATGGAACACATGGTGAAAACAGCATAGAAACCTGCCATCCATTTCTAAAACAAAACAATTGGCGTAGCAGAAACCTGGTGATGGCAGGGAATTTCAATATGACCAATGTGGAGGAATTATTTTCCAGGTTGGTGGAACTTGGTCAGCATCCCAAGGAAAAAACAGATACCGTAACCGTGATGGAAAAGATCGGACATTTTTTGGATGAAGAAAATCAGAGGATTTTTGATAAGTATAAGCATGAATATTCCAATGAGCAGATCACTGCAGTAATTGAAGAAGAGCTTGATGTGGCCAGAATTCTGAGAAGATCGTGTAGGGATTTTGATGGGGGATATGCCATGGCAGGTCTGATTGGGAATGGTTCCAGTTTTGTGGTTAGAGATCCGGCTGGTATCCGCCCTGCGTATTATTATGCTGATGAGGAAATCGTAGTAGTTGCATCTGAAAAACCTGCTATCAAATCCGCTTTCAATATCGATTACAAGGAGATCAGGGAAATCAAGCCTGGGCATGCTTTGGTGATCAATAAAGACGGTTCCTTTGCAGAACATGAAATCATGCCTGCTCGGGAAAAGAAATCCTGTAGTTTCGAAAGAATTTATTTTTCAAGAGGTACGGATCCGGATATTTATAGAGAAAGAAAACTTTTAGGAAAAGCCTTGATTCCCCAGGTTTTGCAGGCAATAGATTTTGACTTGAAAAATACCGTTTTCTCTTATATTCCAAATACTGCTGAAACAGCATTTTTGGGAATGATTGAAGGATTGGAGGATTACTTAAGTGCTAAAAGGAGAGAGGTTTTATTGGAAGGTAAGCCCCATTTGGAGGATTTGGAGGAGCTGTTGAATTTTAGGCCAAGAGTAGAAAAGCTTGTCAGTAAGGACGTCAAACTCAGAACATTTATCACCAATGACTCCGATAGGGATGCTATGGTGGCAAATGTATATGATACCACCTATGAAGTCGTAAGGTCCGGTATTGACACATTGGTGGTGATAGACGACAGTATTGTAAGAGGTACGACCTTAGAGAAGAGTATTCTTACCACATTGGATAAGCTAAATCCTAAAAGAATCATCATAGTTTCCTCAGCACCTCAGATCCGATATCCGGATTGCTATGGGATAGATATGTCCAAAATGAAAGATTTTATTGCTTTTAGGGGTACTATTGAGTTATTGCAGGACAGGGGAATGAGCGATCTACTGGTGGAGACCTATGACAAATGTATTTCAAAACAGGTATTGACTGAGAATTATGTAAAGGATATCTATAAACCTTTTACTGATCAGGAAATCTCAGATAAAATTGCAGAAATCATTACTTCCAAAGAAATCAATGCAGAAGTAAAGATCATCTATCAG
Source organism: Aquiflexum balticum DSM 16537 (assembly GCF_900176595.1). Taxonomy (GTDB): domain Bacteria; phylum Bacteroidota; class Bacteroidia; order Cytophagales; family Cyclobacteriaceae; genus Aquiflexum; species Aquiflexum balticum. The sequence continues at coordinate 2,962,075 of NZ_LT838813.1, forward strand.
ACGGTGGAAAATCTCAACAAATGTATTCCCGACCATCAAGGCGATTGGTATTTTACAGGTAACTTTCCTACAACAGGTGGCATGAGAGTAGTCAATAGGGCTTTTGCGAATTATATGGAAGGTAAGGTAGTAAGGGCATATTAGTTGTACCAAGTACGATGTACCAAGAACGATGTACCAAGTACCAAGTACGATGTACCAAGTATTTTGTACAAAGTGGTAAGGACGGGGCTCAATTGTAAGGGAATATTAACCGATAGAAATAATTTGAATTCTTTAGGGTTTACTCAAAATTCGTGATGATTTGAAGTCCGCTTTCGGAGAATAGTTCTTCATTGGTAGACAGAATACAAGACTCCCTAGAATAATTGCTTTCACATGCTTACCTGACCTTATTTTGTCAAATATAGAGAGCAGTTAGAGATCTTCATTTCAATTTAAAAATCCTTCAGAAAGAAAATAAGTCCCTTTAGGCCTGCCTGGCGGTCGGACAGGGACTATATATGGGTAGCAATAGTTTGATTTCAGTGGGCTTCCGTACCTTTAGGTACGGGATATATGTTGTAAGGGACTACCTGACAGGCAGGACTAAAGACAGTTGTGGAATTACTTAATATTATTCATGCATGGAAATAAATACCGCACTTTTAAAACAAATCTGTGAAATAGCAGGTGCACCGGGCTTTGAGAAAAGGGTCAGGGATTTGGTTGTCCAATTGGTAACTCCTCTTGTAGATGAGGTGAAAACAGACAATCTGGGGAATGTAATTGCATTGAAAAAATCCAAAAGAAATCCTGATGGCAAAAGAGTTATGGTTGCTGCCCATATGGATGAGATTGGCTTTTTAGTTACCCACATAGATGATAAAGGCTTTGTACGATTCCATACGCTTGGCGGTTTTGACCCGAAAACACTCACTGCGCAGCGGGTGATTGTCCATGGTAAAAAAGACTTGATCGGAGTGATGGGAAGCAAACCCATTCATGTGATGACAGCCGATGAAAAAAACAAACTTCCTCAGATTACCGATTTTTTTATCGATATGGGGATGTCCAAAGAGGAGGTGGAAAAATATATCAAAGTTGGAGACCCCATTACCCGTGACAGGGAACTGATAGAAATGGGTAATTGTGTCAACTGTAAATCAATAGACAATAGGGTGGCGGTTTTTATTTTGATAGAAGCCCTACGATTGCTGGAACATCCAGCTTATGATGTATATGCCACTTTTACGGTACAGGAGGAAGTGGGAATCCGCGGTGCCAATGTTGCTGCCCATGGCATCAATCCTGATTTTGGAATTGCATTGGATACAACTATTGCTTTTGATGTGCCGGGGGCACAGCCACATGAAAAAGTCACCGAATTGGGAAAAGGCGCTGCCATCAAAATTATGGATGCCTCCACCATCTGTGATTTCAGAATGGTTTCATTTATGAAGGTAACTGCAGACAAATATCAAATAGCCTGGCAGCCTGAAATCCTGACAGCAGGGGGTACGGATACAGCAGGAGTACAGCGAATGGGCAAGCAGGGGGCAATCGCAGGTGCGATTTCCATTCCCACAAGACATTTGCATCAGGTCATTGAAATGGCCGATAAATCAGATATAGCAAACAGCATAATTTTGTTGAAGGCCTGTCTGGAAGATATGGATAGCTTTGATTGGAGTCATTGAAAAGGTTTAGCAAAAAATCCATTATGAGGTCTGATTTTTCAGGCCTCTTTTTTTTAACTCCTGTCTTTCATTCAAAAAGAAAATGTCTTGGTTTAAATCACAATATATCGTAAGCGATATAAATTAATTCCTGTATTTGTGTCGCTTACGATATAATGAAAATTAATAATTCGATTTATGAAAAACAGGTTTTATGATTTCTCCGCCAATAACCTTCAGGGCAAAGAAATATCCATGTCAGAATTCAGAGGAAAGACGGTTTTGGTGGTGAATACGGCAAGCCAATGTGGACTTACGCCACAATATGAAGGTCTGGAGAAACTCAATCAAAAGTACAAAGACCAAGGCTTGGTCATCCTTGGATTTCCCTGCAACCAATTCGGCAATCAGGAGCCCGGGGATTCAAAAGACATTGCAGAAGGATGCCTACTGAACTATGGTGTTACCTTTCCCATGTTTTCCAAAATCGATGTCAATGGAAAAAATGCCCATCCTGTATTCAAATACCTCAAAAATGAATTAGGTGGCTTATTTGGGTCAAGGATTAAGTGGAACTTCACCAAGTTTCTGCTGGATGCAAACGGTAAACCCGTCAAGAGATTTTCACCCATCACCAAGCCTGAGGAAATCGATAAATACCTTAAAAAAATTTTAAAATAAAATGCACCTTAGCAATATTCCCGATATAAGATGTCAGACAATCCATTGAATCAACCATTTACTTTTCCAAGCGGAGTATTGGTGAAAAACCGGCTTTTCAAATCTGCCATGAGCGAAGGTCTTGGCAACAAAGATGGTTCGCCCAAACCGATGCTTGACCTGCTTTATAGAAAATGGGCAGAAGGAGGGATAGGTCTCTGCGTGACAGGCAATGTGATGATAGACAGAAGGGCATTGGGAGAGCCGGGGAATGTAGTAATCGAAGATGCTTCGGGATTGGAAGGATTGAAATCCTGGGCCAAAAACGCCACTGCAAACGGCACACATTGTTGGGTGCAGTTGAATCATCCCGGAAAGCAGGCGCCGAAGGGACTGAACAAAGAAACAGTTTCTCCCTCGGCTATTCCGTTTAGGAAGGATATGCAGTCTTTTTTCAACACTCCAAGAGAACTGACCGAAACAGAAATCCAGGACCTGATCAAAAGATTTGCTTTTGCAGCGAAAATGGTAAAAGAAGCGGGATTTTCGGGGGTTCAGATTCATGGCGCTCATGGATATTTGGTCAGCCAGTTTCTTTCTCCCCATCATAATCAGCGGACTGACAAGTGGGGCGGGGATCCCGAAAGACGAAGAAGATTTGTATTGGAGGTCTATCAGGCCATGCGGGATGCCGTTGGAACTGCTTTTCCGATAGGAATAAAACTCAACTCGGCTGATTTTCAACGTGGTGGTTTTACCGATGAGGAGTCTTTGGAAACCATCAAGGCATTGGAATCTGCCGGTATTGATCTGATAGAAATATCCGGTGGAACCTATGAAGCCCCTGCTATGATGGGAGCAAAATGGAAAGAAAGCACCCAAAAAAGGGAAGCTTATTTTATGGACTTTGCGGTCAAAGCCAGGAAAGCGGTAAAAACCCCTTTGGTAGTGACGGGTGGATTTAAGAGCTATGAGGGTATGGCAGAAGCCATTCAATCCGGAAATGTGGATTTTGTGGGCCTGGCAAGGTTAATCGCCGTGGAGCCTGATGCACCTCTCAGACTGCTTAGTGGCCAATCGCCCAGGATATCTATCCAACCAATAAAAACCGGAATCGGCCCCATCGACAAAATGAGCGTCATGGAGACTGTGTGGTACCGCGAACAGTTGGAAAGAATGGGCAAAGGAATGGAAACAAAGCCAAACTTATCAGCCTTTGTGGTATTCCTGAAATTCGCTTATAAGTTGATATTCAAAAGAAAAGGGGCACTTAAGGAAAGGGCATCCTGATTATTATTTTCAATCCAAAATCTTCAAAATTATGGAATCATTATTCAATCCCACCATTCAGCCCAAAAGCAGTATCGGACAGACCATCCTCAGGGTCCTGTTAGGCAGTTTTCTGCTTTTTGCAGGAATCAGTCATTTATCTTTCAATAGAACAGAGTTTTTGGCGCAGGTACCGCCTTGGGTTCCCATGGATCCGGATCTGGTTGTAATCCTGTCAGGAATAGTGGAAATCCTCCTTGGAGCGTCCTTGCTTTTCCTTTCTTCGAAAAGGGTTCAGGTTGGTTGGGTAGTGGCTTTTTTCTTTGTGCTGATTTTTCCTGGAAATATTTCGCAGTATGTCAATGGGATTGATGCCTTTGGGTTGGATACTGACCGCGCCCGGTTGATCCGTTTATTTTTCCAGCCGGTTTTGATTGCCATGGCATTGTGGTCAACCGGGGCTTGGCAAGTTTGGAGGCAAAGAACCAAATAATCAGATGGACCAGCTAAAACTCAATAACCAAATTTGTTTCCCGGTGTATGCCGCCTCAAGGTTGATCATCAGGGAATACCAGCCCCATCTGGACAAACTTGGGATTACTTATCCCCAGTATTTGGTGTTATTGGTTCTTTGGGAAAATGATGGAATGCCGGTCAATGACATTGCGCATAAGTTGATTTTGAATACCAATACAGTGACTCCACTATTGAAGCGGATGGAGACATTGGGATTGGTGTCCAGGATTCGCTCTGAGGAAGATGAACGGAAGGTCATTGTCAGACTTACTGCAAAAGGAAGTAAAATGAAAGCAGAAGCTGCACATATTCCTTTTAGCTTGATGGCCGATATTTCACCTGATGAGCTCAAGATGGGAGAATTGGTAGCCATGAAAAATAAATTGGAAGAGTGGATAGAGTTTTTGAAGAGAAAGGGTTAGAATCCCGATCAAGACAGTTACTGAGTTTTGTTTTTTATTTGATTTCCTTTTTATATAATTCCTTCATTACCTCCATTTTTTCCAGTTCTGAGACCAAAGACTGATCTGAAAACATCATAATGCCTGTTGAAGGTGGTTTGGAACCTTCAATCATTACCTGTCGGAATTCTTCAGGGCTTATAATTCCGGGATTATTGTGCGCCTGAACTATGGGCCAGATCAATACATTCCCGGACTGATTGGTTTGGGTAGTTTTACCAAGCCATTCCACATACTCGCCCACCCAAGTAGTTGGTCTACCTTTCATATGGTGAAAAAGCATGGGAGAAAGAACATCTGCTCTTTCTGCAATTGCCGCCGGATCAATTCCAAGATTGCGGTACAAAGCCGAATCATAATCCGTCGGATACCATGAACAATAGAAAACACCCAATTTGGCTTCAGGTTGATTTTCCTTGAGGATACTTCCCATATCTTCAATCCAACCATTCAAGATACCAACTCTCCATTTTCTCCATTCAGCGTCATGGTTGGTAAGGATCCAAGATGCTTTTTGGGAAATGTTTTCTCCTGGGATTTTCTCCTGGATTTCTTCACTGAACATGCTTGTACAGCGATTGCAAAAGCAGGTTTCCGGAAGTATGGGTTCTGTCGTTTCGAATTGTGCATGCCAATGAACATAGTCCAGAAAAACTCCGTCTACTGCATAGTTGTCCAAAATAGCCAGAAGTTGTTTTTTTCTGTAATTTTTGAAGCCCTCATGAGTAGGGCAAATACCCATAAACCAATCAGCAGGAGGAGATTGTTCTCCCTTTTCGTTGATGGGCCAAGCCTCCGGATTTTCCTGCAGATATTCTTTCCCGTTCAATGTGGGAAATTCCACAAAAACTTTAACTCCTTGTTCTTTTGCGGTCTTATAAAATTCGGGTTTCAGAGAAATACTTCTAACAAACACCGCATTCATACCCAAGGAATCAAAACGATAGCCCGCTTTCAATAAAGTGCCCGGATTACCATATACACCTTTGATGAATGCTTTATTTTCTGCATCAGTAGGGGGTTTGGTGCAGGAAAGCATAAAGAGCATTAACAATACGAGAACAGAAGTGATCTTCATAGGTTTTTATTTAAATTAGGTCACAATTTTGATCCATTTACAATATATCATTTACCTGAAAATATATTTCCAAAGATTAGTCAAATCTAATCCCAAAGAATAGTTGGATAATTGAGGGGCGGTTATCAGGGAATAAAACTGCAGATCCAATATAATTATTCCACCTATTCCTTTGGATCAAATGCTGATTTTCAGGCCGGAGTGAACAATCGATTTTTTTCCATAGGATTGCATGTGCTGATTTCTAATAGATACAATAAATAATTTAATTGAATGTCAATTCTTGGATTCCTTCCCTGTAGCTCCTATTGGTATTCTTAAGTATAAATTCAAAGAGGTGTTTTGAACAGTTTGGTTGCCGGGAATTTTCGCATCTGCTAAACCATAGTTGTATAGAAAACCTGCACTCATACTTTTGAGGTCTTTTTTCAATTTATAACCCAATCCCCCAACTAATCCGAAATCAAGCCTGCGATATTCATTTCTGACGTCCTTTTTAAATTCAAGATCTCCACCATTACTCTCGACATTAAAAATATCGAAGGCTCTTGATCGAAGACCGGGTTGGATACCTGCTTCAAACAACCATCTGGAATTCACCCGCTGCTGCCACATGATGGGCACGTAGAAATAATTGATTTTGGTAGTCAATACACCTTCTTGAAAAAGTCCATCGAAAGCAGGGTCACCTTTGGCATAAGTAGGCATGCCCGTTGCTCCCACATTGTTTTTGACCAGGACACCTGTGCTTATAAATGAATTCCGATTTAATGTGAAATGGAAATAAAATCCCAAATTAAAATTATTGAGACCTTCAGCTTCAGGGACCCCAATGAAATTTGATCTGTTGAGACCACCCGTCAGGCCGAATTCGATTTTGTCCGAATTAAGGGCCTCCCCAAAAAGCAAAGAGATAAGCACTTGTGCTTGGGTACTTATGGAAATGAGAAATAAAAATAATGCGATGGTTGTCCGGAGCGCGTAAGCCATACTGAGCATTTTATTTTATGGGTTCAAGTTCAGTTGCAACAGATTTATCTGTATTGGTATTAGATTCGTCTTTTTTTTGATTTTGAGCTTATATTTTTAAAGAATGATTTTAATAAATCTGAAATTATCTTTTGCAAGAGGTGGACTCACTGGCATAGTATCTTTCATTTTCCGCATATAGCTGTTCATTTTTGAAACTCAGCTTTACACTTAAAGGTGGAAGTCTTTTCCCTGAGAATGTCAATGTCAATAAAGTTTCAGGACCTATTCCATCAACAGTCCATGTACCTGACATGTTTCCTTTATATTGCGGATTAACCTGTTTTAAAATCCCCTGTTTCCTAACGTTGGCTCTAAATGTACCGTCTTCACATAAGTTGATTTGGGTTCTTTTGGCACCACCTTGGGTTTCATCGTAAGTGATCACAAGTTTGTTTGAAAGAAATTTTTTCCAATCAAAGTCGTCATAGGGGGAAATATTGGATGGTTCTTCAAAAACCCCATTTTTCAGTATTTCTACAGCAGTATTGCTGACAGATTCAAAATTCCCTTCATCTGCAATCGCTAAAACCGTGATGCATTTACCTTTGTCACCGCATCTCGTGGCGGCAAAAGCTTTGTAACCTTTATCCAAGTAATTCCCCTCGGCTATTACCTCATTGGAGGTCAGCAAATCCCCCTCAAGCTTCGGATTGGTTGCGGTTAGCCTGATGTTTTCGGTGATGTCCACTCCCGAAGCCCATATTTGAGCCAAAGATTCAAGGTTAATTGCCTCTCTTCCAAAAACATAAATTTCACCAAAGGCAGAAGATGTGTTCATCAATAAAAACACCTCGCTTTCCCTAGGAAGATTTCCCATCCAACCTTTAGGAACGGAGGAAGAAAACCCAAATAGAGGGCTGTATAGCATATCACCCTGATTATAGATTTTGCCTGGCAGTAACCTAGATTTTTGAGTTTGACCATTTACTGCGGAGTAGGCAATTAACATTAAAAAAATGATCAGATGAAGACTTCGATTTTTCATAACAGTGGCTTTTCTGGATTCAATATACTTATCAAATTCAAAGATAGTATTATCTCTTACTGATTTTGTTTAATGCGATTCCTTTTTGCATGCGGGATTTAAAAGTGGTCATGCCTTCCGATGAAAGTGCTTTATGTTTGGTACTTCTCCCTTGAACACGTTTACGCCACATTTTAAATGAACTTTCTTTCATTTCCCTGCGCATTAGGCTGATGACCTCTTTTTCCGGGATTCCAAATTGTGCTTCAATCGCATCAAAAGGCGTGCGGTCCTCCCAAGCCATTTCTATGATTCTGTCAATTTCTTCGGTTGCGAACTCGGTTGTTTTCTTCATGATCTAAAAACTTTAGACCCGATCCATTGTTTTGAACCCGATGGAAAAAGTCAATTTGGTTTGGTTCAAGAGAGATCTGAGATTAAGGGACCATGCGCCGCTAAAGGAGGCGATTGAAAGTGGTCTTCCCGTGATATTGCTGTATTGTTTTGAGCCTGAACTGATAGCATCCCCTAAATCTGATATCCGGCATTGGAGATTTGTTTGGCAAAGCTTGGTGGATTTGAATTCCCAACTCGAGGCCCATGATACCAAAATCCATGTTTTTTATATCGATCCCTTGATGTTGTTTCAGGAATTGTCCAAAATCTATAAAATTCAAACCGTGTATTCCCACCAAGAAACAGGGATCAAGATTACCTATGACAGGGATAAAAGGGCTGCTGCGTTTTTTAAAAAGGGAAATATCTCATGGAAAGAATATGCGCAACAAGGAGTAAAGCGGGGCAGGAGTGATAGAAAAAACTGGTCAAAGGATTGGTATACCATGATGTCTTCCCCACAAGAAAACCCAGATTTTTCCAAAGCTGCTTTTTATACCTTGTCCAATCAGTTCATGGAAAATCTGGAATCTACAAGTATACCTGAAGAGTGGAAATCTCTTCATCCCACTATGCAGAAAGGGGGAGAGATTACGGCCATGAAATATTTTCATTCATTTTTTGAGGAAAGGGTCAAAAACTACAATAGACACATTTCGAAACCCGAATTGAGCCGGAGAGGCTGTAGTAGGTTGTCTCCCTATCTTGCTTGGGGCAATTTGTCCATCCGTCAGGTTTATCAGGCAGCAGAGATGAAAAAGAAGGAAAAATTTCAAGTCAAGAACTTGACGAATTTCCAGTCCAGGCTGAGGTGGCACTGTCATTTTATCCAAAAGTTTGAAATGGAGTCCAGAATGGAATACGAAAATATAAATCGGGGGTTTGATGGTTTCATAAAACCAAAAGATGAGAAAAAAATCAAGGCATGGGAAGAAGGTAAGACAGGAATTCCACTCGTTGATGCCTGTATGCGATGTCTTGCGGAAACGGGTTATCTCAACTTCAGGATGCGGGCGATGGTGGTATCCTTTTTGACACACCACCTTTTTCAGGATTGGCAGGAGGGAGCTAATTATTTGGCAAGGATGTTTCTGGATTTCGAGCCCGGTATCCACTACCCGCAATTGCAGATGCAGGCAGGAGTGACGGGGATCAACACTGTCAGGATATACAATCCCCTCAAGCAATCCAAAGATCATGATCCGGAAGGTGTTTTTATCAAAAAGTGGGTTCCTGAACTTGCGTGCTTACCAATTCATATCATACACGAACCATGGAAAATCACAGGTATTGAATCAGAACTTTATGGTTTCCATTTGGGTAAGGATTATCCCTATCCCATAGTGGATGTGGAGGCTTCAGGGAAATTTGCAAGAGATCATATCTGGAAAGCTCAGAAAATGGTCGCAGTGAAAATTGAAGCGGAAAGAATTTTGAATAAGCATACGGTGCCAGATAGGTGGCCTTAGGGGATATTGAAGATAATACTTTGTCAACCTGGAATTGCAGTTGGGGATAGGCAAAATAGGACACAAAATCCCTAAATCATCGCAGACCTGATGGCAGGTTTATACTGCTGCCATAATAAAAGGATTTGATCAAATCAAAAGCTCTACGTGTAAGGCAAATAATTTAAAAATATCTTTAGTTTTATTGTAAATCTTCCCATAATTACGAAACGCAATCGGTTACCGGCAAAGGAAGACGACCAAAATATACAGCCAATTTACAATGACAGAAAAAACGCTAATTAAGAATATCAACATCGTTAACGGAGGACAAATTATTCTTACTGACCTCTTATTTGATAAAGGCTTAATTCAAAAAATCGGGCCAAATAATGATACAAATGCAAGGGTAATTGACGGAACAGGTAAATATTTATTTCCGGGTATCATTGACGGACAAGTTCATTTTCGTGACCCGGGTTTGACCCATAAAGGCGACTTATATACAGAGAGCAAAGCAGCCGTGGCAGGTGGGGTGACATCATTCATTGATATGCCAAATACTTTTCCGAATGTATTGACCATAAATATCTTGAATGAAAAATACAAAATAGCCGCTGAGAAATCCTTGGCAAATTTTGGTTTCTTTTTGGGAGTGAACGGTGACAACCTTGATGAAGTATTAAAACTCGACACATCCAAACTTTTGGGTGTTTCTGATGACGGACTTTACTTTACAAAGAAAGGGAATCTGCTTGCAGACAATCCTGAAACAATGGAAAAGCTATTTGCGCATTGTAAATCCATTATTGCCATACACTCGGAGAAAGAACAAATAGTAGAAGAGAATGAACAACTGTACAGAGAAAAATATGGTGAGGATGTACCTGTTGAATTTCACCCACTGATAAGAAGCGAAAAAGCCTGTTATGAAGCAACCAAAAGGGCCATTGACATAGCCAACAAGCACAAGGCACGTCTTCACATATTGCACCTGACTACAGAAGCAGAAACCCATTTGTTTAGAAATGACATTCCTTTGCAACAAAAAAATATAACAACCGAAGTATCGGTTCATCATTTGTGGTTTTCTGACAAAGATTATCAGCGTTTGGGAACTCTGATCAAATGGAACCCCGCTATCAAAACAGAAAAAGATAAAAAAGGACTTTTGAAAGCTTTATTAGACGATAGAATAGATATCGTTACAACTGACCACGCCCCGCACACCTTAGACGAAAAGCAGAAACCCTATTTTCAGGCAATGTCGGGTGCTCCGATTGTGCAACATTCTTTGAATATCATGCTTGAGTTCTATAAGCAAGGCCTTATTTCATTGGAGAAAATCGCCGAGAAGATGTGTCATAACCCTGCGATACTCTATCAAATAGAAAAACGGGGTTTCATCCGTGAAGGCTACTTTGCTGACCTGACTATAGTTGACCTCAATGCACCTTGGACCGTCGCTAAGAATAATATTTTATCCAAATGCGGCTGGTCGCCATTGGAAGGGACAACTTTTCAAACGAAAGTGACTCATACATTTGTAAACGGACATTTGGTGTATGACAATGGACAGTTTGACGAAACAATAAAGGGTCAAGAATTAACAACTCAAAACAATGGTTGAATTTTTTATCAATGTTTGAAAATAGAAAATTGATTATCGCCACAAAGCACAGAAAAGAAAGCGTGATAGCACCAATTCTTGAAAGAGAATTAGGAGTCAGATGTTTTGTGGATGAAACTTTTGATACGGACCTTTTGGGAACTTTCACAGGAGAAGTAGAAAGACAACTTGACCCTATTTCAACTGCCAGAGAAAAGTGTTTGCAGGCAATGAAAATCAATGACTGCGAACTGGGTATTGCCAGTGAAGGTTCATTCGGGCCACATCCATCTTTGTTTTTTGTAAGTGCCGATGATGAGTTTTTGATTTTTATAGACAAAAAAAACAATCTGGAAATCATAGCCCGAGAACTTAGCACAGAAACAAATTTCAATGGCAAAGAATTAATAACCGAGAATGAACTTTTGGATTTTGCCCAATCAATTGGCTTCCCGGCACACGGTTTAATTCTTCGCCAATCAAAAAATGATATTTCAGAAATTCATAAAGGTATAACCGACCCTGAAATTCTAAAGACAACCTTTGAAAATCTGCGCTCAAATCATCATGCTGTTTATGTGGAAACAGATATGAGAGCTATGTATAACCCCACTCGTATGGAAGTGATTAAAAAAGCCGCAGAGAAGTTAGTCGAAAAAATCAAGTCTGCCTGTCCTGTATGTCAAATGCCAGGCTTTGTGATAGCACAAGCAAAAAAAGGACTTGAGTGCAGTTTGTGCGGTTCACCGACAAATTCAACACTCAGTTACCTTTATCAATGCCAACATTGTAATTTCACAAAGGAAGAAATGTATCCAAACAAAAAGACAGCAGAAGACCCCATGTACTGCGACTATTGTAATCCATAAAACAACTTAGCCCTGATAGCCATAAGGCAGGTTTATACTCCAAACACAACAAAAGGCTTTGATCAAATCAAATTCCTGTGGATAAGGCAGATAATTAAAAAATATCTATAGTTTTATAGACAATCTTTCCACAATATTAAGGAAAGCATGCCAAATAGGATTGCTTTCTAACATTATAGAAGAAAGCAAAACGTTGAACTAAACCTCCTTCGTCGGTAGTTTTTCTGTATTCCATCATAAAGGCCTGATTTTTAACAATATGTATTAAATTTATTCCATGTTCAATCTTTAACTAATTTAATCATGGAAAAAAAAGTTTGCGCCAGAGGATGTATGAGGAGATGTCCTACAGACATTATTCTCCCAGAAGCATCAAGACCTATCTTAGCCTGGTATCTGTAGTATCAGCTCATTTTGGAAAAAGTCCGGATCTGATCAGTATCCCCGAATTAAAGGACTACCTTTTTAAAAGGATCAGTTTGGACGGACTTTCGGTATCAAGCATAAACCAGACAATCAGTGCCTTTAAAATACTTTTCAAAGACGTGCTTGAAAGAGATTGGGATACTATCAGGATCAAACGGCCAAGACGTCCCAAGCTGCTTCCGGTTGTATTCTCAAAGGAAGAAGTGTCGCTTATCCTTAAGAGTATCAGGAACAGAAAGCACTATTGCCTGATAGCCCTTACCTACGCCTCGGGGCTCAGGCTTGGTGAGGTGATCAGTCTCAAGCCCGGCGATATAGACAGTGACAGGATGCAGCTTAAAGTGAGGGGAGGCAAGGGATACAAGGACAGGTATACCCTTCTGCCCCATAAGTTACTGGTACAGCTTCGGGATTACTTCAAAAGCTACCGTCCGGTTACTTATCTCTTTGAAGGGCAGGTGCCGGGAAAGCCATACAGCGAAAAAAGCGCACAGTCTGTTCTGAAAAAGGCCATGGAATGTGCCGGAATAACAAAGCAGGCGTGCTTCCATACCCTTCGCCATTCTTTTGCCACACATCTGCTCGAGCAGGGAACCAATGTCAGGATTATCCAAGAGCTGTTGGGACACAGGTCCCTTAAGACCACTACGGTTTACCTGCATATAAGCAACCTGACCCCCGCGCAGATCAAAAGTCCCCTGGATGAGCTTTGATGGATGCTGTTAACAAAAGGAATGGTGGGGCCGAACTCTCAACAGTCCTGGATTCCCAAAAGGAGGTTTTCCTGTCGCAGAAGCATCTGTGCCCTGACCAGAGAAAGGCCTTTAACGACATCCTCCATTGCCGGACATCACAAATGGGCTCACACAGTCTCTGTTGTGACTCCTGCGGTAGGGTCAAAGTCTGCTATAACAGCTGCAGGAACCGCCACTGTCCGAAGTGCCAGTACATCAAGCAGCAGCTTTGGGTGGAAAAGCTAAAGTGCAGGCTTCTGCCTGTCAGGTACTTTCACGCCGTGTTTACGGTTCCTGAGTTTCTCAATCCATTGTTCTACATCAACCAGAGGTTCTGTTACAACCTGCTCTTTGAATGTTCTGCAAAAGCAGTAAAGAAGACGGCCCTGAATCCGGCATTTCTGGGAGTCGAAAGCGGCTGTCTGTCGGTACTCCACACTTGGGGCCAATCCCTGAACTACCACCCCCACATCCATATGCTGGTTCCTGCAGGAGGCCTTGACAGTGACGGGATGCAGTGGCTGTATGCCGGTAAAAAGTTCTTCGTTCCGGTAAAGGCCCTTTCGTCCGTGTTCCGGGGACTGTTCATGGAAAGGCTTTTGGGCGCACTGGAGGATAACCTTCTCAGGATACCCGAAGGTCAAAAAGAGCTGTTTGCCGATATCAAAAGTCTGAAAAGGGAATCTTACGCAAAGATGTGGAATGTCTATATCAAGAAGACTTTCAGGGGGGCGGGCCAGGTGGTCAGCTACCTTGGCAGGTATACCCACAGGGTAGCGATCAGCAACAGCCGTATTCTGGATACAGATGGTGAAACCGTAAAATTCAGGTGGAAGGATTACAGGGACAACAAAACCAAAACCATGTTGCTTGCCTGTTCCGAGTTTGTCAGAAGATTTATGCAACATGTACTGCCAACAGGCTTCTACAAAATCCGCTATTACGGCATCTTGGCCTCGGCCAACAGCAACACCAAAATGAATGAATGTTTCAGGCTGTTGAACATAACAAGGGAGGTGTCATTTTACCATGGGCTGAGCACCTACGAGGTGATGGAGGAGATTTTCGGAGAAGAGATGTTCAGGTGTACCTGCTGCAAGAACGGAAGGATGGTCTTTGCCCCGCCCGGGGAAAAAGGAAACGGTCCCTGAATGAAAAAGCAGGGATGAAGTTCTTTGAAAAGCTGAAAGAAAAACAAAACAGAGGTTCTGTTACAGGGAAAGGTATGCCCGGTCCCAAACAAAATTTCCGGGTAAAAAAGCGGAATCCGTCCAAAACTTCAGGACAATGGTCCAAAACCAGACAAAACCTTCAAAGCAAAGCAGATAAATACCCATAGGTGTAGCACGGCTTAGTCCAACTATGTTTTAAACGCAATCTTGAAACGCCAATTTATTTTGGCTATTTTTTTGGCTAGATTGCGTCTAAAACACTTTACGTTGGGCACTATAAAATGAAACGATGAAACATACATCACTCACCATAATTATACTATTCCTTTTTAATCTGGCGTGGAGTCAAGACAGTGACAAAATCATTAAAAGTTTCATTCAGATAGGTGAAGTTCATTACGAGTATATCGGTTACAATAAAAGTGAATTGTACCGAGCATTCGAAAAATTAAGAGATAATACCGATCTAGAATATTTAGTAGAACTAACTACCCATGAAAATCCTATCGTAAAATGCTATGCCTCTTGGGCACTGGCTGATCGAGATTATCCTCAACTAGATGAAGTTTTGAATTCATTTTTAGCCAAGGATGAAACTTTTACAATACATACAATGGACATAAAGGATTCTGAAAAGTTATCTGTGTCTTTTTATCATAGGTATTGGAATAGGCTGACCCAACAGGAAAAGGAAAAAGACGAAAAAATTCAAAGACTAGATAGCATTATTCTTTATTCACCGAACACTGATTGGCTTTTAACCTTGAGAGCACTAGAAAATAGAATTTATCCCCAAAAGTATCATCCAAGAATTGAAGAATTGGCTTTTAATGAACGCAATAAATCAGCAATATTTTATTTATCAAATTGGTACAAGGCAGAATATCATCAAGATTTGAAAACAGCTTTAATCGAGTATCTTAAAGATACAGAGTTTGAAAATGTAGGAGTGAGAGAATACTATCAGGTGATATTTGAGCTTTTAAATTTCAGGGATGAAAAAACAAAGGCTGTAGTAGTGAACAAGCTTCGAACAGACTTACATTGGAAAAATGATAGGCAAAGATTTATAAGTTTATTGCAAGACCATAGCATATATGAATCAGACCTTCAATGAAAAAAGGAATTACAGTGCCCAACATCACCTTGGAAGACAGCGGGCGGTTCCTAGTAAATTGAAAGTTTAGTATCTTTAAAAAGTTAGGAGTAGGCTGGAAGCGAACGGCTCCGAAGGCCCGCCGTCTCCAAGCTGAATCCCGTTTGCAGCATGTGGCGGGAAGACCCAAATGATAAATAATTGAAATGAGAAGAATCGAACAAATTTTTGCAGTTGCTGCTTGGACAATAATTATTGGACTCTCGATTTATTTTTTCCTTGACAACGTAGCGGTTTACTTTACCGGATTTAAGAGTGAGAGCTTTTTGAATAATCCATTTTGGGTTGGGCTACATCTAATTGGGGGTACTTTGGCATTATTGTTTGGACCGATTCAATTCTCCAAGTGGATAAGGACTAAATACTTGACATTTCACAGAATTACAGGTAAAGTTTATATAATCGGTGCTTTTATTGCCGGATTATCAGCACTTCGACTATCATTAATAAGTTCTTGTGCGCCTTGCAGGGTTTCACTTTTTATTTTGGCTGTATTGGTTATTGGGACAACATTTTCTGCATGGTGGTCTGTAAAAAGTAAAAATGTAAAGGCACACCAACAATTTATGGTAAGAAGTTATATCTGCGTTTTATCATTTGTTGCAGTTAGAATCGGTGGACTCATTCCTTTAGACTTTTTATTCGGACAAATTGAGGACCCTACATTCGACCGAACTGTAAATGAATACTTCTTTTCATTTGTTCCCTTGATTGTAGGGGAAATATTTTTGATATGGTTGCCTACTTTGAAGGCTATTAAAGATAAGATGAAAGTGAGACAATCCGTCAGCCGCTAACAAAAGCTATTTGCATTGACGGGGTGAATTGTACCTATAAAGTTTTACCTTCACCTATATGTTTGGTCCCTTTGGAAAAAACCTTTTCAAATGCCAGCCTCTTTAATTAGCCAAAAGTTAATTTTATATTAGAAAATTATGAGAAGATTAAAGTCAAAAATAAAAAAATACATCTATCAGAGACGCTTCCCTTTAATTGAATACAAACCAATAAAAAAGACAATTCCTGAAAAAACTATCCAAGTCGCTTCTGCATGGAAAGGCTTGGAATTGATTATTGAAGATATATTGGATCAGTTCAATATTGATAGAGGCAGTTGTATCGAATTCGGTGTGGAATTTGGATTTTCGGCAGTTGTATTCTCCAATTATTTTAGAAAAGTCACCGGTGTTGATATATTTATGGGTGATGAACATACGGCGTTCAAGGGAGATCATTATGATCAGACTAAGAAGTCTTTAACTGCATTTGAAAACATTGAATTGTTTAAATCTGATTATAAAGATTGGATCAAGAAAGACCATAATCAATATGATTTCGCTCATGTCGATATTGTTCACAATTATAAAGAAACATATGACTGTGGTCTTTGGGCAGTTCAACATAGTAAATGTTGTATTTTTCATGATACCGAAAGTTTTCCGGAAGTAAGACGTGCTGTTTTTGATATTGCCAAAAAAACAGGAAAGAAAGCTTACAATTACCCCTATCATTATGGGTTGGGAATCATAGTATAAAAAAACATAAGCTATTAGGTAATTCAGGGTAAAAGCTTCCCTTTGGGAAAAGTTTGGTGTGCACATAGATTTCCTTTGTGTTGATTTTTAGGGGAAGGATTCAGGGTTTTGTAAAAAGAAGTGATTTGATTTGATCAGATCAAATTCCTGTGGATCAGGTAAATAATTGAAAAATATCTTTAGCTTTATAATAAACCATTCTACAATGTAAATATCCGCCTATATGCAAGTTGCAGAAGTTTTCTATAGAAATGGCTAGAAGACCGAAGACGGAAGACGGAAGTAAACTGAAAATTAGGGTTAGACAAATTATCCATTGGGTTTTCAGATTTACTTGTATCATTGCGGATATTCATATTTCACAATTATAGAAAGCAGAATTTTAGCCCTAATCTGAACAGAATAAATACTGACAAGATCTAAAAGAAAAACATCATGAAACAGGCAAATAATTTACTCGGGGAATTTTTGGCACTGGCACTTTGTGCTGCTATACTCTCTTGTTCTGCACATGGTTCCAATGATCAAAACCCTGAGATGAACCACGCCAAGGCCGACACTGTTAAAAACTATGTCATCATAAAGTCCTGGGAGCATCAGCGTGAGGTTCTCGTAGCAGAGGGAGATTCAGAGACCAAGGCAGATGCTAAAATTGAGAAATGGCTTACAAGCATGTCATCTATGGACAGGAATGCCGGTGATGACCGCATCGGTGTTCAAGCGCCACCATTCCAGTTTGATGGATGGATCAATTCCGAACCGCTTACGCTGGAAGATCTTAAAGGCAAAGTCGTTCTGGTTCGTTGGTTTACCGATACCTGTCCCTTCTGTGCAAGCAGTGCTCCAGCGCTTCGTCAGCTCTACGAGGAATATGCCGACCAAGGCTTCGCATTGGTTGGGGTTTACCATCCCAAGGCCGGGAGAGATGACCCTTTGGATGTAGCGCGTGTACAGCGTGTGGTTGAAGCCAGAGATTTTAAGTTTCCGGTAGCTATAGACTGGGATTGGCGCAATGGCACGCTAAAAGAATGGTGGCTTACAGGCCCTAAACGACCGGCTACTTCGGTAACCTTCATTTTGGACAAGTCCGGGGTAATACAATTTATCCATCCGGGTATGGAGTATCACGAAGACAATGGCTCCGAGCAGCACGCCATGTGTGCGAATGACATGAGTCGCATCCGTGCGGCAATTGAAAGTCTCATCGCTGAATAAATCCGCAGTGGCGACTATTTAGACCTTGTTTGTTCTTAATGGCAGAACCAGTACGCATTTTGACCGAGCAAACAAGCGCCGAGTCCTTGCTGATGTGATTACAAGATTGGTTTGTAAACACACCTTACTAAAATAAATAGAAAAACACATGAAAAATCTTATTATTCTAGGATTATCAAGTTTGCTGATTTGTTTGTCTTGTCAGAACAATAAGAATTTATCTAACGAGGTAACAGTGGCTGGTACTATTGAAAATCACGATCAAACGGTATTGAAAATTCTGGATGTAATGGGCAGAGGGTCTTGGGAGGATGTGGTACCGGTAACTGAAAATCGATTTTCAATCAACCTAACTTTGGAGAGACCTGCCATTAAAACGCTGATGTATGGAGATATGAGAAAGGATATTTTTCTTCAGCCGGGAAAATCCTTAGAGGTATCATTTGACGCATTAAACATTGAAAACAGTTTTAGGTATGGGGGTGATTTAAAAATAGAGAATGCTGTATTTGATTCTATTTCTCAAAGACTTGGAAATATAGATTATTCTTATCTCTATACTCAGCCATTAGATTTAACTAGCCTATATATGGATTCCTTAAAAAATGACAGTAAGGAATACCTTAAATCACTATTAAATAAATACATAACCTCACCGTATTTCGAAGAATATGCAAATGCCTCAATTGATTATAATGTAGCCTATCTTAAAATTATGCTGGGCGATAGTCAAGAAGAACAGTATGCAGGTTATTATGACTTCCTGAATGAGTTAAAAATTGAGGATCATGATCTTCTGGATATGCCTGACTATCGTATGTTCTTGTACTTTTATTTAGAAATGGAAACCAACAAAAGATATAAGGACTTGGATTCTATTCAAAATCAAACAGCTGATGCAAAATTTTATGAAACTCTCAAGACTATTGAGAATCTTAAAGATGAAGAGGTTAGGGCATATAGCTTATATAATACCATGCTCATGCAATTAAAGGAGTTTGGCACGGTGGACTTTGATAGGCATTTCGGCTATTTTAATACGCATAATTTAGATGAAAGGTATGCAGAGCAGATGAGATTCGCGTACGAAGAAAAGAAGCGGATAGCTCCTGGCCAGCCAGCACCGGAATTTACACTTGAGGATGTAGATGGCAATCAGGTTTCATTAAGTGAGTTTAAGGGTAAATATGTATATGTTGATTTTTGGCTAACTACTTGTTCACGCAGCGCAAGAGAATTGCCTTATTTTTTAAAACTTTATTCTGATTACAAAGAAGATAATATTGTTTTTGTAAGTATCTCACCGGACAAGGATAAAAATACGTGGTTGGATTTTGTGAAAGAAAAAAGAAATGTGGGAACCAGTCTTTGGTCAGACAAATTTCTCGATTCTGAGGTCACTAAGAACTACCAGGTTCTTGGTACTCCGACCTATGTTCTTATTGACAAAGAAGGTAATATTATTGATCCAGTAGCGGCAAAACCCTCATCAAAAGAAATTAGGGAAACATTCGATCTGCTGTTAAAGAGTAAATAAAAAAAAGTAACCAACATTTTACAAGCCTAATGGGGGAAGAAGTGAAATTTGTAACCAATTGAACAATAGTCAACAAATCCACAAACTGAAATACTTTTAATCCCACGCTACGCTTATATTGTACCTTTGAAACCTAACCCATCAGAGGATTCGATGGACATAAAGGCCCCCAGCCTAATTCCATGAATTATTTTTTAATAAATGCCAAATTTCTGTTTTGATAGTCAGGGGAAAATATGCTGATTAGGACATTAAAGTTCCAAAAAACTCTGATTTGCTGGCCTGACGGCAGGTTTATACTCTGATTTTCACAAAAGGATTTGATCAGATAAAATCCCCAGTGATTAGGTAGACAATTAAAGAAAATCTTTAGTTTTATAGTAAATCATTCCACAATTATGGAAATCAAAAGTTCATTCCAAAGAGGGGAAATGATGGCACGTATTAGGCGTTTTTTTTTTGGTTTTTCAAGGGGATATTGATATCCACATCTAAAAACACGCTCAGTACTTGAGACCAACCTTTAATACTAAAGTTGATTTCCTAAAACTAAATCTGGCTGAGTAAATTAAACAAACTGCTTGAAAAGTGAACAGTTGGAAAAACTTAAAATTATAAATATATTACATAAAAGATATACTAAATTTTAAAACCATCGAAAACCCTTTTTTATCGAAATGGATACACAAACTATCAAAAATGATCCCGATCACCATGCTTTCTGCCTTGTGGGAGAAAATACCCTTTTCCTCATTCATCAAATAATGACCCACATGGAAGCTCATTCCTATGAATTGATCCTTGAAGTCACCATCCCTGAAGATGCTAAAAAGAAAATTTTAGAAGATAGAAAGGAAAACGGAAATTCGCATTATTTGGCCAACTGGTTTGGTTCTGAAGCAATTGAAGCATTTACAGTGCCAAGCCTTGCTTCAGGAAACAGGAAAGAGTTTAACGCAAACGTATGGACTTCAGTCGAACCCGCCCAAGAGGCTCCAACTCAACTTGTTCCTGACCAAAGGAACGGCCCCGACCAAAGACTAATGGGTATGCAATTGCCTCCTGCCACCTTACCTCAGCCACCTTGGGCCGGGTATTGGGAAAAACCGGAAGTTACACCATGGCTGACTAATGTGAAGGTTACGGTAGAAAGGGTAGTTCATTATAGACACATTAACAGAAACGAAATTTCAAGACGATTTGAAGAATACATATTGTTTGGAAGAGGGAAAGAAGCCCATATAATGCATTCTGTAATATGGCAACCAGAGTATGATCATGTAGCCACATTGAAAGAAGCACCTGATTGGATAGATGAAGAGCAATTGATTGCAACCGTAAATGTCTGCTTCCCTCATCTTCCTTATGACAACTACAGCACCTATTGTGACAATCCCCTGAAAGATAAAACTCGTCATCAAGTGCTATATCATGGCCTAAGTCAATACAGAGACATGTTCGGAAATTTCCAGAACAAAATCCCTGAACTCTACATCGAAGTGGAACATACTTGGTGGTTCTCTACCAGAGTCATCAATTTTTGGAACTATCAATTCTGTAAAGACAGCAAAGAAATCAGTTAAATTATTATAATGGATATAAACAAAAAAATTGAAGCCCTTAGGGGGCAAATGGCTCTTGCCAAATCTAACGGTACCCAGTCTATGGGTACTTGGTTTTTGGGGCCTAAAGGAGAAAGTCATAATCTCCTCAAAGAAATGTTGGAGGAAGCACTTCATCATGCAATTGATGGTAGAGAATCCACTTACCCCAATGACCCTGAATGGGCGAACACAGATTCTCCCGAGTATAAAGCAGAGAGCAAAGTCATCATGAGCAACTTCAAGCAATTGGTGAGAAACTTGGAGACATACAGTGTTCCCTTTAGCAGTTACCGATATCAGGGCCATATGCTTTGGGATCAATCTCTGCCTTCAGTAGCAGGCTATTTTGCAGCAATGCTTTACAATCAAAATAATGTAGCTGCAGAAGCGAGTCCACTGACTACAGCATTGGAGATAGAGGTGGCAAATGACTTATGCCATATGGTTGGTTACACGGATGATGGAGATATCGAACCTTGGGGACATATCACTTGTGATGGAAGCATGGCCAATATTGAAGCAATGTGGTCTGGTAGAAACACCAAACTCTATCCTTTTGCCGTTCTGGCAGCTTTCATTAAAGAAGATGAACTATCTAAATTAAGTAACTTAGAAGTTCAACTGACCGGTAAAAACGCCCCCAGCAAAAAGATACTTGACATGGGCTGGTGGGAATTGATCAACCTGAAGAGAGAAGTTATTTTAAGCATTCCCACACGTTTGTCGCAATTGGCTGAAAAGGTGGGGGTAGATAGTACTACGCTGATGAATCTGATCCAGAAATACACGGTTCAGCAACTAGGCCTTATGGGATTTGCTAATTATATGGATGAACTCTTAGAGGCTGATGGTGAATTCCGTGAAGCGTTAGGCAATATCAAATTGGTAGGCCCGGCCACCATGCATTATTCACTGCCCAAGGCTGCAACCCTTATTGGGCTAGGGAGCGGCGCTTTTACCAAAATCCAGATCCAGAGTAATGCAAGAATGGATATTGATCACTTGGAGAAAACCGTTCAGGAACATTTCGAAAAGAAAATCCCGATTATAACTGTGGTGGCTGTAATGGGCACCACTGAAGAGAGTGCTGTTGACGATCTTTCAGGTGTTCTCCAACTCAGGGAGAAAATGAGAGAAAATGGTATGGAATTTTTTGTGCATGCCGATGGAGCCTGGGGCGGGTATTTTGCATCTATGTTGAATGCCCCTTCAGAACACTCAGATGCACATCATCACCTCAGAAAACATAGTCAGTTAGCGCAAGGTAATCAATCAGGGGACGTGCACAAGGAAAATATTGGTGCAGCAATCGCATATCAACAACTTAAAAATTCGAGTAATAATCCACGGGCACATGAAATGTTTATGTTCACTGCCAGTACAGGATTGAACACCCACACTGCCACACAGTTGGCCAGGCTAAAAGATGCTGACACTATTACCATTGACCCTCACAAATCAGGATTTGCATTGTACCCTGCTGGCAGCTTAGTATATAAGGATCATCGAATGCCTCAAATGATTCAGATCACTGCTCCTGTAGTATATCATGGAGGTGATGCCCCTACCACAGGAGTATTCGGTGTAGAAGGATCTAAACCAGGTGCGGCAGCAGCCGGTGTCTATTTTAGCCATAGGATCATTAAGCCGGATCAAAGTGGATATGGGAGAATTCTAGGAAGATGTACATTTAACACTAAGCGATTCTTCGCTCAATTGATGGCTATAGAATCAGAGGATTTCAAACTTGCTGCTCTTACAGATCTGAAACCTGAAGAAATAGAGAGAATTAAAGAGTGGACAAAACTTTCGAATCTCGAATTATGGGAAAGACTGAGTGAGAGCAAGATGGAATTCGATCTTTTCCAAAGGACAGGGCCAGATCTGAATATTATCTCTTATGCATTGAATCCAATAATTAATGGTAAAGAAAATAAAGACCCCAAAGTCACCAATGACTTTAACAACTCCTTGTTTTTAAAATTAAGTAATCAAAGTATAGATGAGCCGCTTCCTGAAGTCATAGTGACCAGCTCAACTTTCGACTCTGAGAATTCTTCAAATGCAATCAGGTCTTTAAGAAATCAACTAAAAATTGATCAAGATGATACTTTGGATATGAATTTTTTGATAACCACGGTAATGAATCCCTGGCTATCAGATACAGATCAGGGTAAACGAAATATGATTCCTGAGATAGTTGGCTATTTGCAGAAAGCCGCTGAAGATCTTGTGCATTCAAAGTATAAATAGTATTGAACTGAAAACCCTTAGCTAAACAATTATTACAATATGGAAACTCTTAAAGGATATGCAACGAAGATGGTGAAGACAAAAACTTCATCCAGCCCTGATGCAATTGAAGATTTTAATCATGCTTGGGAAGTGCTTTTTGCATACAGTGGTCCCAGCATGGCACTAAGAGAAGTTGCATTGGGTGCCTTGCCGGGGAAATTTCCCAGTCTTGCCGTAAGACAGGTAGTTATGGATAAGCATCATGCAATGCATAATTCAATTAAACAAATTGCTTCTCCCGAGCAAGGACAAGTAGACACCTGTGTATTTTGCAAACTTGCATTTGGCTCTATATATGAAGATCCAAATTTCGGGCGCATAACAATCACAAGAAATAAAAGGAACAAATATTACTGCAATACTTGCGATATGTTCTTGCGCATTTGCCCCGGACATACATCTCTTGAACTGCCAGTCATGGTGGTTGACGTTAAAGGATCAAGAAAAATCCGTAATGACCCGAGAGTCAGTCTTTATCAGTATTCCAATATGCTCTCAGATTTTCAATGTTTGGCCGCAGCTGTTATCCAGAAAAATTTGGGCATGGTGCTAAATACGGTCGGAGATGCTGTGATCGGAATATGGCCTTCTGGTTTTATACCTGAAGAACTTAGGAAAAAACACAATTGGAGTGAAAAAGAACCGGCAAAACTAGCTGCCCGGCTTGCGTTAATTGCAAGTGCAGAACTTGCAAGGCTAAGTCCTGATTCTCATGAATCTGGCAAACTTCCGTTTAAAGGGGCCCTTGATTCAACAATAATGTCCATTTTTTCTGTTCAATCAAGGAACAAAATAAAAGAGTTCGAGATTTCTGATCTGGATGCTGCGCTTAGCGGAGATCCAATTGTTGATGACTTCGGTTATTTCCCAAATGATGAGTACGAGGGTGAATTACAGAAAGGTCCTACAAGCATAGATGTGGCCGGAGAGGCAATAGAATTCACGTCAGAGTTATCAGGCCATAGTTTCTTAGCGGCTGGAGAATTTGCTATTACAAAAAGATTAGACATGGTTGCCGGCAACTCTGACTTTGAATATGACCTACTTGACGAATTCAAAGAACCTATCAGGGTATTAAAAAGAGCTTATTAAATGACATCCTGAGGGTTGCTATTGATAATAATCGTCCAACACCTAAAAATCAAGCTGAGCTTGGCAACAAAATCTTGACATTTAATCCCTTGTAAATAATAATCATATTTCATTTTCAAGAGACTCTTCATGCACAGCGAACTCCAAGTGAAATCGCTGTTTTCAATCTTGAGACCAATGAATTGATTAGGCTGATATTTAATGAATTTGCTGATGAAGAACCTGACTGGTCACCTGATGGTTTAAATATTTTATTTTCAAGAAGGTTTGACAGACAATTTTCCCTTTGGACACTAAATCTTGAATCTATGGAAGAATTTAGGGTAACACCACCTGAGATTAAGGTGAGTAGAGCGCATTGGTCGCCAAATGGTAAGCTGATTGTAACCCAACATTATCCAGATTAACGCATTACAACATTGTATAAGCGGCATCAAAACGACCCCTTATGCTGACCTTTGCAGATAATGTTTAAACCTACCCCTTCTGTTCATTTCAGTGGCCATATTCAAACCCCGCTTGATTCCATCTATTTTTTTTTAAAAAATGCCCTATTTCTGTTTTTAAGGTCTTGAAAAAATATTCCAATCAGAAAACTAAAATCCTTTTTAAAAACTCCATTCAACATCCGTTTAACTACAGACCAGGGGTCACCGACCATATCCAGGGTTCACCGGTGTACGTTGCATTAAACTTATCTTATTGGTTCCCATGTAGATGAATAGGCAAAACTTTGTTTCGAGTAAAAGGGTGATCTGTGCAAGTCATAAATTACCAAAGAATAAGAGACCAGACGGGTAATGCAAGGTACCGACCAGAGAATTTTTCCTCTGTAGTCTTAGAATAGTAGGTCATAATAAGGTTATTTCATTATTTGAAAAAAAATTTTATCCCTTTGTAATATTATTTAAGATTTGGAGTCAAATGGATAAAGGTTTAAAATCGTGACGCCTAAACATGGATAATATAAGCGAAGAATTTTCTTCTATTTACCTGGAATACAGCAGTAAGATAAAAAGTCTTTGTTTTGGGTATACTAATTCAATCGATGAGGCTGATGATCTTTCACAAGAAACATTTTTATCTGCATGGAAGCATTGGGATAAATTCAACGGACAATCTTCACGTACCACCTGGATTTATAGAATAGCGATAAATAAATGTCTCACTCACATCAAAAAAAATGAATCAAAAGCTATAGATATAAAAGAAATTGAAAAAGAATTAGCAATTAATGATGAGAAGAATGAGAATATTAATCTCTTGTATAAAGCGATTAATAAACTGGAAAATATTGATAGGTTAATAATCACCATGTTTCTTGATGAATTATCCTACAAGCAAATTGCAGAAGTTCTGGGAATCAGAGAAAATTCAGTAGCTGTAAGGATTCATCGTATAAAACTAAAACTAACTGAAATATTTAATAATTATGAAAAAATTTGATGATTTAAAAAGTATCTGGGCTGAAAATCAAATGAATGCGAGTGATTTGGCTCATGCCTTTGGTAAAAAGAAAATTAATTCACTTGCGGTAATGAAGCAGCAGTATATAGTAAGTGCAATTGGGTTATTCGGGACTACGGTTTTTATTTTGTGGTTTGGATTTTTAAGTGGTAAAAATTTTAAGTTTGAAATTTCGTATACCGCTTTGGCAATTCTGGCAGTATGTTTGGCTATCAATATGTTAATTAATTTATATAATGTGTTATTAATCAGCAAACTTGATGACACACTTGCACCCCAAGAATATTTAAAACACTGGCTAAACTTCTACAAGAACCGGCTACGTTTTTTTAGACTTTATGCACCTATCCTTTTAATCACCTTTTGCCTTTCCTTTGCACTTTACGTTCCCGAAATCCTAGGCTACTATCCAAACACTTATTATAAAATCGGTTTCATTCTTTTTATTATTCTAACCTTTTTTGCAAGTTATCTAATGGGTAAAAGCGCAACACGCGAAGAAAAGATAAAACTGAATGAACTCAACAATACATTTCAGTTGCTTTCCAATGGTTAATTAATCTTTATTGTACATTATTTGAGCATTTGCCTATCTGTATTATTTTTCAAAATTCCCTTCTTCAATAAGCGGCAGACCGTCAACAAGGTTGAAACCGATCCATCAGTGGATTTCATAGTGGAATTAAAATGTGGCCTCATATCATTCATTATTTTTAAATAATGCCCATGTTCTGTTTTGAGAGTCTTGAAAAAATAAGCCAATCAGAAAACCAAAATCCTTGAATTAACTCCATCTTGATGGCCAGAAGACAGGTTTATTTTCGTGTGATGACAAAAGGATTTTATCAGATCAAATTCCTATGGTTCAGGTAAATAATTAAAAAATATCTTTAGATTTATACTACATCTTCCTTCTATAAAGCGGAAAGTATGCCGATTAAGAATGCTACCTGCAATTAAGGAAAGCAAAACGTTGAACTAAAACTTCGCTTGCTCAATCCAATATAGATGAATAGAAGAAGTTTTGGTTCGAGGATATGGGAGTTAGCCAACACTTAAAGAAACGACAAAGTGAGACAAGAGACATTTTTCCAATTTATAAAGAAGACCAATCTTCCTTTCTTTTTTACTTGGCCACTAAACATAGGATATCTGATTATGGTGGCAGTTTTAATTTATCAAGGAAGTAAAGGAAATATTGGCGTGGTAATAGTTGGTCCCATAATTTTAACCATTGGATTTTTAGCAATGAAACTATTCATTTATGGGAATTCCTTTAAAACATATAATGCAGGTGGACAAGCAATTAAAGAATTGAAAGGTAAAAAAATAGAAGTCCTAGAAAACATAGGGATTTATATAAAAGGTTTTGATCTATTCGACCAAAAGAATTTCTTTCCGCCAAACATCCAAAAGACTATTTATGATTTTGACAAAGCTGACTTGGTTTTGACAGAATATTCAATGGTTTTAATGGGAAAAAGTGGAAATTTTGGCGGAGAAGCATTTGCCTATCCTGTAGAGATTTTGATTGATAAATCATGGCTGACGAGCTTACCTAAAGCACAAATTAAGAATTGGGAAGAAGTGAACAATAGGATTAATATCCAAATAGAAGATTATAATTACAAAAAATCGATAAATATTGACTTTAAGGATAGAACCGAAGAAATAAAGCGTTGGCTACATTATAAGAGCAATAGCGGGTGAATTGGTAAATTGAAGTTCTGTGCATTTAATAAACATTTGTGGTGGAGGACAGGTAATCGCTTCGAAATCCGCTACAGCTCTTATACTAGACCGTTACAGGGAAGTTGAAGAAGAACCAAGTAGAATAGAAATCAGTTTTTTGATCTAATTTCATATATTTATTAAAATTAAGGCTATGACACATGCAGAACGCCATATCATTGAAACTTATTCTGAGCTTTTTGAAAGCTTGAGTTCAGTAAGCAAATTAGAGCTGCTTGAACGGCTTGCGAAATCAATAAGAAAAGGGAGAAAGTCTAAAGAAAAGGATTTTTTCAGTTCTTTCGGAGGTTTTGTTTCAGAAAAGCCAGCCGAAGAAATCACAAAAGACTTCAGGTACTTAGAAAACCTGAAATTGGAAAACTGGTCGGAAAGAAAATAACCTCCCTGTAACAGCACCTAAAAACATAGGGCGCCCGGTGCCAAGGGAAAGGGTTATTTCCCGAACTTATATTACTTTGGTGTAAAGGAAATCGCTTCGAAATGAGCCACTTTTCTTAGTTGCCGACCGTCAGCTGTACCAGTAATGATTTGCTCAGCACCCTAAAATGGATCGTAAATATGGATAAGAAAAGAAGAAATTTATTAGGTAGCCTAGCACTCGTACCAATTGCAATAAGTTCTCACAGCCTCTTCGCAAGCCCATTCATTAAAACCTTAGTCCCGTCCAGGTTACAATATAGCGTCAATGCTTTTTCTTTCAATTCCTTGCTTAGAAGTGGTGAGATGACATTTTTTGATATGATGGAGTTTGCCTCTGCGCTTGGTTTAAATGCAGTTGACCTAACAGGCTATTATTTTTCTGATTATCCAAAAGTACCAGATGATAAAACATTGTTTCAATTAAAGAAGAAAGCATTACAACTAGGATTAAATATTTCATGGACAGGGGTAAGGAATAACTTTGTAAATCCAGATAAAACTTCAAGAGAATCGGATATCGAAGTGATAAAAAATTGGTTGCAAGTATCATCAAAACTTGGGGCTTCCATTATGCGGATTTTTCCAGGAAATGGAAAACACGAAGGATATTCCAGAGAAGAGGTTAAAAGATGGATGGTGTCGGACTTTCAAGAGTGTGCAGGATATGCAGAAGAAACAGGTGTTATGGTTGGCATGCAACACCATAATGATTTTTTATATGAAGCTGATGAGGTTATCGATATTTTAAAAAGAGTGGACTCGGATTGGTTTGGATTAATTTTGGATATTGGCAGTTTAAGAAGGGGAGATCCGTATAAAGAAATCCAAAAATTGGCCCCTTACGCAAACTACTGGTTTATTAAAGAACAGGTTTATGTGGATGGAATTGCGGAACCTGTGAATATGAAAAAGATTTCCAAAATATTAAAAGACGTAAACTATTCCGGTTACATTTCTTTCGAAAGCTTGACCGATGGCGACCCAAAACAAATTGTAACTTCTATGTTTAATGATTTTAGAACCGAGTATGAAAAACTCTAAAATGAAGATAATCAATTATGTATGTACGCAATTATGCCAGAAGATTGGACATCTATGTTAATTCTCGTCTGAGGAATGAAATGCCCGATACATCGGTCTTCCGACTTCGGTCTTCCTTCCCGATTGAAGAAGAATATAGGGTTACTGGCAAAGAGGCGTATATCCATATAATCAATCCTATACCACAAATGGAAATATTATTTTAAATCATGGGATTTGAGAAATAACACTAACAATAAATAAACGGCATTAAATCGGGCGTTTATTCAATACGTTAGCGGGCATTGTAAATGACGACACTACACGTAAACTGAATATACAAGAAATGGAGACGAAAAAGATTTTGAAAACCTGTAAAAAGGGACATAAATTCTATAAGAGTTCTGACTGTCCGACTTGTCCAGTTTGTGAAGAAGAACGTAAGCCGAAAGACAATTTTCTATCATTGTTAGTAGCACCTGCAAGACGAGCTTTGGAAAATAATGGTATAACAACAGTAGAACAACTTTCAGAATACACAGAAAAGCAAGTTCTAAGTTTTCACGGAATTGGAAAAAGTAGTATTCCTATTCTGCAAAAAATATTATCCAACAACAATTTGACTTTTAAAAAGTGAGAATTACAAGTTAAGACAATGAAGGACCACCTTGAAAAACTAAAAGAACAAGGGATTAATTCACTAAATGATTAACTAAACCGTGAACAAAAACGCATTGACAGAAGGAGAACAGCGACTCGCAGGGAGAAGTTTGGCAATAAAGCTGGGAAAGTGGTAAATTCAAGCTTTGTGCTTTTTGGTAAGTTTGATGCAAGCCGACAGGGAAACACTTCGAAAGCTGCCACAAGTCATTTAAGCAAAACATTGTATGCACCATTTAAAACACTATTTATGAAAAACTTATATTCCTTTTTCCTTTACATTTCTTTTGCAACAATCCTTTTATCCTGTAATTCAAAACCATCTCCCGATAAAAATGCAGTTCTTTCTTCGCACTCTTATTCATCTTCATACAAAGCACCGGCTTTTATTCATGACGATCGAGTAGAAAAGATTAAAAAAATTGCTCCAGAATTACAGAAAATGATAGATGAGCATGCCAAGACCAAAAATATACCAGGCATTGCTTACGGTATTATTGTAGATAACGAGTTAGTGGTTTCTGGCGCGACAGGATACATAAATCTTGAGAACAAAACACCTGCTACCCCATTATCAGCTTTTCGCATAGCATCCATGACCAAAAGCTTTACAGCTATGGCAATTTTGAAACTTAGGGATGAAGGAAAACTAAATTTGAGTGATCCAGTCAGTACGTATATTCCTGAAGTAGCTACGCTGGAATATCTTACTGAAGATGCACCGACTATTGATATTGAAAACCTCTTAACAATGACGGCTGGATTTCCGGAAGACAATCCTTGGGGTGATCGTCAATTAGATGAATCTGACCAAATGTTGATGGACCTTATGGAGGAAGGAGTATCCTTTTCTAATCCCTCTTCTTATGCTTTTGAGTACAGTAATACCGGATATGCCTTATTAGGTGCTATTGTTTCACGCGTTTCAGGTGTTCCATATCAAGAATATATTACCACCAATATCTTGGAGCCTTTAGGCATGAGACAGACGTATTGGGAATACGATAGTGTTCCCAAGGAGCAATTGGTAATGGGTTACCGTTGGGAAGAAGAGCAATGGAAATCAGAACCAATGCTTCATGATGGCGCTTTTGGTGCAATGGGGGGATTGATCACTACCATAGAAGATTTTAGCAAATATGTTAGTTTTCACCTTTCCGCATGGCCTGCAAGAAATGGTGAGGATACTGGACCAGTTAAAAGGAGTTCGCTTCGTGAAATGCAGACACCACAGTTTGCGGCATTAAATGTGAATGCTACCGACTTTAGTAATGAACCTTGCCCTTTAATTTCCGGGTATGGCTTTGGATTGGGTATCACAACTTATTGTAATGACTTAAAACAGGTGGGCCATGGGGGCGCACTTCCCGGATTCGGAAGCCACTATTCTTTTTTTCCTGAATATGGAGTTGGCATTATGGCTTTCTGCAATCTTACTTATACAGAAGCATATCCCAGGAAAAAGATTGGAGAATTGCTTTTTGAAACCATTGGCTTACAACCCAGAAAACTACCGGTTTCAGATATTTTAATGAAAAGGCAAAATCAAATTGTGGATTGGATTCAAAATTGGAACCCTGAATTGGAAGCCACTATTTTGGCTGAAAATTTTTATTTGGATCAATCACGGGAAATTCGTTTTGCTGAAATACAAGAAGTGTTGAATAAAGCCGGAGCCCTTCACACTACCCATGCGATGGAACCAAATAATCAGCTCAGAGGAAGTTTTAGCATAGAGGCTGAGAACGGTCTGATTAATATCTTCTTCACGCTTACACCAGAGAAACAACCAAAAGTCCAACAATTAGACATCTCGTTTAAACCAACTGAAAAATAGCAGTATGTCCGGATTAGTACATGTGCATAACAACGGATATAAAAAAATAGCGGTATAGTGCTTAAATGAAAAATAATCAATAAAATAACGTCAATTATAATCCGAAAATATAGTATCTAAAGAGAATTTTGACAACAAATATGGGATCATTCAAAATGAAAATTGAAAGAAAACATAGTAAAAGAGATCATCTCTTTTATTCGGCACTTACCATACTGATAAGTGCAATTGGATTTGCCGGATTCTCTTTCACTTATTTCGGGCCTATTATTCGAGCTTCATATCCTTCATCGGGAATGGTCTTGCATCTGCATGGTTGGTCTTTTTTCCTTTGGTACCTATTGTTCCCCATTCAAGCAATATTTATTGCGAGGAGAAAGAGGGTCTTCCACATGATATTGGGGAGATTCAGTGTCATTTTAGTTTTGTTGATGACCCTGACGGGCATTTTGGTACTCACCGTACGCGTAGAAGAAGCAATGCGCAACGGGGGACCACAAATCTGGTTGCTATATGGACCTTTGGTACTCTCTAATCTGGTATTGTTCGTTACCTTCTATTTCGCTGGAATGTACATGGCCATTAAGAACCGCCTGCAATCCCATAAGAGATTGATTAT
This sequence comes from Aquiflexum balticum DSM 16537, assembly GCF_900176595.1. Lineage (GTDB taxonomy): Bacteria > Bacteroidota > Bacteroidia > Cytophagales > Cyclobacteriaceae > Aquiflexum > Aquiflexum balticum. Next base: position 2,994,576 of record NZ_LT838813.1, read on the forward strand.
TGTTGCAAGTTCAATTGGACTGGGAGCCGGTTTCTTTCGCTTAATCTTTCACCTGAGTGGATTCCACCCCATGTCATTGCCTGTCGGAGTTCTGGGTTGCAGTCTATTCATCATAATTGGAATTATTTATGACAAAATTACACATAGATATGTTCATCCTGCGTACTGGGCAGGACTCATTGTTATGCTTATCGTGGAAGTATCCTTGCTTCCGCAAGTGAATGGAGAGATGGTGGCCTGGATAAATGAGGGACTCGCAGCCATTGGGGAATATCTTGGAGACTTTTATCCTACTGAACCAACCGGTGAGATTTAGTGCCGTTGCGCAGGTTGAGTAAACTGTACTTATATTAGGATAAGATCCTTCAGAAAAACAGTAATCAAAAATAGCGTAATTGAAAAAATGCTCACAGAATGAAAACGACCGCCAAAAGCACCAAAGAAAACATGGGGCGGATAGTGGTTTCCGCAAGGTTGGTTCTCCGTATCAACTTTGGTTTCGGCGGCATGAAAACACTCCGAAAAGCACCACGTTTTTTAGCTGCGGTACTTCAACCACAGACAAGGGTCCACAGACCATATACGGGCTTAATCGGTGTACAGATAGCGGTCAGGCTAGAACGACAACACCGGTAAATTTACAAGTAAAAAAAAGCATACATCATTAACTATGGGGCCCGATTTTCATATAACAAAAAGCGCTAAACAAAACATTATTATTTACGCTGCATTTCTAATAATTGCTGTGATAGGTATTATATATGGAAATGAAATTAAAAATAATTTTACTTTCTTTAGAGTATGGGATTATAAGAATATACTTATTCTACTTTTAGGTATTCCTTTTTTATTTCTACAATCAAAAGCAAATCTTCCCAATTTCCTGGAACAAAGTATTACGAACAAGCAAAGATTTCTGAACCCTTTTCTAATTGGTATTGCGTTTGGAATACTTGATGTATTTATCGTAAAAATTATAATGCACCCCGAGCCATATACAGAGCTACCTCCCTTTTTGCAACCATTTCCTTATTCTAATTTTTTATATTTTTCGGGTGCTTTTGAAATTGAGGTTTTTTATAGACTGATTCCTCTAACGCTGATATTGCTTTTGGGCAAATGGTTCGCAAAGGGTAAATATTTTAATATTTTCTTATGGACAGGCATTGTTTTAACTTCATTCAGAGAGCCAATAGAACAATTACCTGATGGGGAATTATGGTTTGTTGCTTATGCTTTATTGACGGGTTTCTTGATGAACTTTTTACAAGCAATCTATTATAAAAACGCAGGGTTTTTAGCATCTCTCACCTTAAGACTTGGACACTATTTATTTTGGCACATTTTACTGGGTATCTATGTTCAATATTTTGAATTACAATAATAAAATTAACACTGAATTTGTGAACGGCTTTTTGGAGCAAAATAGAGAGGGTATATTGACAGTTTTGTTCACCTAAATCCGCCCAAGCGACCACCCGTCAACGCTATTGAAACCTAACCCATTAGAGGATTCGATGGACATAGAGGTCCCCGGCTTAATTCAATGAATTATTTTTTGAAAAATGTCGATTTTCTTTTTTGGGGGTCATGAAGAAATAAAGGCTTCCAGGTACTTTATGGCAAATGATTCCCTTTGGGAAAAATTTGTGCGCATGAAAATTTTCTTTGCGTGGATTTTTTGGGGAAGGGTTCAGGATTTAATAAGAAGAAGAGATTTTTGATAGGTAAAGACGAGGGGGAATTTCCTGGGACTTTCAACAGATGAAATTTGATTCACCGGTTACTTCTAAAAAGATAATATTTGCCATACCATTTTTTGCTTCCTCCAGTATCATTGGGTGCATAATGGATTTGGTTTTATTTAACCTTTCTTTCCAAAGGATTTCCAAAACAAAAGTTTTTGATATTAAACGTTTAATTAAACGTTTAACTTTTTTATCAAACCTAGAAACTTCTTTTTTAAAATTTATATTTAGCTAAGCTTTAAGTTGAACCTAAATAATATTTTTATGGAAAAAAAGGTTTTCCCATCGTCAATTTTAAATGCAACGGTGGAAGTTTATGATTCCCGTATAAGTGTCAGATCACAGGCAATTTATTTGATTTTATTGGGACTTTTACTTTCGGGAGTAGCTGCTTTGCCATTGATATATGTAGATGTGGCGGTACAATCCCGAGGAACGTTTCAGTCAGCGCTTCAACGAAATTCATTGCTGAGTTCAGTTGGTGGTCGATTGGAAAAATGGGACTTGACTGAAAATAAAAAAGTCAAAAAAGGGGATATATTGGCTGTAGTTCGGGCCGAGGTAGTGCAGCTGGAAATGGATGGATTGGGAGAAAGATTGGTGCTTTTGGAGGATTTTATTCTTGATTTGGAGAAATTGCTCAGGCTGAATATGGATGGGAATGCTGTTTCACTCACCTCATTGAAGTCCAAATATTATCAAGCGTCACTTTTGGAATTTCAAACCAAAATAAACAATCAAAATGCCTTGCTTCAAAAGTTGGAAAGGGATTTTGAGCGCGCTCAATTGCTTTACAACAGTAAATCTATCGCCTTTGCTGACTATGACAACACCGAAGTACAGTACAAACAGGCACAGACTCAAATGGATTTGCTCAAAAAGCAGCAGATCAATCAATGGGAACAGGAACTGATCAACCATCAGAAAGAGAGTTTACAGCTAAAAAACCAAATGGATGTCTTTTCAGAGCAAATTGATCAATACAAGATTATTGCCGCTATCAATGGAACCCTGATCAATGTACTTAACCTCAATGAAGGAGATTTTATACATCCTCAGCAGAAGCTTGCGGAAATCTCACCCGATACGACATTGATAGCAGTGACCTACATTTCCCCGGTTGATATTGCATTTATAGAAAAAGAGCAAGAAGTAACTTTTCAGGTCGATGCATACAATTACAATCAGTGGGGTATTGCCACTGGGAAAGTCAAAGATATAGCAGATGACCTCAGTTTAATCAGTGAAAGGGAAGCCGGTTTTTTGGTAACCTGTGCATTGGATACGCCTTTTTTGAATTTATCCAGTGGACAGGTGGGGCATATTAAAAAAGGAATGACATTCAATGCCCGCTTTATTGTGGCGAGAAGGTCATTATTCCAGTTACTTTATGATAAGGTGGATAACTGGCTCAATCCTCAAGTTCAAAATAAAATTTAATTTTTTATCATATGGGTATCAAAGTCAAACAAAGGGATATTACGGATTGTGGAGCGGCCTGTCTTGCTTCTGTAGCTTCATTTTACAACCTGGAAATGCCAGTTGCTAAAATCAGACAGATGGCTTCTACCGACCAAAAGGGAACCAATATTTTGGGGCTGATCGAAGCGGCGACCAAAATGGGTTTTTCGGCCAAAGGAGTAAGGGGCGAATTCGAGGCACTCAAAGAAGTACCCATGCCTGTAATCGCCCATGTCATTGTCAAAAAAGTCCTGCATCATTTTGTAGTACTCTATAAAGTGACGGACAAGACCGTAGAATATATGGATCCTGGAGATGGGCAAGTGCATCAGGTAACTCCAGAAATGTTTAAAGAAAAGTGGACTGGGGTTTTGGTCTTGTTGATGCCCAATGACGAGTTCAAGGCCATCAATCAAAAGGTGAGTATCTGGAGCAGGTTTTGGTTTTTGGTGCGCCCACATCGAAGCGTCATGTTTCAGTCTTTAATCGGAGCAGTCATTTACACCATTTTAGGTTTATCTACGTCGATCTATGTCCAAAAAATCATTGACCATGTATTTATAGGAAGAAATACCAATCTGCTTAACCTTCTTTCGGTAGCCATGATCGTTTTGCTGATGCTGCAGATAATGATTGGGGTTTTCAAAACCTTGTTTATCATCAAAGTGGGTCAAAGGATCGATGCCCGATTGATTTTAGGGTATTACAAACATTTGCTTACACTTCCGCAGCGATTTTTTGATACCATGCGGGTTGGGGAGATTATTTCCAGGATCAATGATGCCGTAAAAATCAGGGCCTTTATCAATGATGTATCAATTGGGTTTTTGGTGAATGTTTTTATAGTTCTTTTCTCATTTGCGCTGATGTTTACTTTTTATTGGAAACTTGCCTTGGTGATGCTATTGGTTGTGCCATTATATGCCCTAATCTACTGGATTACCAATCGGCTCAATAAAAAAATTGAAAGAAGGCTGATGGAAGAATCTGCTGAATTGGAATCCCAATTGGTAGAATCCATCACAGCTGCAGGTACTATCAAGCGCTTTGGGGCGGAAGACCATGCCAATATCAAAACCGAGATCAGGTTTGTTTCGCTTTTGAAAACCGTTTACCAATCAGGGTTGAACAATGTTTTTTCAGGAACATCCTCTGAAACCGTTTCGCGCCTATTTACCATCATCCTTTTGTGGGTTGGAGCAGGCTATGTCTTGAAGAATGAGATCACACCGGGTGAGTTGATGTCTTTTTATGCTTTGACGGGCTATCTGACTGGCCCTGTTTCCAGCTTGATCGGTATGAATAAAACTATTCAGAACGCGTTGATTGCCGCAGATAGGTTGTTCGAAATTATGGATCTGGAAGTGGAAAGAACTGATGAAGCTTTCCCCCTAAAGAAGGAAGAGGTAGGTGATATTCAATTCAAGCAGGTGAGCTTTCGGTATGGTTCGAGGGCGAATGTCTTTGATGGTTTGTGTTTGGTTTTTCCTAAGGGTAAAATTTCTGGTGTGGTAGGGGAGAGCGGTTCTGGAAAAAGCACCTTGGTATCCCTTCTCCAAAACCTTTATCCTTTACAGTCTGGCAATGTATACATCGGAGACCACGATATTAAATTTATCAACAATGCCAGTTTGAGGCAGATAGTTTCGGTGGTGCCTCAGCGCATTGACCTTTTTGCAGGAAATGTTTTGGAAAATATTGCTTTGGGAGACTACCAACCGGATATGCAGAAAGTAGTGCATATCTGTAATAAATTGGGTATGATGAGCTTTATAGAAAGCCTGCCCAATGGTTTTGGAACTTACTTGGGTGAGAATGGATCAGCCTTATCAGGTGGTCAGAAACAACGGATTGCTATTGCAAGGGCGCTATATCGGGATCCTGAAATATTGATTTTGGACGAAGCCACTGCTTCCCTTGATCCCGATTCTGAGCAATTTGTACAGCAGACCATCAGGATGCTGGCTACAGAAGGCAAGACCATCATCTTCATTACCCACAGGTTGGCAGCGGTGCAGGAATTTGATTGTCTGTATGTGTTGGACAAAGGCAAATTGATCGAAGAGGGAAACCATGAGACGTTATTAGCAAAGGAGGGCAAGTATTTTGAAATGATCAGGAAGCAGTTGGTGGTGCTGGCTTGAAATGTACTAAGTACTAAGTGCAAAGTACCAAGAATTGCCACTTGACTCTTGACTTTTATATCAATAACTAAATAAGAGGAATATGGAATTTATCAGACAAATAGAAAGATTACAGCTTTTGAATAAGCTGGTTAGGGAACAGCGGACGGGAAGTCCGGATGAATTGGCAGAAAGACTGGGGGTGAGTAGGAGACGGTTGTATGTGTATTTGGAATATTTAAATGATATGGGAGTTGATATTCAGTACTCCCGACGATTGAACAGTTTTGTATTTGTCAGTCAAAAACTGATACAGATTGATTGGAGATTTGAAGTTTTGGATCCTACTGAACTCAAAAAGGTGGGTGGAGGTGTTCAAATTTTAAATAGTTTTTTAATTCAAAATTTTCTCAGATTTAAACGCTCAAATTCCACTTCAAATCAATTAATGTAACTAATTTATAAATATTAAGAACATGAAAACATTCGAAAAACTTTTATCCTTTTTGAAAGCTCCTTACCAGGCAGATACTTACAGTAATATTAAAATCAATGATTTCATATTTCTTTTACTCATTACCATTTTGGTAGTGGTGCCATATGCTTTAATCTTAAAATGGGCAGGAATGGATCAGTTTGACAATATCATGATGGAACTGTTGGAAAAGAATAAATGGTTATTGGCCATTATTGCTATATTTTTGGCTCCGGTTATAGAAGAACCTATTTTTAGGCTTCATCTTGATCTTAAGAAGTCTTCCATTTGGTGGGGTTTGGGATTGTCTTTATTGATGATTTCTGGAGTCTGGTATCCTGTGGCTTTGATATGGGGTTATTTGATTTTTCTCTATATAATGATATCTAAAGGGCAAAAGCCAAATCTTAAAATTGTAGTATATTGTTCATCGGCGCTGTTTGCTTTGGTACATATGACCAATTTTACCGAATTCGATTATGGCAAATATTTTTACCTCGTACCGTTCTTAGTGGCAGCCCAATTTGTAGTAGGCTTGGTTTTGAGCTACATCAGGTTAAACCATGGTATGAAATGGGCCATTATTTTCCATGGAGTTTACAATGCTGTTTTGATAATTCCGGCTGTCTATTTTTATGAACCATAAAAAATAGTGAAAGACTATTTCACCGACTTGGATTTAAGTTTATTTATCAATTTAACAAATTATTAATCAAAAATACTAAATATGTTGTGAGAGAGTTAGGTATTGAAAGAATGGAGATGGTCAATGGGGAACTGAATAGTGCTGATGTTGCACTGGGATGTTATTTGTTGTTGGAATTGCATTTGTTCCGATCTCGCTAGCCTCCACAATTTCAACAGGAGGATTGGGCGGATTTGGTGTTATTTGGGGAATGGGGATGGCGGCGGCTAGTTGTACTGTATTTGCTTATTCTGTAAGATGAAAATTTTAGTGTTATTAAAATATTTGTTTGGTGCTATTGCTATTGCAGCTATCGCTATTGCAATTATAAAATGGAATTTCTATTTTATTATTGGTTCCCTGCCCTTGTTTTGGGCGGCATACTCACTTCACAAGTCAATATTGAGATTAAAAAATGGTAGTTAATTGATGAATTATACACCAAGATTTATTTTGTGACTTCTGACTTTCAATTATCTTTTGTGATCAACTTTATTTCCTTTGGTCGGCAAATATAAAATTTGATTTTCAAAAAACCTTTTCTGTTCAATTATGATCAAAAGACTTTTATACTTTTCCCAAACAGGCGAAATCCAAGAAGCCGAAAAAGAATTAACCCCTGCATTTTTCGCAAAACTTTTATTTGTGAAGTTTGGCTTTTTGTCGGTTTATATTTTGGTAGTGGCATTGGTTTTTGGGTTTGAGATTTTTCAGGCGTTTGAAAGCAAATCCAGTAAAAGTATTCCAGTTACATTTTTGAATTTGATAATACTAGCTCCGGTTTTGGAGGAATCGATCTTCAGAAATCATTTGAACATGAAACCTAAAAACCTGATTCTAGCTGCCCTAATAGCGGTAATTCTGTTTTGGGATGAAGGATTCATCTTCATTATGTTGGGGTATTTTACTCTTGTTTGGTTACTAAGAAATAGAATTAACCCTAAAATCAAACTCTTATTGATTTACTTTTCCAGTCTTCTGTTTGCATATGCTCATTATTATCAATTTTTGGATTGGAATGATATGGGAACCATAATGAAAGTCATTTTTAGATCATTTCCCCATTTTCTATCTGGAATAATTTTGTCATATCTGTATTTTCGAAATGGTATATTGATATGTATGTTTTTTCACGGATTGTGGAATTTGTTACCCTTTTTTAGTGAATGGGTTGGAAGAGTCTTTTAGATATGTTTTTAAGTTTAACACGGTAGTTAAGACCTAAAAAATACAAGATTTTTTTCAAGTGCTGTTTTTATGCACGGAGCAAGAGTAATTTAGAATCATGATCAGAAGCCTGAGAAAATGCTAGCTAAAAATCAGGCAGACTGAGATTGGGAAAATCCAACGCCCGGCAAAGGTTGGGAGTAAAAGGAAAATTGTTTAAATTATGGAAAAGTTTAAGGAATTGAGTTTGCATGAATCTTTAGAAATTTCAGGCGGAATTAATCTTCCAAAAATTTGGGAAGCATTAAAAACCGCATATACTGCTTTAGAGATTCAAGACGCTATAAATGAATTTGTGGACGGTTGGAATTCTGTTGACTGTGAATGTAAAAAATAAACAGGAAAAAAAGGGTGTAGTTTCACCCTTTCCACACAATCTATTTTTTGAGAAAAGAACCTTTGTTTTTTTCTCCCTTCTCTTTTTGAATCTTGTTCTAGTAAACATAGTAGATTTTTTTGATTTGAGTAATTATTTTTCAAATCCAGGTGATGGGATCGATTTCAAGGAGGATTTTTTGTTTATTATTGTTTTTTTTGGTTTTGTTATACCAATTTTTGAAGAATTTGTTTTTCGTTTTTGGGTTCGCGAAAAAATTTCAAAAGTTATTCTTCCTTTAGTTTTATTAATTCTTTACATAGTTTATTTAGATTATCATTGGTTTTTCAACATAACCTTTGTAATTATTTTTGTTGTACATGTATTTTATATTTCTCAAAATACAGATAAAACTCTCATTATTTCATTATTAAATGGTGCTGTTTTTGCAATTTTCCATATCGTGAATTTCCCTGTTAATGAACTGGTGTCAGGGTTCATTTATTTCCCTATCCTTTTTTTACCGCAATTTGTATTAGGTGTTTTTGTCTGCTTCATTAGAAAATTCGGATTTAGATATTCTGTATTTTATCATATTTTATATAACTCATTGTTAATTTTAATTGAATATGTCAGTGTTTCAATTTAATTATCTGCTAAGGAATGATTCTATCTTAAAAAAAAATGGAATCAAGAATATTGATTTTGGTTATTTTATCTTATTTGGAATCAATTTAGGTGTGATAATTTTATTCGTTGTATTTAATTCTTACTTAGATTCTGGTGTAATTGACTCAGGTCGTTTTGATATTTCTGATTTTAAAAATGGATTTGTTATTTTTTTCATAATGGCTGTCATAGTTTTTCCCTTTTTAGAAGAGTTCATTCATAGGTCTTTTGTTTCAAAAAGAAAATACGTTTTTTGGAGTATTATTTCTGTTGTGATTTACTTCTTTCTTTTAACAGATTTTTCATTTTTTAGAATCTTAGTTTTTTCATTTTATATACTTTTTCTTCTTTCTATAATTTTTTCATCAAAATTGTATCAAAATAAAATTTATCTTTTGCTATTCTCTTCTTTATTTTTTGCACTTTTCCATGTTTTTAAGTTCGAAGGTTTTCAGAACTATCCCATATCCAATTTGGTATTTAGTTTATTCCCTCAATTTTTTACAGGGTTCATTTTGTTTTTTGTTCATTCTAGGTATGGGTTTTTCGTTGGAGTTGTGCATCATGGGTTAATAAATGCAGTTTTATTGATTATCATTTATACAAGTTTATTATTATTTGAACAAGAGATGTCAGCCTCTTTGATTGCTGATTAATATAAATCAAAAGTAAGATGAACGTTAACAAAAATTCTTTTAAGGATCTTTCAGATCTAGAAATGAGAAAAATCAGTGGTGGAGGAGATTCCATCTTTTATAAGTTAGGTCAAGCTGGTCATAAAGCTTGGTGTTATGTTAAAGATGCGTGGGCAGATTTCAGAGCCACGCCTTCCTCTGGACATGGTGGGGTTACTGGAATTGGTAATCATGGAGCCACAAATTAGCTCGACATTTTGATCAAAAAATCCAGATCGGTATTTTATCGATCTGGATTTTTCTATTTTTTAAAGTTTCTTTTTTGCATTGATGATTAGTGAAAATCACGTATCCATCCGATAATCCGTGTATTTCCAGATATGAGATTGCTTTATAATGTTACATCATGAAAAAGATCAGCAACAATGAGTATTTTGATCTGATCTTCAGATGGCAGGTTTTAGGTAGGAGTAAAGCTAATTTTGCCGAGGATGAGTATATTTCAAGGACGAACCTTATTATTGTTTCCCAGAATGGAGAATCCGTGCCGCTGACATCATGGTGAGCTCTTCACGAGACCACAGGAGCGGAGAGTTCAACGGATTAAATAGCATTGTTGAATGCTATAGCATTTTTGATCACGGAGCAAAGCTAATTTAGAATCATGATCAGATACCGAAAACTATTCTAGCTTAAAATCAAGCAATCTGTAATTGGGAAAACCCAGCGGCCAGTAAGGGTTGGAGAAAAATATTGTTTAAATTATGGAAAATTTTGATGAATTGAGTCTTGAGGGGATGCAGGTTGTAAAGGGGGGATCAGGATCGCCTGAATACTGGTCCAATGTTGTAAATGCGATAGGTCAATTTGGGTGCGATCTAAAAAATGCAGCATATGATTATCCAATCAGAACTGCAAAGCATGGTTGGGCTGATTCTATTGGAAAAGTTGAATTATAAATTAAAGTACCATGAAAATCATTAAAATATTGAGATTATTTATTAGTGTTGGGTTTCTTATCAATGTATTGAATGGATTGTTTTTTTATGAAAATATTGTTGTTTTCAAAATATTCGGCAAGTTTGAGACTACCAAATTTATTTTTGTTTTAATTAACTTAGCGTTATTTTTTATTATGTTTCATCCATTTCTTAAAATCAATAATAAAAAAAGATCTCATGAAAATAAATGATTTAAATCCTTTAATTTGATTTGGCAATTAGGGTAAGTAATGGTTTTTTCTAGACATAATAAGTCTTAATTGGAACCTAGACGAGGATGAATTTAAAAACAAAGTATATTCTTGAATATCCAATTAAATTAAATCATGAAAAATTTTGCATCTATACTATTCATAATATCATTTACTGTTTGGGGGATGAATTGCCTTTATATAATTTTTTTCATGAGCAATGAGGATGATTTTTATTTATTTGGAGCGTTTCAAACAAATAAAATTGTGTCCGTAATGGCTTACGCAATACTTTCTATTTTTTCATTTATGTTTATAAAAAAAAATAGAACCAGGAAAGAAGGCAAAAATTGAAAAATATTTTTTTTAAAAATTATCTCCTAAAACCCCAAAACCTCCTCATTCTCCATCTCCGGAACCGTCCCCTTTAATCCAGGAGTCCTTTTCATCTCTCGCTTTATTGCAAACAAAGCCTCCTTATTTCCGGCCCAAGCCCAATTTTGGATCACGGAGCAAAGGGTAATTTAGAATCATGATTAAAAGCCGGAGAAAACGATAGCAAAAAATGAGGCAAACTGAGATTGGGGAAACCCAAAGCCTGGAAAAGATTGGGAAAAATTTAAAAATTTATTTAGATTTTAGAAAAGTTTAAGGAATTGGGTTTTGAGGAAGTGCAAGAGATTGAAGGGGGATGGATGAAGGAAATCGTAACTACAGGAATTGCATATAGTGTTTATTTGTATGTTAACAGTTACAGATTTATCTAAGGTTTTAAAAAATTTTGAAAATGAACTGATGGATTTGCGTTTGTAATAGTAGGAGTGCATCAATCGCTCCATTCAAACTCTATGTTTTATGAGAAAATCATTCTGGATAGTTATTTTGGGAATTGCATTACTATTTGTAGTAATTTATTATACAATTTATTGGGAGAGATTTATCGAAGGATTTAAAATAGGGTGGAGTTGATATCCTCCTAAAAATCAACAATGATAACTATTTATAAAAGTTTTTGCGTCGTGGGTTTCCTGGCTTACCACAGTGGATATTTACCGGGGAAATAAAAAACACATATAAATCAAACAATGCAGAACGATAAATTGACTCTTCCAGATCAATCAAAGCCCATCTTTTTTACCAATAAAAGGGTCATCGCTATCCTACATGTATTGGTTTCAATAGTAGGGTTAATTTTTTATGCTGAATTAGAGCAAATTATCGGAGAGGAGCATTTGATTTTAAGGCTTGCCTTGGTTTATGGTTTGTTATATGTTTTCAAACCTAACAAAGTCTTCGAAAAATGGTCTTTTTTGCCTTATCTCTATCCTGTGATCTTCTTTATTGTCATTAATTTATTGGGATTTGCAAATGCGGAGGGAGTAACTATCTATACGAAAATTATAGGTTTTTCATTGGGGTTTTTATGGATCATTCTTTTGGAATGGACAGCGGAGAAGCTTCGACCGTCTGTTTCTTGATTTTAAACTGATTTAGTCAAAATGGGTTAATTTCCATCCAAAACAATTAAATCTAAAACCCCAAAACCTCCTCATCCACCATCTCCGGCAGCCTCACTTTCAATCCCGGAGTCCTTTCCATTTCCCTTTTAATCGCAAAAACAGCCTCCCCATTTCTGGCCCAAGCCCTTCTTGCAATCCCATTGTTCACATCATAAAAGAGCATGGATTGTAGCCTTCGGTTGGCTTCTGCCGTCCCATCGAGGAGCATCCCAAAACCCCCATTGATCACCTCGCCCCAGCCTACACCGCCGCCATTGTGGATAGATACCCAAGTAGCGCCGCGGAAGCTGTCACCGATCACATTGTGGATGGCCATATCGGCGGTAAATCTGCTGCCGTCGTAGATATTGCTGGTTTCCCGGAAAGGGGAGTCAGTACCGCTGACATCATGGTGATCTCTGCCCAGGACTACGGGAGCGGAGAGTTCACCGGATTGTACTGCCTTGTTGAAGGCTTGGGCGATCTTGATCCTTCCCTCGGAATCGGCATAGAGGATACGGGCCTGTGAACCCACCACCAGTTTGTTTTTTCCGGCTTCTTTGATCCATTTGATATTGTCCTGCATCTGTTGTCGGATTTCGGTAGGGGCGGAGGTCATGATTTCTTGGAGTACTTTGGCGGCTATTTGATCGGTTTTCTCCAGGTCTTCCCCCTTGCCCGAAGTGCAAACCCATCGAAAAGGCCCGAAACCATAATCAAAACACATAGGACCCAAAATATCCTGCACATAGGAGGGATACCTGAAATCAATGCCATTCTCCGCCATCACCTCGGCGCCTGCGCGGGAGGCTTCCAACAGGAAGGCATTGCCATAATCGAAAAAGTAGGTTCCTTTTGCTGCATGTCTATTGATCGCAGCGGCCTGTCTGCGCAGGGATTCCTGGACTTTGCTTTTGAATTGCTCCGGGTCATTGGCCATCATAGCATTGGCTTCTTCGAAACCCAAACCTACAGGATAGTATCCACCTGCCCAGGGATTGTGCAGGGAAGTCTGATCGGATCCGAGTTCTATCGGGATGTTTTCTTGATCAAATTTCTCCCAAACATCCACCACATTCCCCAAAAAAGCGATGGAAACCACTTCCTGATTTTCCTGGGCTTTTCTTACCCGTCCACAGAGCTTATCCAAGTCTTCCATCAATTCATCCACCCAACCTTGTTCATGTCTTTTGTAGGCAGCTTTTGGGTTGACCTCGGCACAGACGGTGATACAGCCTGCGATGTTCCCGGCCTTTGGTTGGGCGCCGGACATGCCACCCAATCCAGCTGTCAGAAATACCTTGCCCTTTGGATTGATGGCTGCACCAAGTTTTTTTCTAAAGGCATTCATTACGGTAATAGTGGTACCGTGGACAATCCCTTGCGGGCCAATATACATATAGGAACCTGCGGTCATCTGCCCGTATTGGGTGACGCCAAGGGCGTTGTATTTTTCCCAATCATCAGGCTTGGAATAATTGGGGATCATCATGCCATTGGTGACCACTACCCTTGGGGCATCTTTGGAAGAAGGAAAAAGTCCCATGGGGTGGCCCGAGTACATGTGCAGGGTTTGTTCCTCAGTCATTTCAGCCAGGTACTGCATAGTCAACAGGTATTGAACCCAATTTTGAAAAACAGCTCCATTGCCTCCATAAGTGATCAGTTCCTGTGGAAGTTGCGCCACTGCAGGATCAAGGTTATTTTGGATCATCAGCATGATGGCTGCTGCCTGTTGGGTTTGGGCCGGATATTCCGAAATGGGTCGGGCATACATTTGATATTCCGGAATAAAGCGGTACATATAGATCCTTCCATATTCCCGCAATTCTTCAAAAAACTCCTGCGCCAGTTCCGCATGCCAAGCCTTGGGAAAATAGCGCAGTGCATTCCTAACCGCCAGTTTCTTCTCTTCCATACTTAATATGTCCTTGCGTCTTGGAGCATGGGAATAATCGGGATTCGGTGTCTTTTTGGGAGGTAGGGTTGAGGGGATGCCTTGGAGAATTTGTTCTTGGAAGGTCATTGTTTTTTAATTTATTGGGTTTTTTGATTTTAAGGGATATATGGTGGAAATACGCTTTGCGAAATATGCCTTCGGCGAAATAATATGGAAAGAGCTTGTCCTTGTCACCTCGAGTTTACAACATTTTTTCAGAAACATACGAAAAAGGAATGACATGGTAGTAAATTAGAGTAACCTTGAGCAGTATGGCCGTCCCATTGTATAGTGCCCCGTGCCTGTCCTCGAGTGTGGTCCTGTTTGATTGAGAACGAAATAGTGGTACAGCAATATGCTTGTCCGAATGGTAGCCTGCCTTTTACAGTTCTTCAAACAGGCTTAAGGCCAATATTTCTTTATCAGGTAGTTTTATGAAAAAGATCCATCAAAACACAGCTGGTATCGATATAGGCTCCAGGAGCATCTATGTCGACATCGAAGGAAAAGAAGTCGCGAGTTTTGAAACCTTTACTTCAGACTTCAGGAAAGCCGCAGTTTATCTAATAGAAGCAGGTGTCACTTCTGTTGCCATGGAAGCGACCGGCAGCTATTGGGTTATTCTCTATGATATCCTTACAGAGGCAGGACTTGATGTCTGGCTTGTTGACGGACGCCAGACCAAACAGGTCCCAGGCAGGAAAACCGATGTGAAAGACTGTCAGTGGATCAACCAACTCCACGCCCATGGGCTGTTGAACAGGTGCTTTGTAGCTGAAGGTCTGATGAAAGAGCTCCGCTCTTACCAAAGGCTCAGAGAGGACCATATCCGGAGTATGTCCATGCATATAAACCATATGCAGAAAGCACTTATTGAAATGAATATCAGGCTTCCCGAGGTTCTCAGCCAGGTGCACGGTGCCAGCGGAACGGTGATGATAGAAGCCATCCTCCAAGGAGAAAGGGACCCCCAGAAACTACTTTCCCTGTGCCATCACAGTCTGATAAAGAAAAAGGGTGAGAAAATAGTAAAAGCTCTTGAAGGGTTTTATACCGAAGCAGGACTGTTTGCACTTAAACAGGCCTATGAGGCATACAGGTTTTACAAAGCCCAGATATCAGACTGTGATAAGAAGATCCAGGATACATTCAATAAGCAAAACATGGACCTGTACGAGTTCCCAAAAGGTATGAAGCGAAAACAGATCAGGCATAATAAACCCGATGTTTCGGATTTGGGAAAATACCTTCTGAAAATATTCGGTGGCAAGGATGCCACCAAGCTGTCCGGGTTCACCGATTATACATGGTTTCAAGTGTTGACCGAAACGGGTCCGGATCTTTCCAGATGGAAGACCGAAAAACACTTTACCAGCTGGTTGGGGCTATCCCCTGGCCAGCACCAATCGGGTAGAAAGAAAAAGAACAAGTCCAAAGGCAGACCGAAAGCCGGCCAGATATTCAGGGTAATTGCCCAAGGGCTATTGAACAGCAAGAAAATTGCACTCGGGGCATTCGGCAGAAGACTATGTGGAAGAAAAGGTCCGAGGGTAGCCATCAAGGCCATGGCAAGAAAACTTGCAGAGCAATATTGGAGGTTAATGGTAAAAGGATCTGATTTTGTAGAGTTCGGTATAAAATATTACGAGGAAATCATGCAAAAACAAAAAATGAAATTGATACAAAGGCTAGCAGTGGAACTGAACATGGATATTGTCCCACAAGAAATTGAAGAGAAAATCCTTAATTTACATGAAGAATGATTTTATGTCATTGGTACGGCAGGAGAGGTCTACTTCCTTTGGGTTTAACAGATTTCTCTCTACGTTCGAAATGACAAGGAGAAGCATTTTTGTATTAGAAACACAATCGATTCATCAAGCATATTTCTATATATTTCTCCGAAGGCATATTTCCATCATATTTCATTTAAACCCTAACCCCATTTTTAAATACCATTCCAGGTTTCAACCTCCCCTGCTGATAAGTAATCTCCCTATAATCATCTGTAGGAAAAAGGATGATGTCCGCCAATAATCCTGATACGAGGTGACCTCGGTCATTCAGGTTAAGGGCAGCTGCAGCTCTGCAGGTTATTCCTGCCAGAACTTCCGCATTGCTGAGTTTCTCAAAGGTACCCAAGATTGAAGCTTGCATCAGCAGATCTCCCATAGGTGCCGAACCGGGATTCCAATCAGAGGCGATGGCTAGTGAAGCACCTGCATCCAACAGTTTTCGGGCCGGGGTATATGGGACTCCCAAACCCATGGAAGCGCCGGGCAAAGCAACAGCAATGGTGTCCAATGCGGCGAGTATTCTAATTTCTTTTTCTCCACTTGCCTCTAAATGATCTGCTGAGATGGCTCCGAAATCAACGGCTACCTGCGAACCACCGGCGTAAAACTGATCCGCATGCACGGTGATGTCAAAGCCCATTTCTTTTGCCTTGTGGAAATAGGATTGAATATCTTCGGCAGAAAAGGCAGTATCTTCTATAAAGGCATCAATACGATTGGACAGACCTTCTTCTTTGAGGATTGGGAATAATTCTTCCGCAATGGCTTTCAGGTAATCCCGGTGGGTTCCTTCAAAATCCTTGGGTGGAATATGGGCCGCCAAACAAGTTGGGATAAGATCCGCATGGGTATTTTCTCTGGCTTGTTTGATTGCCCTGAGCATTTTCAATTCTTCTTCCACAGATAGGCCATAACCACTTTTGACTTCTATGGTCGTGATGCCGTCTTTTAAGTGCCTATTGGCACGTTGGATTGTCAGTTGGACAAGTTTTTCCAAACCGGCTTTTCTGGTTTTTGTTACTGTGTCCCATATGCCGCCACCGGCTTTGGCGATTTCGAGATAGGATTTTCCTGCATTGCGCATGGCGTAATCTTTTGCCCTGCTTCCGCCAAAACAGATATGGGTATGGCAGTCGATCAGCCCTGGTAAGGCAACAAAGTCACCTTTGAGATTCAGGATTTCCGCACCGATGGATTGTGCTTCAGGATACATATCCCAATAACTTCCGATCTGAAGGATGCGGTCATTTTTGATCAGGATTCCTGCTTCAGAAATTATTTCCATCTGCTCGTCTTTCAAGGCCCCCTTTAATGGAAGGTTTGCCATGGTGACAGCTTGGCGGATGGGACCAATTAGGGTGTGTTTGATGGTTGGCATGGTTGTGTTTGTTTCGTGGTTTTGGTTGGTTCAATTCGCCGCGGCGAATGGACCGGTATATTTCCAGTCTCCAGACTGGATAGTATGCAGTCTGAAGACTGCAGCTAAGTTAGTCCAAGTCTGAAGACTTGAACTAGCTAGTACCTATCAAACTCCCCTGACCAAGGAGTCTCAAGCTCCAATCCTTCTTTTTCGGCAATTTCTTTGGCTAAGGTAAGCAATTCCCCACTTTGGATCATCTCAATGGCGGTCTCCATATCTTCATACATGATCTGGTCTTCGGTGACGTGTTTGATTTTGGTGCGAACATGTTCGTAGAGGGTGGTCATTATTTTTCCTGACTTTAATGGCGCATGGAAATCCACCGCCTGGGCAGCACAGAAGAGCTCGACCCCGAGAATTTTTTCCACATTTTCTATTACCTGAAGGGCCTTTCTGGCTCCGATCGAACCCATACTCACATGGTCTTCCTGGCCTAGGGAAGTAGGAATGCTGTCTGCGGAAGAGGGGAAACAAAGCCCTTTGTTCTCACTTGCCAAAGCCGCAGTGGTGTACTGAGGGATCATAAAACCGGAATTCAGCCCTGTTTCTTTCAGGAGTAATTTGGGCACTCCGGGAGTATCTCCTTCCAAAGAAAGGTAAATCCTCCGGTCAGAAATATTACCGAGTTCCGAAGCAGCCAAGCAGGCATAATCCAATGGCATAGCTATAGGTTGGCCATGGAAATTGCCGCCGCTGATGGTATGGTTTTCATCGAAAATAACGGGATTGTCGGTCACGGAATTAATTTCTATCTCCAGGATTTGCTTCAGGTGCAACCAAGCATTCCTTGAAGCCCCATGAACCTGTGGCATGCAGCGCAAAGAGTATGGATCTTGAACTCTTGCACAAGTAGTATGGGAATGTACGATTTCCGATTCATGGAGCAGGTTGAGGATGGATTGGGCTACATGCTGATTACCAGTGAAAGGTCGCAGTTGGTGGAGTTCAGCGGAAAAAGGTTTGATTGATCCCAAGAGCCCTTCCAACATCATGGCTCCGGTGATGTCAGCATGGGCAAGGATGTTATAAAACCTATCAAGGATTTTGACTCCAAAAGCAGCCATAAACTGAGTGCCATTGATCAAAGCCAATCCTTCTTTGGGTCCCAAGTGAATAGCTTCCAACTGATGTTGCCGCAATGCTTCAGCTGAAGAAAGGGTTTTTCCTTGGTAATGTACTTTTCCCAAACCGATCAATGGTATAAACAAATGGGAGAGGGGTGCCAAATCACCTGAGGCACCTACTGAACCTTGTTTGGGTACTACAGGAATTACATTCTGCTCAATATGCCAGATAATCCTATCGAGAGTCTGTTCATTAATCCCCGAATAACCCTTGGCCAAAGCATGCAGCTTGAGAATCAACATCAGTTTTGCGATTTCTGTAGGAATGGGTTCACCCAATCCGACTGCATGGCTTTTGAGCAGGTTTTCTTGGAGTTTACGGGTTTGGTCAGGGGAGATCAATGTGGTACAGAGCGGACCGAAACCTGTATTGATGCCATAGACAGGTTTGCCATTGTCGACTATTTTTTCTACTGCCGCAGCGCTTGTTCGTACTTTTTCTCTGGTTTCTTCGGAAAGAATTCCTTCGATTTCATTCCTTGCGATTCCAAGGGCAATGGAAGCGGTGAGGTGTTCTTGGCCGTATTGGAAGGTTTTCATCATAAAGAAGTTTTTTGTCTCCCGCTAAGGCGCAAAGGCGCAAAGAATAGGGAAGTTTTATAATACAAAAATAACTTTAATGATTGATAATTATAAATACCAACAAAGTCATTAATTGATTACTTTGAGTTATTACTAAAAATGAGTATTTTTACAACTTGCAAATAGAACAAACTAATAAATGGGAATCTTTAAGGTCACAATCCGTGACCATAAAGAATGATCCTTTTTATTTCTGGAATATAAACTTGACTTAGCAACAGGAGTGTAAACGAATAAATTTTGATTTCTTTGCGTCTCTGCGACTTAGCGGGAACCCATTATGACAATTGAATTAAGACACCTAGAATACTTCCGTGCCGTAGCCGAAGAACTGAATTTCGGCAGGGCAGCAGAGCGCTTGTTTATCTCCCAACCTGGTCTCAGCCGACAGATCAAACAGATGGAAGAGATCCTGGAGGTGCAGTTGTTTGAAAGAACCAAAAGAAAAGTGGAACTAACGGCTGCTGGGCATTACCTCAAGTCGGAGGTGGACTATATCTTCAATCACCTCGAACTCACCAAATCCCAACTTAAGGAAATTGCAACAGGGAATATCGGGGAGTTAAGAATAGGCTTTCTGGGTTCTGCTGCCCATACTGTTCTGCCCGAACTGCTGGTAAAAATCTCCCAACAATTCCCGGGTATCCGGACTACCATGGAGGAACTCAGCAATACTTTGCAGGTAGAAATGCTGGAAAAAGACAAATTGGATTTGGGTTTTGTGCGATTGGCACGGGTTCCTGAAGTACTTCAGATGAAAATGGTGCATCAGGATACTTTCTCTGTGGTATTGCCTTTGGACCACCATTTGGCAGAACATGAGTTTAAACATGTAGGCCAATTGAAAGAAGAAAACTTTATTCTCTTTTCCCATGACTATTCTTCCATTTATTATGATAAGATCATGTCCATTTGCGAGGATCAGGGTTTTTCTCCCCGTATCACACACAAATCTGTCCATGCCCTGACCATTTTCAAATTGGTGGAAGCAGGATTGGGAGTCGCCATTGTGCCGACATCACTTCGCCAAGGTTACGATTTGAAGGTGAAGTTTATTGAGCTGGACAAGATCAAGCAAAAAACGGAGCTCTATGCGGTTTGGAAGAAGGGGAATAGGAATCCGGCGGTTTCTAAAGTTTTGGGGTTGTTGAAATGATATATACTTCGTGAAATTTATTGAAATATACCTATGGTGAAATATTGCAGAGCCAATTCTATTCAGGTATTATCTTAATTATCTGTCCCATTGGTGAAAAAATTTTAAAATGTTATAACTTGTTATTACTTTTCCCTAAATTTAAACATGGAAACTAAAATCAGAAAAATCGGTAACAGCAGCGGGATTATTTTGCCCAAAGCATTGATTGATAAATATGATCTTGCTGAGGTAATAATAGAAGATCATGGTGATGGAATTATCATCAAACCGGCTAAGAAATCTATGTTTCAGACCAAAATGGAAGAGGCTAGGAAAAACAAAAAAGCTATCTATTCTGAAATAGAAAAGCAGGCTTCTCATCCAGAAATGAAGGTCTTTTATGAACGGGAAGCAGAGGATTGGGATGGCATAGATACTGAAATCATGGATTGATGAAATCAAGGATAATGCAAGCGACACGCAAAGGGATGATTACCATTTATGCGTAGATTCCAACCCGACTTTCGGGACAAGTCCTGACCAATGAAGAACAAAATATAATCAGATGAAAAACGGAGAGATATGGTTGGTAAATTTTGAACCGCAGGTTGGCCAAGAGATAAGAAAGACCAGACCAGCCATCATTGTCAATTCTGATTCCTTTGGTGTCTTACCATTAAAAGTGGTAGTTCCCCTTACTGATGGAGCGAAGGCAGGTATGGCATGGATGGCCAGAATTTATCCCAATAAGCAAAATGGATTAAGTAAGGAATCTTTGGCGGACTGCTTTCAAGTCAAAAGCCTTTCTGAAAGAAGGTTTGTAAAGAAGTTGGGCAGTCTTTCAGATGAGGAAACGGCAGAAGTAAAGGTTTGCTTGGCAAAGGTTTTGGAATTATTTTAAATAGGTGAAAAGAATTTTTATCAAATCAGTATCTGTATACGATGTTATATCGTATATTCATAAAAAAATGAAATCATGAAAGTTACAGCAATAATACCTGATGATTTGATAGCCGAAGCGATGGAACTTTCCAAAGCAGAAACCATCACCGAAACCTTAAAAATTGCTTTACACACTTACATCCGATCCCAAAAAATAAAAGAATTGGGAGTCATGATATTGAGTGAACCTTTGGAATTTAAATATACCTCTCAAGAATTACGTGAGTTGAATAGAAAATGAAAGGAGTTGTTTTTGATACCTCAATCTGGATTGAATATTTAAAGGGGAACTCGGAGTACTTTTCTATTTGTCAGGAACTCTTGGAAAACGGGAGAGTTTGGAGCTTAGAGCTGATTTTTGCAGAGTTATTTCAGGGAGCCAAAGGCAAAAGGGAAATGAATTTGATCATGGATTACGTGTCGAATGTTCCATTGATCGATGAGCCACTTCTGATTATTGAGGCAGGAATGCTTTCCAATGAACTTAATTTGATCAATGAAGGGGTAGGATTGATAGATGCAGTAATCATCCATTCCGTCAGAAAAAACCAACTTCAGCTTTGGACTTTGGATAAAAAGATAAGAAGAGTAATTGGATATGATTTTTTGTTTAGGAGTTGAAATGGTTTCAATATGAAGACGGGCATTTTTCTGGTTTCTTCGTCGCGGTGAATTTAACCAATGGGTCTTTTTTTCGAGAAAAGACCTTCGAGGTTTTGAAAACCTCAAAGGTCAGCAGTCTAGCCTCTCGCCTCTAATTTCTTGCCTCTAAACCGAATGCCGTGCAAATGTCGGGTTAAATCCTCCCATTTTTCGGGCTATATTTGTAGAAATCAATCCAACTTGCCATGGTCAAACAAAATCTAATGAACATGAAACAACCGCTATTAGGCCAGAAAATCCTGGAATGGAGAAAGGCCAAAGGATTGACCCAAGAAGAAGTCGTGGAGCGCTGCAATATCAATGTGCGCACCATTCAAAGGATTGAAGCAGGGGAAGTTACCCCAAGGTCTTTTACTGTAAAAGCTATATTGGAAGTATTGGAAGTCAACCCGGAAGAAGTGAAAAATCTTCAATTGGAGAAGGAAGAAGTGTCCCAACCAAGTAATTTAAATTCTTGGCTCAGGTTTTCCTTTATCGCAGGGATCATATATTTGATCTTGGCCATAGTGGAGTCTGTGATAGATTTTCAGCTTTTTATCGAAAAGTCAAGCTTTTCTGCGGGATTTGGATATTTCTATACAATCCTCAAAATGTCAGTTCTGGTTTTCTTCTTCCTATTTACAGGGGCATTTTATAAACTGGGAGAAGCTTTTTCAAATTTGCTTTTGAAAGTCATGGCCATCTTTCTGATGATATTGACGGGAGCGATCATTCTGGAAGACATTGTGACTTATTGGATGGGAATTGACATTGTTTCCGGGCTTCTATTAAGGTCAATGATGGCTGGATTGGTCTATGTGTTGTTTGCAACAAGTTTTCTTCATCTTTCTAAACATAAAGGCATCACTTATATTATTGTAGGTGCATTGGGAATGGTAACTGGAATCTGTTTTATGACTTTCATATTTGCTTTGCCAGGACTGTTTTTCCTTACCATTTTCGAAATTTCCCTGATAGTATTGCTTTACCAAGAATATAGAAAATCCTCTCCTGACAATCCTTTGTCTTATATTTCTCAAGAAAGGGTTTTTCAATAATATAGATTTGATTAGGGTCAGTTTACCTTTTCTGCGACTAAGTTTAGCCGGCAGGAAAGGTTTTCTTATTTTTGACCATGTCCCAGCAAACTTTTGTCTCTAAAGCCTACGAACTGATCACTGATGAAGGGGAAGAAAGGACCTGCGAGTCGATCTCCGAAAAATCCTGCAAAGAAACTCCGGGTAATTTTTTCAAAAATGTCTTCAGTGGATCCCTTTCCAAATTGGCCGAGCAGTTGGTCAGCCCCGGGACAACCCTGCCTTGGATTTTGGCAGCTTTAGGCGTACCGAATCTCTTTACCGGGGCTTTGGTACCTATCAAAGATGCCGGGTCATTGTTGCCACAGCTTTTTGTTTCTGCAAAAATAAGAGCTTATGCAGTAAGAAAATGGTTTTGGGTTATTCCGGCTTTGATTCAGGCTTTGGCTTTGTTTACAATGGCTTTTGTGGTTTTTGAGACTAAAGGAAGTACAGCGGGAATTTTGATCTTGAGCCTCTTACTGCTTTTCAGTTTGGCAAGTGGGGTGGCAAGCATCAGTTTCAAGGACGTCATAGGAAAAACCATCCCCAAAGGGAAAAGGGGGCAGTTGTTGGCTGTGCGGTCCACCATAGGGGGTATTTTGACTTTGGCAGCAGGCGTTTTTATTCTTCAGGACCTGGAAGGTAGACAGGATCACATCATGTTGTTTTGGCTGGTGATGTCGGGAGCAATCCTATGGGTTTTCTCTGCCTTTTTGTTTGCTTTGATTGCAGAAGAAAAGGGAGCGACAGAAGGAGGGAGGTCTCCAATAAACGAAATCAAGCATGCATGGAAGTTTTGGAAAGAAGACAGCAATCTGAGACGCTTTATTTTTACCCGAGGGCTTTTGATGGCAATTCCATTGGCACAACCCTTTTTTGTAGTGTTGGGAAAAGAGGAATTGGGCAGCGAAGTAAATAATTTAGGTGTTATGGTGATAGCCGCTGGAATAGCTAATATTATCAGCAGCCCATTTTGGGGCAGATTTGCCGATCAATCCAGTCGTAAGCTGATGGTCTGGGTTTCTGTTTTGGGAATGGTCAATATTTCCCTGATGGCTTTGTTTCCATTTTGGCCTGAATCTTTGCAGAATATTTACACATTCGCCGTACTCTTCCTGATTCAGGTGATGGCACATGGAGGGGCAAGGTTGAGCAGGAAAACTTATCTGGTAGACTTTGCCCCGGAAAAAGAAAGACCACTTTATGTATCCCTTTCCAATACCATGATCGGAATCTTTACCCTGATTGCAGCAGGTTTGGGAAGTTTGTCTTCTTTCTTTGGTATTCAGGCAATGCTATTCGTATTTGTAGGCTTGCTTGGCTTGGGGTTGTTTTTGGCTTTGAAGTTGAAGGAGGTTTAAACTGGTTACTCTTTCATTTAGAATTTAAGAATGAATTCCTGTAAGTTATCAGTTCTTTCCAGTTTGATTTTTTTGCGTAACCTGTACCGGGCGATTTCGATTCCTCTTGTAGAAATATTCATCAAATAAGCGATTTCCTTCGAAGAGAGATTCATCCTGAGATAGGCGCTGAGTTTGATCTCCTGTGGGCTAAGGTCAGGATATTGTTTTTTGAACCTGGACATAAAGTCTCCATGGACCTGGTCAAAATGGATTTCAAACTGTTCCCAGTCTTTGTCTCCGGCTATATTTTTATCAATGCTTTGAATGACCTTTTGGATTTCATTTTTGACTTCCTGGTTTTTACTCTTTTTGATAATGGAATTCAGATGGGTTTTGGTATGATCAATGAAGCCGTTTTTATTGAGCAGATGCATGGTAGCTGAGGCCAATTCCTTGTCTTTGTTTTGAATCTCAGCCATAAGCTTCTCATTCCTTAAGCGATCAATTTCTTCCTGGGAGCTTTTCAATGCAGATTCTTTTTGCTGCAAAGCTTTCCTTTGGGCATCTGTGATCTGATGGGTTTTTTTCTGGAATCTTTTATCTATCACTTTGTAAATAAATGAGAGCAAAACCAGAGAAAGGGAAAAGTAAATGAAATAAGCTAAATATGACCTGTACCAAGGGGGAAGAATTCTAAACGCGTAAGTATCTGGACTACTGATTTG
Organism: Aquiflexum balticum DSM 16537; assembly: GCF_900176595.1. Classification (GTDB taxonomy): domain Bacteria; phylum Bacteroidota; class Bacteroidia; order Cytophagales; family Cyclobacteriaceae; genus Aquiflexum; species Aquiflexum balticum. The sequence goes on from NZ_LT838813.1 coordinate 3,019,336, forward strand.
GTCGTAAATGTTTTTACTGCGTACATGGAATATATATTTCCCTTCCCGAAGGTTGGTATAGGCTTTGTCCCTTTTGAAAGTCCAATCTCCATAACCGTCTTCAAATCCTTCCAGCCAAAATTGGAATAAGGTGGTATTTTCGTTGTTGGGGATGGGGTTACTTGATTCGAACCGGATATTTGCCAAATGATAAGGGATGGAAGGAATGGCCTTTGGTACTTGGGAATATTGCAGGGAATCTTTTTCCCAATAGTTGCCCTGTGAAATCAAAGAATCAGAAACACCGGTAAGGTAAACTGACCGAATCATCGTGGGAAAGGAAGTTGAGGAAACGTTTTTGTTGTCCAGTTTGTACCAAATAAAACCATCATTGGCGGCAAACAAAACCTCATTTGCCCGGATCAAGGAGATGTTTTGTAAATCATCATTTAAAAGGGGAATGATTTTATTGAAAATCTGGTAGTTTTTGACATAAGTGCCATTGATCTGTTTTTCCAGTACCCCGACCTCTTTATCTCCAATAAAAAATATATTTCCAAGTGCATCCTCTACCATACTTGTCGCCAAAAAGTCATCATCAAAATATTTCGCAAAGAAAGCGTCTTTTTCAAATTTATCCTCTTTGGAATTATAACTGTAAAAACCATATTCAGTGGAAAATATCAGTCTGTTATTGATTTTCCATACACTGATCAATAAATTAGTGGGAAGCCCGGATTCAGTGCCATAATATTTTGATTCAACAGAATCCAAAGTTGGGTTTAACCTTAGCCTATAAACTCCCTTATAGCCATGAGTCATCCAAATATCACCATTGAAATCCTGTTCCAAAATCCTGGAGGACTCTTCAAAACCTTTGATTTTTCTTAGAAATTTTATCTCGTTGTTTTTGATTTCAAAAAGAAGCAAACCATTATAGCTGCCACTGATCATCAAGTCAGGATGGTCTTTTAATGGGTGAAAGTTCCATACTCCAGGTAAACTTCCAATTGACTCAGCTTTGGAGTTTTGGATAGTAAAGGCACCGTCATTTTGTGCAGAAAGTAAAAAATCCTGAATTTTGGTCAGCTGATAGACCTGCCCTGTTCCTCCACTTATTTTTTGAATCGGATTTTGGTTTTCGGTATCGGATTTTTGGACTGAGAGTCCAAAGTTGGTTCCGTAATAGATTGAATTCTCATGAAGAATGGCATCATAACCAGTTCCCGGTAATCCGGAGAATTGATCGATAAGTCTGAAAGGAAGACTCAGTTCCAGAAGGGTGATCCCATTATTATGCCCAATCCAAAGGTTGCCGGACATATCTTCAAATAAAGTCAATATGGAATTGTTCTGTAAACCATTGTCTTTGTCCATCCTGAGGACAGATTGTCCATTTTCTTTCAGGATAAACAGACCATCACTTTGGGTGCCAATCGCAATATTGCCGTTTTTGAGTCTAATCGCTTCATTGATTTGGACGTTCTTCGGAATATTTGCCTCCCAATTTTTGATGGTATTCGTATTCGAAATAAAAACCGAATTGTTTCGGGTAAAAATAAGCTGCTGAGTTAAAGTTAAAGATATGATACTGGTAATGACTTCATTCCCAAAAACTTTTCCGTAATCAACCGGCAACAATTTACCATTTTCAAATACTTGAAGACCATCCTCGCTTTGATTGGCATAAAATTTATTATTGGTGAAATGAAAACTTTCGAAATCGGTTCTTCCATTGATGATGGAAACCAATTCCTGGTTATTCGAAAAAACAAATATTTCCTGAAATGTACAGAAAATGACCTGATCGTGAATAAAGATTATTTTCCAGATTTCCTCCAGATTCTTACTGGATTCCGGAAGCTTTTCCAATAGAGAATGATATCTCAAATATCCGGTATCATCAGGCTTAAAATATCCAAATTCACCTTGGCCTGCTACATAGATGATACCTTTTTCATCAATTTGAACGTCTCGGATTTTAGTGCTATTTGGCAAAGAATATCTTCTCCAAGTAGTACCATCATATTCCAAGAGGCCAAAATTATTCGCCACATAAATCAATCCTGAAATACTTTGGGTAATGGAAAAGTTTTGAATACCACCTTGATATTCGTTACTGGAATAAAATTTCGAAAAAGGAAGACCTGGAACTTGTGCGTTTAAATCGAATGCGGCAACAAGAAAGCAAAGGTAAATCAGTAGGTGTTTCATTTGGGTTTAATTGAGTGGGTGCAATGTAATAAAAATTGTTTTGATGTATAATATTTTTGAAAAAGCTGTGATATAGGAAAGGGGAAAATATACCTCTTACTACTCATTTATACCTTTTTTTACGAAATGCTGTGGTTTTGTGAAAAACTGAATGAGGTATTGATGTAGTATTGATGTAATGAGATTTTTTGTAAGCACAATTTATATGACGTGATTTGATCAGTTGATAACTAAATCCAAAATATTTATATGAAAAAAATTTTATGGTTGTGTTTGACCATTGGAATTCATTTTGGTATTGCTGCGCAATCGGGAATGATTACCGGAACAGTAGTTGATCAAAGGGGAGAGACACTTCCCGGAGTCAATATTCTGAAGGTTGGTACCAGTTTGGGTACTATTACGGATTTGGATGGGAATTTTTCCATCGAAGGGAGGGTAGGAGATGAATTTAAATTCAGTTTTATAGGATTCAAAACCCAATTGGTGAAGGCCGGAAGCAATCTGCGCCTTGATATTGTAATGCTCGATGAAATCGAATCATTGAGTGAGGTGATTGTAGTGGGTTATGGTACTGCAACTAAAAAAGAACTTACGGGAGCGGTTTCTCAAATTCAGGGAGAGGATGTAACAAAAATGAAAATGCCTCGCTTGGACCAGGCATTGCAAGGGAAAATCTCGGGTGTAAGTATTACCACAAATTCTGGAGCACCCGGAGGAACTTCCAATATCAGAATTAGGGGTTTGGGTACATTTGGCAATAATAATCCGCTGATTTTAGTAGATGGGGTTATTTTTGATGCCGCAGGTCTTAACTCATTAAATCCTAATGATATCGAGACCATCAACGTCCTAAAAGACGGAACAGCAGGCATATATGGAGTAAGAGCTGCGAATGGTGTAATTATTATTGAGACAAAAAAGGGAAGTCTCAATAGCAAGGCCTCAGTAGATTTTAGTGCGTATTATGGTGTGCAGGAATCTGCCAGAAAGCTGAATCTATTGAATGCAAGAGAATATGCAATTTTAAAAAATGAGGCTTTTGCGGCAGGTGGGATGGCCCCGCCATTTAACAATGTCAATTTGGGTGCTGGTACTGATTGGCAAAATGAGGTTTTTGAAACAGCTCCGATTCAGGAATATAACTTAACCGTTACAGGCGGATCTGAGAAATCTTCCTATTCTATTGGCGGATCTTATTTTGGACAGCAAGGTATCGTAGGAGGTCCAAAGTCTAACTTTGAACGATATAATGCCAGGGTAAACTTTATTACAGAACTCGCTCCCAAGGTGAAGCTGACAAGTGTATTTTTATTCACTCATGAACAAACCAGCGGAATTGCACAAGGGGGGATCGGTTCTGTATTATTTAACACCATTAATGCCTATCCAACTGAGCCTGTTTTTGTAGGCGATAGGTTTTCATATTTGGAAAATGTAGCAGATATCATTAACCCATTGGCTCAGATTGAAAATACTTTCAATGAAACATTTGTAAATAAAATTGTTGGTAAAGAGGAAATCTCCTATCAAATCAATGAGCATTTTAGTTTGAATGGTAGAGCTGGATATAATTTTGCTTTGGTTGATGGAAAATCCTTTGCTCCTTTAGCTTGGTTTGGTCCTGGAAAGTTTGCCAATAGTGCGAGAAATGAGAATTTAGATCCTGTACTTGTAGATGTAGGAGGCACATTAATCGAAAGAGGTGCTTCGGTATTTGAGAACAGGGATTCATTTTTAGATTATAACCTGGAATCTTTCTTGAATTATGACAGAAGATTCCAAGATATCCACAGAATCAAAGGTACGTTGGGTGTAAGTTACTTCGGTAACCGAAACATGGGTCTTAATGGTACCGGATTCAACATTCCAAACAATGATCTTGCATTCGCAGATATTTCAGCGAATCAGGCTCCGGGAGGGTTTTTGAATCAGACAGGTTCTTTCCAAACCAGACAAAGACTGGTATCTGCCTTTATTAGAGGTGAGTATGAATTGAAAGGTAGATACATGTTCTCAGCCATTTTGAGAAGAGACGGATCAACTAATTTTGGACCAAACAATAGAATTGGATATTTCCCTTCCGTGTCTGCGGGATGGGTGGTGTCTGACGAAGAATTTTTTGGTAAAAGCAGTGTAATTGATTTCATGAAAGTGAGGGCCAGCTTTGGTGTATCCGGAAATGATCAAATCGGACTTTTCAGGTATAGAGGCTTGATGAATGGATTGGCTAGATATGTCTTCAATGACTTTATCATCAACGGTGCGGCCATCGGTGCTACCAGTAACCCTGATTTGAAGTGGGAGACAACCTTACAGACAAATATTGGATTGGACTTCACACTATGGAGAAGTATTGATTTCACAGCAAATTACTTCATCAAGGATACAAGAGATTTATTGTTTCAACCAGCTGTTTCGGCTCTATTGGGATCATATGGTCCAGGTGGTTCGCCTCCGGTTATCAATGCAGGAAATGTTTCCAACAAAGGTCTTGAATTGGAGATTGGATATGGTACACGAAAGCAAACCGGAGTGAATTTTAGAATTGATTACAATGCCACCTTTATCAGAAACAGGGTAACTAAAGTTCCGGAAGGATTGGATTTTATTCCGGGAGCTGGATTTAGTGTAGGAGGTAATGTTGCCACAAGATTCCAGGAAGGATTCCCAATTGGATATTTCATTGGATTCCAAACAGACGGGATTTTTCAATCTCAGGAAGAAATTGCTTCCAGCCCAGTTGTACAATCAGGCGCAGTCCCAGGTGATTTAAGGTTTGTGGATACAAATGGAGATGGTGTCATCAATTTCAGCGATGATTCTGACCGTACGTTTATAGGTTCACCGATTCCTGATTTCATTATGGGTTTGAATTTGGCCATGGATTTCAAAGGATTTGATATTTCAGCCAATGTATATGCTGCAATAGGCCAGGAAATTATCAGGAACTATGAAAGGCAACAACCTTTTGCCAATCAATTGGCATATAATATAAACAGGTGGACGGGTCCAGGCACTACCAATGAAATCCCAAGACTTACCACAGGTCAGACAAGAAATTCAGTGTTTTCCGACTTCTTTGTTGAAGATGGTTCTTTTGTGAGGTTAAGAAATGTTCAGTTAGGATATACGCTTCCAGAAGCTGTTTCAGGAAAAATCGGTATCAGCTCGATGAGATTTTACGTTGCTGCTAATAACCTGATCACCTTGACCAGGTATATGGGATTTGACCCCGATGTGGGATCCGGTAATCCTTTATTTGCAGGTGTTGATAATGGTATATTTCCACAGGCAAGGGTAATCATGGGCGGTTTAAACTTTAGATTCTAATAGACATGAAAAAAATATATATCATCATTCTTACATTGAGCATGTCACTTGTTTCATGCGATCAGTGGCTGGAAATTGAACCTGAATACACTCAGGATGCCGAGAATTTCTTCAACACAGAAGAAGATTTTCAAAGGGCTGTTATAGGTGTTTATGACTTAATGCAAACAAACTATTTGCAGATTTGGATAGGAGAAATTGCATCAGATAATTCTATAGCAGGAGGAGAAAGTGTAAACGATACTCAAGGACTTCACGAGATTGACAACATGACACATGGTGGAGTCAACAATGAATTGAGAGATGTAATGAGATTTAACTATACCGGTATAGCAAGAGCTAATTTTATTTTTGAAAATGAAAATAAAATAGATTTCGCATCCAAAGAGCGATTAATGGCGGAGATTTCTTTCATTAGAGCTTATTTCTATTTTACTCTTGTCAATTATTTTGGAGATATGCCACTGATAGTGGACAGAAGAATTTCTATCAATGAAGTTTTCCAAATAGACAGGACTCCAAAAGCGGAAATCTATGCTCAAATTGAAAGAGATTTGGATAGAGCAATTCAAGAACTTAATTGGACCAATCCAGAGCTTGGTAGAATTACCAAAGGTGCTGCCCTGGCTTTGAAAGGTAAAGTTTTGTTGTACCAGCAGAAATTTTCAGAAGCTGCACAGGTTTTTGATGAATTGATCAGTACCAATCAAGCTAATTATGCTTTGGTGTCAGATATGAACACGATGTGGTTGGCTGTCAATCAGAACCGAAGTGAGGACGTATTTACAATTCAGCATTCCGGATTACAGGGAGGTGACTATGGTTGTTTGGTTTGTTTGCAGGGTAATCCTGCTGTAGGATTTCATTCAATCCGAAATTACGTAGGCCCATTTTATGCAGATGGTAATAGCTATAATCTTCCAACCCAAAATCTATATGATTTCTTTGGAAATGATCCCAGAAGGCAGGTTACTATCCTGGATTTAGATGCATTTATTGCCGCCCAGCCCAATCCTGATGATATTTCTTATGCAGTTGGTGGAGGTGGTCATACTGGCTACTTCAACAATAAATACATCAAAAGAGCAGCTGAGAGAGGACTTCCCGACGATGACCTTACGAGTCAATTGAATTATAGGGCAATTCGTTTTGCTGATGTATTATTAATGGCTGCAGAGGCATTTGCCCAGACAGGTAATGATGCAAGAGCTAGAGTTGAACTAAATAAAGTAAGACAAAGGGCCGGGGTTGCGGAAATCACCAGTTCGGGTGCACAGCTTTTGGAAGATATCTACAGAGAAAGAAGATTGGAACTTTCGGGAGAAGGATTAAGGTTCTGGGATTTGGTAAGGACAGGTAAAGCTGCGGAAGCCATACCCGGGTTTCAGGTAGGTAAGCATGAATTGTTTCCAATCCCGCAAGTGGAGATAGATTTAGCAGGTGGAAGATGGTCTCAAAATCCAGGTTATTAAAATAGAATCAAATGAAAAAATATATAAAATATTTGTTTTTACTGCTGCCGGTAGTCTTGATGGCAGCGTGTATTGAGGAGTACAGATTAGATGCGACCACTCCTCCTGATCAGGCAGCAAGATTTAGTTTCCAGCCTAGTCCAGAAAATGACAATATCATTAATTTTACCGCAGATCTCGAGTTTTTCATGATGAAGTGGGATTTGGGAAATGGGGCTTCCGGTACGGGGAAAAATGTTACAGGTATTTACCCCTCGGCAGGAACTTACAACGTTACCCTGACTATTTTTGATCGGGGTGGCAGTGCCAGCACAACTTTGGAAGTCGTGATAGAACAAACAGACCCCACATTGCTTGACAGGCCGATATATAATTTGTTGACAGGAGGAATTGATGCCATAGAAGGAAAGACTTGGGTAGTTGATTCTGCCCGTTCAGGCCATTTTGGGGTTGGACCCGATCCTATTGGGGCGGGGGGATATTTCCCTGAATGGTATCAGGCACAGCCAAATGAAAAAGTTGGCAGTGGTATGTACACTGATAGGTATACTTTTTTCTTGAGGGATTTTGAATTTGATTGGGAGACCAATGGTTTTGTGTATCTCAATGCAGCCCAAGGATCAAATTTCCCAGGTGCGTTTGACCCGGGGGTGGGTGACCTTTCCGCACCATTTGTTTCTCCAGGAGGCTTGACTTGGAATATTGTAGAAGAGGAGGGTGAATTCCCAATTTTGAATCTCAGTAACCCTGGATTCCTTGGATATTACGCAGGCACAAATTCATTTCAGATTATACGGCTTGAGGAGAATGAAATGTTTGTTCGTTTTATTGATCAGGCAAATGCAGGTTTGTCTTGGTATGTCAGGTTGATTCCAGCGGGATTTGACAGCGGTGCAGGAAATCCAGACCCAGATCCAGATCCAGATCCCGATACTGGTGGGAATGTCGCAATTACGCTTCAGGATTTGATTGGAGGCGGTGAGAAGGCATGGAAACTTAAACCTGCAGCAGGAGCTTTCGGAGTTGGACCTAATCCAGGAAGTGATCAATTCTATCCCAATGGAAATGACATTTCGGGAGAACGGCCTTGTTTATTCAATGATCTTTTTATTTTTAAAAATGGCGGTGTATTTGAATATGATGCGCAAGGTGATATTTTTGGCGAGTTCTATATGGGATTAGCTGAAGAACAATGCCAACCTGCATCCAACCTTGCAGGTACACCGGGAGAGGCTTGGGGTCCAGGAGTACATACCTTCAGCTTTACCGAAGGTACATCTACTGTAAATCCTAAAATCACGGTGACAGGCACAGGGGCATTTATAGCACTTCCTAAAGCATATAATGGTGGTGAGTACACCGCAGGCCCGCCTGCGACAAATAGATCTGTAACTTACGACGTCATTGCTTTTGAAAATGAAGAATTGACAATTTCTATAGATATCTCCAATAATGGTAGTGTATTCTGGACATTTGTATTGATTCCTGATGATAACTAATCTTATATAAATTATGATGAAAATAAAAATGCTCTTTTTGTTAATAATGGCCTTTTTTGTAGCATCATGTGGGGAAGAGGAAAAGCAAGACCAGGTTTTGCTGCCTTCAAATCTACAAATATCTATTATCAAGGAGACAAACGGATCAGTAAAGGCCTCTTTTATTGCCGTGAATGCTAATTTCTTTCGGGTAAATTTTGGCTTGCCAAACAGTACCGCTGAGAGGGCGACAGGAAATTCGGCATCATTTACCTACAGGGAACCTGGGACTTATACCATTACTGTACAGGCACATTCCACAGAAAATGATTTTATTTCTTCCAGTCAATCGGTGACCTTAACGAATGAAGACCTTGGTATTGGAATTCCTAATGCTGGATATGAGAGTCCGCTTTCCTATGATGGCTATAATCTGGTATGGCAGGACGAATTTAATGGCACGAGCCTTTCCGGTGATTGGGTGCATGAATTAGGCGATGGTTGCCCTGATCTTTGCGGTTGGGGTAATAGGGAACTCCAATTTTACAGAAGGGAAAACACTGAATTGAAGGATGGACATCTCATTATCAAAGCAATCCAAGAAAGTGTAGGAGGGAAGAATTTCACTTCTTCCAGGATAAAAACTCAAGGTAAAAAATCTTTTACCTTTGGCAGGTTTGATATCAGAGCGGTACTTCCAAAAGGTCAAGGCATATGGCCTGCAATATGGATGTTGGGTGACAATATTACTGAAGTAGGTTGGCCTGCTTGTGGAGAAATTGATATCATGGAACTGGTTGGAGGAAATGCCAATGGTAGAGATAATACCGTGCATGGAACTGTGCATTGGGATAACAACGGTCAATATGCAAACTTTGGAGGATCAGTTGCCCTTCAACAAGGCATCTTCAATGATAAATTCCATGTGTTTTCTGTGATTTGGGATGAAAGTAAAATTGTTTGGCTTTTGGACAATGTCCCATATCACCAAATCGACACTACTCCTCAAGCATTGGATGAATTCAGAAAACCACATTTTTTCATCTTCAATGTTGCGGTGGGAGGTAATTGGCCAGGAAGTCCGGATTCCAGCACCAATTTCCCACAGCAAATGGTAGTGGACTATATAAGGGTTTTTCAAAAAAATTAATCCATAATCTTTAACCTTTAAACAAAATTAAGGCCGTCTCCAAGAGACGGCCTTAATTTTTTGGATTATCAGATTTTTGAAATTTCACTTTTTATCCATTTCAAAATTTCCGCATTTTTAGGACTTTCTGTCTCAATTTCCAAGATTTTAGGATTAATAGATTCCCTGTAAAAATCTTTAAGGCCCATTTCCAAGCTTCTTTTATCATTTGCCAAGTGGTATTCAAATCCAAAATCTTTTGCAAGATATCCTGCACTTAAGCGTTGTTTGGTTTCAAAATATTCTTCCAGTTCAGGTTGTTTGGAAGGTCCATCGATCAACCTGAATATTCCCCCTGCGTGATTATTCAAAAGTATTATCCTGAGGTTGCTCATTTTATAGTTATGCCAAAATGCATTTCTATCATAGAAAAAGGCCATATCGCCTGTAATCAAAGTGACTGGATCTTTTGTGGTAAAAGTGCATCCAACGGCTGTACTGTTACTACCGTCGATTCCGCTAGTGCCCCGGTTACAAATTATTTCCTGGTCTCTTTTCCCCAATAGATTCACATATCTTACGGCCATGCTGTTAGCGACATGTAATTTGGATTCTTGCGGTATGGCTTCCAGACATATAGCCAGAGCACTGTATTCACCAAATTTTGCTTTACTTAAAATTGAAGGTAAGTGATGTGCAATTTTTCTCTCGGCATCAATCCAGGCTTTGGTGAAATGGTGGTCACTACTATTTCCATTTTCAAGCAGGAACCTTAAAAAGGAAGTTTCATTGGATTGTATTATTTTGGATAAATGTTGATAAGTGTCCGGTACATATCCATCGGGTTGAATGTGCCAATGCTCTGCTTGGGATTTTCTAAGGAAAGCTTTAAGGCTTTTTGATATGATAGACTTGCCAAAGGATATAATTAGATCAGGAGTGAAAACAGGATCAGTGCCCATACCCAAGAAATGATCATGTAGATTTATAGTGTTTCCGGATTGCATGTTGGAGATACTATCGGATACTACAGTTGCTTTTCTTGTTCTGATTATTTCTTCCAAAAGATGCTTTATACTATTATTTGGCTTTTGCTGTCCCGGAATGATCAGAACCTTTTTGAATTTTGGGATTGAAAGGAGAAGGTTTTCCCGAGCTGTTTCAGAAAGTTCTTTTGAAGAACGCAATAGGCCAATGTCCCTGACCGAATCAGAAAATTTAAATAATTCCTCAGCATCAGGATAGAAAGGCTCTCTCAAAGGAATGTTGATATGAACCGGTCCCGGAGGATATTGACAAGCAAGATTAATAGCTTCATTGGCGATCCTATTGGCATGCCAGATTTTATCATTATGTCCATATTCATCCGGGAAAGTAAAAGATCCTTTGACATGCTTTCCGAATATATTTGTTTGCCGGATCGTTTGTCCATCCCATTGGTCAATCCATTCCGGTGGCCTGTCAGCAGTGATCACCAAAAGGGGTATACGCTGAAAGAAAGCTTCTGCAATGGCAGGAGCATAGTTGTATGCCGCTGAGCCGGACGTACAGACGAGGACCACAGGTTTCTCAAGCTGCTGAGCAATTCCCAAAGCAATAAATGCTGCTGACCTTTCATCTGAAATCGTTCTGGAATGAATTCCTGAATGTCTGGTAAATGCCAATGTAATCGGAGCACATCTGGATCCAGGAGATAAAATTGCCTCAGTTATTCCTTTGATATGGCAAAGTGAAACCAGATCAGTGATAGGTTGAATAATCAAAATTTATTTTCCAGGTTAAGGTGTTCACCGATAATATCGCATTTCATTTCTGTTTCCTCCCATTCTTTTTCAGGAATGGAATCTTCCGTTACTCCGGCACCTGCATAGAGTATCGCGTAGCCTTGCATTAACCTTGCTGTTCTCAGGTTCACATAAATGGTGGTTTCTTCCTCTATATTTACAGGGCCTATAAATCCTGCAAATAGTGAGCGGTCAAAATTTTCGTTTTTACTTAAAAAATCAAAAGCCATTTCTCGGGGCATACCACAGACCGCAGACGTTGGATGTAATAACTTTAACATGACTGAACCTAATTGCGGGAAATTAGTGGCCGTCATATTTACTTTAAAATCCGAACGTAAATGGAGTAAATTTCCTGCAAGAACAGTTTTTGGTCCATATTCATCGTATTCCCTCAATCTGATTTTTTTGAAGCAATCCACAATATAGCGACTTACCAAAGCCTGTTCTTCTATTTCTTTTTGCGTCCAAGCCACTGATTTGAGTGGGTTGTCTCCCTGGGCTTTTTGGGTTCCGGCCAAAGAAATGGTATAGAATTCATCACCTTTTGTATGGATCAGAATTTCCGGAGATGCCCCTATCCAAGTTCCAACCGTTGGGATATGGAAAAAATTAATAAATGCATTTGGATACGATTGGATAAGGCTTTTTAAGGAACTGACAAGATCAAAATTGTCATTGAGTTTGATTTTCTTAAAACGTGCGGGCACTATTTTATTGAGTTGCCCTTCCTCAACTGCCTTTATACCCTTTTCCACTAGATGGATAAAATCTGTTTTGCTGCAGGGTTCAGCTATTCTTTCATTCTCAAATTTATTTTCAGCAACAAAGTTTTTATTGATATCAGCAGTGGATTTTTCTTTTGGGATGATGCTTGATATAGGTTCTAAATAAATCCTCTGTTCTTCAAAAGTCGTTTGAAGATTAATTTTAAAGTATGTATCTGCTGTTAGGAAAAATGCTTTTTTGTCCTCTTGATCCTCAAAAGGATGGACAATAAAACCGGAAGATAGTTCTTCCAGGTTTGGGGTTATCCTTTTTAGCTCTCCTGTCTTATCTATCAATACCTGAAGAAAATGGGATTTCGGTTTTCTCCAAATGGCAACCTGATGTCCTTCCAGCAAACTCAAAGAAATGAGGTTTCTCAGATAAACTTCCAATGAAATCTGATTGGTGTCTAAAGTAGTTTGCATATTACTTTTTATCAATTACAGCTAATGTAATCCTACTGATGCAACTTAACATGTCTTGATCGGTATATATTTTTATTTCCCAAACTTGCGTTTTTTTTCCCAAATGTATGGGTTTAGCAATTCCCCTGACAAAACCTTCTTTGACAGATTTGAGATGATTGGCATTGATCTCCAAACCCACACAATATTGATTCTGCCTGTCGATGGTCAAGCTTGCGGCTACTGACCCAAGAGTTTCTGCCAAAACCACATTTGCTCCCCCATGTAACAGGCCAAGGGGTTGTTTGGTTTTGTTTGCCACAGGCATTGTGGCTTCCAGGAAATCTTCTCCAATCCGGGTAAATCTTATATCCAAAAAATCCGTCATCGTATCCTTGCCCCAATCGTTGAGGGCTTCTAAACTTGCATTTGATTGAAATATCATGTAATCCGGAATAAAAGTTTTTACTTTGGTACCTGAAAACAAAAATAGAGAAACTTGCTAACTAAAAAAATCTATCTGATCCGTCATGGTCAGACTGAATATAATCTGAAAGGTGTTGTACAGGGCAGTGGCATTGATGCCCCTTTAAATTGGAATGGTCATAAACAGGCTGCTGCGTTTTTTGAGCATTATAAAAATGTTCCATTCGACAAGGTTTTTTATACAGGACTGCAGCGGACCCGTCAGTCGGTTCAGGGTTTTATTGATTTGGGGATACCCCATGAAGGAGTGCCTGAATTGAATGAAATTTCCTGGGGAAGATACGAAGGCGTACCCATGACAAAGGAAGAAAACAATTACTATGAATTCATGCTGGCCAGGTGGAGTTCGGGTGATCTAGATTATGCCATTGAAGGTGGGGAAAGTCCTTCAAAGGTTGCCATAAGGATGAAAAAAGGGATTGATTATATCCTTTCTCAAGAAGGGGATGTATTTTTGATTTGTATGCATGGCCGAGCAATGAGAATTCTACTCAGTGGTATAATGGGCTATGATCTTAGATACATGGATGTTTTTTTGCACCAAAATCTTGGGCTTTATTTACTCAGTCAAAATGAATTAGGAAGTTTCAGAATTGAAAAATATAACTGTGCAGAACACCTTAAGGAGTTGGAGTTGCTTTAAGTGGCTTACCACTCTTTTTGTTTTTATCGACAGTTTTTGCTTCCAAAGTATTCAATAAAAACTGATAGGTGGATTTTGATTCATCCAAATCAATAATTTGATAGGCGATTTCTCCCAAGGAGGAAACTTTATCGGCATTGATTCTGATAAAGAAATCTGCTAACTGACAAGCATCAATATTTTCATAGGGAACTTTTACAATAATAGCAGCATCAGAATTGCCCGAATAGGATCTTGTTGAGAAAATATTGTTCAAACTTAGCTCTATATAGGAGGTACTTGTCTTATTTGCTTTCAGTTCTGATTTGTTGAAAATTATCAAAAAAGTCCTTCCCTCAAAATCTTTTGAGAATCCTGATGAGACCAGGGAAACAAATAGTATAGTAACCAAAAACTTTTTCACAACTGCAAACTAAAAAAAGAATTTTGATTAAGCAAAGTTGCATTTAAATTCGAGGGTAAATTTTGAATAAACACAAAAAGCCCAATTTTTCGGGCTTTTTGTGTTTATTTTCCTATGATTAAAGAATAAGGTTTCAGAGAATTAACTGAGCTAAACCAACTAAAGTAATTTAATTGCCAATTTGGTTCTGCAGAAATTAGGCTCTGCTTCTTTTTTTCTTTGTTACCTCTTCCTCGATTTCATCCTCAACCCCTGCAAATATTCTTCCGCAATGCTCACAGACGATGATTTTTTTCTTTTCCCTGATATCCGCCTGTCTTTGGGGAGGAACTATGTTAAAACAACCGCCACAGGCGCCTCTTTTTACCATAACTACCGCTAATCCATTTTTAGCATTTGTCCGGATTTTAGAATAAGATTTAGCAAGTCTATCCTCAAGTTTTTTCAGAGCTTTATCTCTGTCCGCTTTCAGTTTGTTTTCATCATTTTCACTTTCTGAAATGATGGTATCAAGCTCGGACTTTTTATTCTCCAGATCCTTTTTTCTTTCAGAAAGAATGTTTTTCAACTCTCCGACTTCAATATTTTTGGATTCGATTTTAACTTGGGATTCCGTGATTTTCTTTTTGGATACCTGGATTTCAAGATCTTGCAATTCCAGTTCTTTGGTGATGGCGTCATACTCCCTGTTGTTTCTGACATTCATCTGCTGTTCTTGATATTTCTTAATGAGTTTCTCGGATTCTTTGATGTTCTCTTTGAATCTTTTGATATCATCTTCCAAGGCTACCAAATCAAAATTGAATTTCTCCAATCTTGTTTCATATCCAATTATCTCATCTTCAAGGTCTTGGACTTCTTCTGGAAGTGCTCCTCTTACTTTAAAAATCGAGTCGAGTCGGGAATCTATTTTCTGAAGGTTTAATAAGGCTTCAAGCTTTTGTGCAACTGTACTTTCCATGTACTATATATAAGTTATGGGATTCGTAACTACTTTTGTCAAATAGAGTGCAATATTAGCAAAATTTTGTGACAATAAGTCTTTGAGTAATTCTTTTGTGTGAATTTCACTTTCATAGTGCCCAATATCACAAATAATTAATTGATTATCAGCATCAAAGAATTCATGGTATTTAACATCAGATGTAATAAAAATATCAGCTTTGGCTTTTATGGCATCCGACAGGAGAAAAATACCCGATCCACCACAGACAGCTACCTTCTTTATGGGCTTTCCTAAAAGGTGCGTGTGCTTCACTGTATGAAGCTCCATGTTTTTTTTGAGGTAATGGAGAAATTCAGTTTCTTCCAAAGGAGTTTCTAACTCTCCAATCATTCCCGCACCGACTTCCTGATTTTCATTTTCAAGCTTATGAAGAAAATAAGCTACTTCCTCATAAGGGTGCGATGATAACAAGGCAGCCAGCACCTTTTTTTCCAAATAACCAGGCAATAATACTTCAATCCTTGTTTCAGCTTCTTTATGAGGGGTTCCTTTTGAACCAATATAAGGATCTGAGTGCTCAGAAGGAGTGTAGGTACCCATTCCTTCCGCTAGAAAGCTGCAACCGGAATATTCTCCGATTTTACCGGCCCCCGCTTCGAAAAGTGCATTTAGGACTTTTTCAGTTGCCTCTTTAGGGGTAAATGTGGTCAACTTGGATAAAATTTGTTTTTTTGGTTTCAGTATTTTGGTGTTGATCAATCCCAGTTTATCTGAGATTTTTTTGTTGACGCCTTGGGCGACATGATCCAGATTGGTGTGGATGGCATAAATGGCAATGTCATTTTTTATGGCTTTGATCACGGTGCGCTCCACATAGTCTCTGCCGGTAAGGCTTTTCAAACCCTTGAAAACAATGGGATGGTGGGCGATTATCAGGTTGCAACCAAGTGCAATGGCTTCATCTACAACAGCTTCAGTGGCATCTAAAGTACAAAGGATTCCATTTACCTGATCTCTCGGGTTTCCGGTTATCAATTGGGCATTATCATAAGATTCCTGATAGGCAGGAGGGGCAATTTTTTCCAGATAAGAAACTATTTCCTGAATCGTATTAACCATATTTTTTTAATTACTTTGTTCAAAATTAAGTAAAAATAGCCAATGCGCTGGTATGACCCTTTTCTTTATCCTTTTGCAGTTCTTTATGAAGGAGTTACCCGGTATAGGAACAAGATGTTTGACTTAGGCAAGCTAGAGAGTACCTCATTTAAAATTCCTACTGTAGTGGTGGGAAACCTGAATGTCGGGGGCTCTGGAAAGACTCCAATGGTAGAATTTTTGATTGAGATGCTTTCTCCACAAATCAAACTGACAACTTTAAGTAGGGGATATGGAAGGAAAACAAAAGGTTTTTTGATGGCAGATGGAGTGGTTGGACCTGACCAAATCGGAGATGAACCTTATCAGATATTCACCAAATTCAGAAACCAAGTATCGGTCGCTGTTGGGGAAAAAAGGGCTTTGGCCATCCCTGAGATTATTGCATTAAAACCAAAGACAGAACTAATTTTATTGGATGATGCCTTTCAGCACAGGTATGTCAAAGCAGACTTATATATCCTCTTGACCACTTACCAAAAACCTTTTTTTCGAGATAGAATAATGCCATTGGGGACATTAAGGGAAAATGCAAAGGGTGTTGAAAGAGCAGATGTAATTGTCGTCACAAAATGTCCTAAGTCCATATCAGAAAAGGATAAAAAGGAATACTTAAAAGAAATCAGAAATTTCTCCAGTTCGCCTGTAATTTTTGCAGGCATTCAATATGGTGAACCCATCCCCATATTTCAATTAAATACCGGACTATCCCGAAAGGTGATTTTATTATCAGGTATAGCTGACAATTCTCTTTTTGTGTCGGAAGCGCAGGATAGATTTCAGGTATTGGAAACCATAACCTTTCCTGACCATCATCTGTATAAGACTTCAGATGTGGCCATGCTTCGTAGACTTTTCGAAAAATATCGGGATTGTATGATTTTGACTACAGAAAAAGATGCGGTCAAACTTAAAAATGAAGCCTTTCATGAATATTTGGCAGAAATTCCGATTTTTGCCCTACCGATAAAAATAAACATGTCATTAAAGGACAAAGAATTTTTGTTTGAAAGCATCACCAAAGTTGTCAAGGACAAAGCGTATATCCGTGAGATTTAATCTGTTGATATTTCTTTTTATTTTCACTTGTTTCTGTGTGATTCATGCGCAGGCACAAATAAGGCCTACGGGACCTCCTACTGGAGGATTTCCACCAACAGGTCCACCAAATGCACAGACAGGTGATCCCGATCAGCTTCAAGAAGGCGAGGAAGGCGGAAGAAAAAAACTGATAGATGATAGTACCAAAATGGTTTTTGGACCAAAAACCACCCTCTATTTTTTGGAAAAAGACATCAAGAGAAATGTTTCCAGGACTTTTGAAGTGGATACTTTGCTCAATAATTTTCATTATTATGAACCTGTTGCGAAATCAGGTTGGATGTATCAGGACTTGGGAAATATAGGCAGTGCGGCAAAACCTATTTTTTATTCTGCTCCTCAAATGATAGGGACTACATCAGGTTTTCATGTCTATGATTTATACCATGCTTCCCCTGATAGCATGAGATATTATGATACCAAATCACCCTTTACCCAAATGAATGCTTTTTTTGGAGGGGGAAACAGAAATATGCTTGATTTGGTATTTGCCAGAAATATCAATCCCCGATGGAATGTTGGATTTAATTTTCATACCATAAGGGCACGGAAGACATTGAATCCCAATGCAAGAGACGATAATTTGACAGAACAAACTTCTTATTCTGTACATACCAATTACAGGTCGGAAAATGGCAGGTACTTATTGTTGGGGAATCTTTCCAGGATGAAACATCTTGTTAACGAACAGGGAGGAATTATTTCCCCGGATGTAGACAGTACTTCCTTGTTGTTTGCTTATGAAGATGCAAAAGTTTGGCTTAGAGATTCACGGGTAACAGATCTGAGGCAGGATTATCATCTGTATCATGAATATGAATTGGCCAAGGGTTGGCAGATATATCATGTTTTTGACAAAAAAAAGCAGGATGTAACTTTTATTGGAGACCTAAGCTCCTCTGATTCTTTGTTTTTCAATTTATTCAACCCTGTTCGATACAACTCAGAAGACAGTACTTATAACAAAAATAATTTCAGTGAATGGAGAAATGAGATTGGCTTCAAAGGAGATTTTGGTCTTTTGTATTATAATGCTTTTGTCAAATTCAGGAGTGGAAGAATGAGAAGTCCAACTATGGAAACTGACAATCCCTTTAACGAACTGTTTGTAGGTGGGGCTGTAAGGGGAGATTTAAGTGAAAAATGGAGGTTTGAAGCTGAAGGAGAATACCTGATTCCGGGTGCATTTAGGATACACGGATTATTTGTTTCCCCGTTTTTAGAGGCTTCTTACACCAAAGCTTTATATAAACCGACATCCATGCAGCAGGTTTATTTTGGCAATCACCACCAGTGGGAAAATTCCTTCTCAAACATTGGTTTGGACCAAATAAAAGGGGTGTTGAAAGCTGATTTTCCAAGTTGGAGTTTAAGACCTAACATTACTTTGAACAGAATAAATAACTATGTTTTCTTCAATGAGGATCAGGAAGCAACCCAATCTGATGGAGAGGCATTTATGGTTATACCTGGATTGACTTATTCATTCAACATCAGAAAGAAGTTTTTCTGGGAATCTGAGATTTACTATACCTTGATTACAGGAGATGGAAAGGACAATTTCAGAATACCTGAATTGCTGTTCAATTCGAGGATTTATTACGACAGTCCCATGTTTAATGAAAACCTATTTCTTCAGATCGGTTTGGAGTCCAGGTTCCGAGGAGACAATTTCGCGGAATCTTATAACCCGGCTATGCAACAGTTCTTTCTGCAGAATGAATTCAATGTATTTGCCTATCCTGTGATAGATTTTTTTGTTAATCTTAGAATCAATAGAACCAGAGTTCTTGTAAGGATGAATCATATCAATATCAATATGATGAATGAACCGGGATATTTTGTAACCCCTTATTTTACAGGGTTAAGAAGAACTTTGGATATAGGAATCAGTTGGCCGTTATTTGACTAAACATGAGCTGGGAAGAAAGTACTAAACAAAAAATGCTTCATTTGAAGCTACCTACGGATCCAAGATGGGTAAATATTGCCGAAATGAATATCGAGGACATTTTGGTAGACCATGCGTACTGTGAGCAAAAAGCAGCCTCCTCCTGTATTTCTTTGATCATCAATTTCCATGAATTCCATGAGCTTGTTGATATGCTTACTCCGGTAGTGGCGGAAGAATGGGCCCATTTTGAAAGGGTGCTTGAACAGATCAGGAAAAGAGGATTTGTATTTGGTAAACCCCGGAAAGATGAATACGTGGTAAAACTATCGGAATTTGTCAGGAAAGGAGGAAGCAGGGCTGATCAATTGGTAGAGCATTTGTTGATGAATGCTTTAATTGAGGCAAGAAGTTGTGAAAGGTTCAAAATTCTCTCGAAACACCTGAGTGATCAAGAGTTGAAAAACTTTTATTACGAATTGATGATTTCTGAGGCAGGTCACTATGTGAATTTCATTGAATTGGCAAGAAAAATAAGGGGTGAGGAAAAAGTAAATGAAAGATGGCAGGAATGGTTGTCTTATGAAGCCGAAGTGATCAAATCCCTCCAAATAAGGGGAGATCGGATGCATTGAGCGGTTATTTTAAAAATATTTTAGTCGTAGGCTTATTTTTCTCAAAAATGATCGAGATCTTTTGTGGATTATCCTTATAATTAAAATTGTAAATGAGTAAAAAACAATAAAACTGTCCTATTTTGTACATATTATGGATTTGATCGAAAATATAAAAGAGGCGCTTAGGTCTGTTAAGGTTAATCTCTTAAGGACAATTCTTACAGGAACCATAATTGCAATAGGGATTATGTCACTCGTAGGGATGTTGACTGCCATAGATGGGATTAAAACCCAGATAGCGGATAGCTTTTCAGGATTGGGAGCAAATAATTTTGATGTCCGGTCCAAAGGTTTTTCGGGAGGCAGAGGGGTACAGCAAGGTGTGGTAGAGAAAAGCTTCCCCATTGTTAGGTATAAAGAGGCCCTAAGCTTTCAGGAGCAATTTTCTTCAATTGGTCCATCGACTGTGTTTACAAGTGTCACAGGCGCTGCTGAGGTCAAAAAAGGTTCAAAAAAAACAAATCCCAATGTAAGGGTAACCGGCATAGATGACCAATATTTTAATCTAAAAGGACTAAAGCTCGAAAAAGGCAGGAATTTCAGTGCGACCGAAGTCCGGTATGGAAACAATGTCTGTATCATTGGGCTAGATATTGTGGAGACATTGTTTGGGAACGAGGAGCCCTTGAATGATTATATCACTGTCTACGGAAGAAGATACACAGTCGTTGGTGTACTGGAAAAGCAAGGCAGCGTTGGAGGTGGATCCGGTGCTGACCGGGCTATTTTTATTCCTGTGGAAAATGCGAGTAGATTGGACACAAGGGGTACCTTCAGGTATTCAGTTACCGCAAGTGGATCGGATCCTTTGAGATTGGAATATGAAATGGGTCAAGCCACAGGTATAATGAGGAAAATCCGTCAGGATAGGGTTACCGATGAGGACTCATTTGAAATAGTCAAAAGCCAATCCGTGGCAGAGAGCCTGGAGGAGGTAGCTGGCTACCTTCGGATAGGTGGATTTGGTATAGGCTTTATTACACTTCTTGGTGCCTCAATAGGATTGATGAATATTATGTTGGTTTCTGTAACCGAGAGGACAAGGGAAATCGGAATTCGTAAAGCTTTAGGGGCAACTCCCTTAAGAATCAGACAACAATTTTTGATAGAGGCAATTGTCATTTGCATATTGGGAGGCATACTGGGAGTAATAATTGGAATAATTATCGGCAATGTAGTTGCTAATATTATAGGTCCGGGAGGATTTTTGATTCCTTGGTTATGGATTTTTGTAGGATTGGCTGTTTGTATTTTTGTGGGCTTGGCCTCAGGTTATTTTCCCGCCAGGAAAGCAAGTAAACTCGACCCTATTGAATCACTTAGATATGAATAACCATGATTAAGGAAAACGAATTTGATGCAATTGTTATTGGTTCAGGTATCAGTGGGGGCTGGGCCGCAAAGGAGTTATGTGAAAAGGGGCTAAAAACTCTCGTTTTGGAAAGAGGTCGGAGTGTGGAGCACAAAAAGGATTATCCTACCATGACAGCAACAGCGTGGGATATGCCCCGTAGAAACAGGATGCCTTTGGCCGATAAGCTGGAAAATCCTGTAGTAAACCGGTGTTACGCCTATAAAGAAGATACAGAACATTTTTTCGTCAAAGACAAAGATCATCCCTATATCCAGGAAAAGCCATTTGATTGGGTCAGGGGTTATCAGGTCGGAGGAAAGTCCTTGCTTTGGGCCAGACAGACCCAACGTTGGAGCAAATATGATTTTGAAGCCCCGGGAAGGGATGGTTTTGCTGTGGACTGGCCAATACGCTACAATGATATTGACCCTTGGTACAGTTATGTAGAACGCTTTGTGGGAATCAGTGGAAACAAAGATGGAGTGGAAACCTTGCCTGATGGTGAATTTCTCCCTCCTTGGGAAATGAATTGTGTCGAAAAAGTAATCAGGGACAGGATTGTGGAGGCATATAAGGACCGATTCGTCATGATTGGTAGGTGTGCCCATTTGACTGAACCTCAACCCCATCATTTGGAGCAGGGTAGGGGACAATGTATGGCCAGAAATCAATGTGAAAGAGGCTGCCCGTTTGGTGCATACTTCAGTTCTAATTCAGCTACTTTACCTGCAGCCGCAGCAACCGGTAATCTTACCATCAGACCGGACTCCGTGGTTCATTCCATTATTTATGACGATGCCAAGGAAAAGGTAACAGGTGTCAGAGTAATTGATAGGATCAACAAAACTGCTACAGAATATTTTGCGAAGGTTATTTTTGTAAATGCCTCAGCACTCAATTCAAATCTTATCTTACTGAACAGCACGTCAAACAGATTTCCCAATGGTCTTGGTAACGACAGTGGCTTATTGGGCCAATACATTGCATTTCATAATTATAGAGGAAATATCAATGCCTCTTTTGAAGGATACGAGGATAAATTTTATTTTGGAAGAAGGCCATGTGCTGTGATGATGCCAAATTTCCGGAATGTCAAAAAACAAGAAATGGATTTCCTCCGGGGATATATGACTTTTTACAGTGCTGTGAGAGGAGGTTGGGGAGGTAAACCCAATGCGCCTTTTGGAGAAGAATTCAAAGATCAGAATTCCAAACCTGGACCTTGGGGTGTATTTATGATGATGCAAGGGGAAACTATTCCCAAAGAGCAATCCAAAGTTACCCTTAGTCCCGATCAGGTAGATGAATGGGGTATGCCCCTATTGAACATTGATGTGGATTATGATGACAATGATATTAAATCCATGAATGATTTTTTTGAGCAGGGTACTGAAATGTTGGAAAAAGCAGGCTGTTTTAATATCAGAACAAGAGATACCAAACAAGCACCTGGTTTGGACATCCATGAAATGGGGGGTGTCCGAATGGGAAAAGATCCCAAAACATCCTTATTAAATGGCTGGAACCAAATGCATCATTGCAAAAATGTTTTTGTTACGGATGGGTCAAGTATGACATCTACCGGAAGTCAGAATCCTTCTATAACCTATATGGCATTGACAGCAAGAGCTGTGGATTATGCGGTAAAAGAAATGAAAAAAGGGGATTTTTAGTAGATGAATATTTTTGTGAAAAATTGATCTTTTTAAAGAATAAAAAAAAAGAATTGATTATCAAGTTGTTATAATTATGAACTAAAAATACACTGGAAGTATTTTTTGATTATTGGTATAATTCATACTTTGGCAAAACTATTTAACCCAAAACTATGAAATATTTTTCACCATTTTACTTGTTTTTTGGTGCACTTATTTGTCTATGCACCACCTCATATGCGGATATTGATAGAATAAAATTCGGTAAAGTTCCTGACGACGCTGTCTTAATGAAAGTTTATGAAAATGATCTTAGTGCTGATGCGGTGGTACTTTCTCATATAGGTTTTACTAAAATAATTTTTCAGACCACTGTAGGCTTTCAGATAAATTACCAAATTCATAAAGTGGTGAAAATTATCACTAAAGATGGAGTTTCCCAGTCAGATCTTCAGATACCCTATTACAATATTTCCGGAAGAACTGATCAGGTTGGTTCAATTAAAGGATTTGTGTATAATGAAGTGAACGGAAAAATTGTAAAAGAAAAAATTGAGAAAGTTCATGTATTTGATGAGGCGATCACAAAGACATATAAAATGAAGAAAATTTCTCCTCCCAATGTTACGGAAGGATCAGTAATTGAAATCTATTATGAGATTTCTTCTGATCTTTTCAGTATGATAAGGGAATGGGAATTTCAGTCTCAAATACCAACAATGTGGAGTGAATTTACATTTGAATATCCGGAATACTTTTTATTCAACCAAGCCAATCAAGGATATGTTCCCTATACCATAAATGATAAAAAATTTGGAAAAGGAACAGCCAATTGGTCTGATATTGAAAGGACTAAATCAGGATATTCAGTAACTACAACTCAGTCTACCAATTCGGTTTCGTACAGTACCAATATTTTTCACTGGGCGATTGAAAATGCACCTGCTATGAAGCAGGAGCCATACATAGATAACCCTATGAGTTATGCAACAAAAGTGGAGTTTCAACTTGAATCCATTCAGTTTCCCAATAGCCAGAGACAAATAATTACAGGAACATGGGATGAAATGTCTAAGGAGTTACTTAATGATGAAGATTTTGGGAGGCACCTGACCAAAAGCAAATTTGCAGCGGATATTGTTACTGAATTGATAAAAGATGGTAAAACCGATTTAGAAAAAACCAATATAATAATGAACCATTTGGGAGACAATGTCAAATGGGATGGCAGGAGAGGTATTTATCCTTCGAAGGCATTGGAAAAAGTATATAAAGAAGGGAAAGGTTCTTATGCAGAAATTAATTTATTATTGACTTTATTTTTGAGGGAAGCAGGAATAGAAGCACACCCAATCGTAAGCTCAACGCGTGATTTGGGATTTTTAAATCCGAGCAATCCAGTAATGTATAAGTTAAATTGCGTCACCTCATTGGTGAAACTTGAGGACAAAGAGGTAGTTCTGGATGCAACAGATCCTGCTTTGCCAATAGGTTTTTTGCCGATAAACACTATAAATATGAGGGGTTGGGCAATTCTACCAAATGGTTCGAAATGGGTAGACCTGGTCAATTCAAGTGTTAATGTAGAATCAGCAATATTTATCTCTAAAATCGTAGATGAATCGGTTCTGTTAAACGTTCAGAGAAACAATCAGGGCTATAAATCTGCAATAACAAAAAGTAAAATAATTTCTGAAGGGAATGAAAAACACAGACAATCTTTTCAGGATGAATTCAAAGATTGGGAATTACTTTCTTTGACTTTGGAGAATGTTGAATCAAAGGAAAGTCCAATAACCGAGAAATTTGAATTAAAAGGAACAGGGGGGATAATATTTTCTGGAGATTTGATTTATTTCAATCCATTTGAAAATATGTTTTTATCAGAAAACCCCTTTAAATTAGATTCAAGGGTTTTTCCAATTGATTTTATTTATCCTCAAAAAAGACAAGTAGTATTTGGTATTGAAATTCCGGAAGGGTATGTTATTGACGAAATGCCTAAAAGCTTGATCAATCATTTTGCTGACAAGGGTATTGTTTATTCATTTAGAATTGCTTCCCAGGGGGATCAAAAAATTCAGATTATGATCAGCTATCAGGTAAACGAGACTATGTATAAACCATCTCAATATAAAGATCTCCGTGAATTTTTTGATTTGATTTCCCAAAAGCAAAAAGAAAGCATAGTCCTTAAAAAAATATAGCTTAGGATGAAAAACAGGAATAAAAGGAGACTTTTTTTGGTTTTGGTTTCTTTAATTTGGTCCAGCATACATGCGCAGGTGAATCTGTCGGATGTAACTCCTGATTGGTTTCAGGCACCGGCTATAATTCAGCAGAGAAGTCAAGAAATACTAGTTAATAAATCAGGAAGTTTCTTGGTAAAAATAAAACTCATTTCAACAATTCTAAAGAAAGATGGTTCAGATTTGGCAGTCTTGGCTGTTGGATATTCCTCTGCAATTAAGATACGGAACATTTCTGGAAACGTACTTGACTTATCCGGAAATATAATTTACAGATCAAAAAAATCGGATTTTGAAGATTTCAGTAATTTTAGTTCTTATGCCGGCTACAATGATAATAGGGTCAAAATCCTAAATTTGAAGCAGGTAAATTATCCCTATATCGTTGAATTTGAATATGAAGTTGAGTACCCCAATCTTTTTTATTTGCCAGATTGGACCCCCCAGCCTAATCCCAAAATTCCGGTTCAATTGGCTTCAACTAGTTATAGTTATCCAAAAGACAATAAGCTAAGATTTTTTATCAAAAACATCGCAGACGATGCTTTTACAGAATCTGAAATGCCGGATGGAATGATAAAGAAGACATGGACTTTAAATAATTTACCTGTTTTTGAACCTGAGCCATATGTTCCTCTTAATTACAGTGGAACAAAATTTTTATTGGCATCTGCCAGTACATTCGATTTTGATGGTTATAAAGGAGACTTAAGTACATGGGAATCAATGGGTAGTTGGATTCATCAGTTAAATATGGGTAAAAATAACCTTTCCGACAAAACAAAAAATGAAGTGGCTGACTTGATTGTTGGAGTAGATTCTGAAAAGGAAAAAGTAAAATTGCTTTATGAATATATGCAGAATAAAACAAGGTATGTAAGTATTCAATTGGGGATTGGGGGGTTTATGCCCTTTGATGCTGCCACAGTGGATAGTTATGGATACGGAGACTGTAAAGCTTTATCAAATTATATGTCAGCAATATTGGAAGTGGCCAACATTAAAAGTAATTATGCCTTAATCTATGGTGGTGCCAATAATAGACAATTTTTCGAGGAATTTCCTGCCAATTATTTCAATCATGCTATACTAGCTGTCCCATTTGAGAAAGATACAGTTTGGTTGGAATGTACGAGCCAAACTAATCCTTTTGGTTATTTAAGTGATTTTACATCTGATAGGTTTGCTTTGTTAATTACCGAAAATGGTGGCATGCTGGCAAAAACACCCAAATATGGATTTGAAGAAAATGTCCAGATTCAGGAAGGTAGATTTATCATCAATGAATCTGGCAATGCTGAAGCCTTTATTCAAATTAGGACTAAAGGACTTCAAATCGAGAATGGCAATATGCTTTCGGTTGCCAGAATTTCAAGTGAAGAAAAAGCTAAATGGATACAACAATACTTGAATTTGCCTTCATTGGAAGTTCAAAAACTTGAGTTTACGGTTCATCAAAATGATATCCCGGAAGTCAATGTAGAAACTATGCTAAATGTCAGGAATCTGGCAAATAAATCAGGGAATAGACTGTTTTTGCAGCCAAATCAAATCAATGTTTTTACCAATTCTATTTCGACTTCAAATAGCACCAGAACTAATTATTTCCAAAAGAATTTGGGTTATAGGGATTTTGATACTATGGTGTTTAAATTACCGGATGGATTTGAAATAGAGAATTTCCCCATTGGTGTTAAATATACATCAGCATTAGGCGAATATGAAACTGAATTTATTATTGATGGGGATGAATTGACATATAAAAGAACTCTTGAAATGAAAGATGGAATTTATGCTCCGGAATTATTTGATAATTACAGAGAATTTCTTTCACAAATCGAAAAGGCTGATAAGACCAAAGTAGTACTAAAGAAAATCAATTAAAACTTAGTGTTTTTCAAAGACAGCTTCAGGTTCCAAAACCTCAACATTGCCTTTAATATTGATTTCATTTAATGTTACTTGTTTCAATTCGTTGATCAGTAAAGGATCGTATTTTGCAGCTACCCGGATATAGTTTTCTGTGAATCCGTGCATCTGACCGTCTTCAATGTCCTCCTCAAAAAGAACAGTAAAGGTTTTTCCCAGATTTTCTTCGTGAAATTTTCTTCTTTTTTTCTCAGAAAGGATGCGCAGCATTTTGGACCTTTCATTTCTCTTTTTCATGGGAACAACCTCATCCATTTCTGAGGCCCTGGTATTGGCACGCTCTGAATAAGTGAACACATGCAAGTAAGAGATATCCAATTCATTGAGGAAATTGTATGTTTCCAAAAACAGTTCATCTGTTTCTCCGGGAAACCCCACAATAACATCAACGCCAATACAGCAATGGGGCATTAAAGTCTTGATTTTGGAAACGCGGTCTTCATACAATTCCCTGAGGTATCGCCTGCCCATTTTTCTCAAGATAGTATTGCTGCCTGATTGCAAAGGAATATGAAAGTGCGGTACAAATCTTTCGGAACGGGAGACAAATTCGATGATTTCATTAGTCAAAAGATTGGGTTCTATGGAAGAAATCCTGAACCGGTCAATTCCATCAATCGCATCAAGTGCAAAAACCAAATCTGCAAAACGCTCTTTTCTTTTGCCCTCTTGTATCCCAAAATCACCAATATTGACCCCTGTAAGTACGACCTCTTTGACATCAGTCTGGGCTATTTCCCGTGCAGCGGAAAGAATATTCTCCACACTGTCACTTCTGCTTTTGCCACGGGCTAGTGGAATAGTGCAGAAAGCACAGCCATAGTTACAGCCATCCTGAACTTTAAGGAAGGTTCTGGTACGGTCATGAATAGAGTAGGCGTTATTGAATACATTGGCTTCCTGTATTTCAGATGCAAGAACTTTGGTTTCCTGTTCCTTTGCAAAACCGTCAAGCAGTTCGATCAGTCTGAATTTTTCAGCAGCGCCCAATACAGCATCTACGCCTTCAATTTCGGAAATTTCCTTTGGTTTGAGTTGGGCGTAGCATCCAATAATTGTCACATAGGAGTTGGGGGATATTTTTTTGGCTTCTTTGACAATTTTTTTACACTTTCTGTCTGCATTCTCAGTTACAGAACAAGTATTGATAATGAAAATGTCCGGATTTTGATCAAAATCCACTTTTTCATACCCTTTGGCTTCAAACATCCTACTGATGGTTGAAGTTTCAGAATAATTGAGTTTACACCCTAATGTATAAAACGCTACTTTTTTCACCCTAACTCTATAATTTGCGAGCTGCAAAGTTAAATATTATCCGGAAGTTTTCAATTTTCTATTTTTTCAGGGCAAACCATGATTTTTTTAGATGATCTTAGCAAGATTTATCTGGTTTTTTTATAAAAAATGTAAAAATTCAGAAAAATGGCCTCAAAAAAAGCGGATAAACTTAGAAATTCATATTATTTCATATTTTTGTGGGTGTAAAATCAAACCACTTATTGTAGAAAATGGCAACATTAAGACAAAGTGCGCTTTTAATCGCGCAGGGAAGACAAAGAACTTTTGTAAATCCCCCTTCTTCAAAAATATCAGATTTCTTTGGAAGTCATGTTTTTGGAATCAAACAGATGAAAGAATCACTAGCTCCTTCAGTATTTAAAAAAGTGATGGAAGCTATTGATAAAGGTAGCAAGATAGATCCGGCTACAGCGGAAGAAGTAGCATCAGCTGTGAGAGTTTGGGCCTTGTCCAAATCTGTAACACACTACACTCACTGGTTTCAGCCTTTGACAGGATCAACTGCGGAAAAACACGACGCGTTTTTTGATGCACATGCAGGTATAGAAAAATTCAAAGGTTCGGCATTGGTTCAACAGGAACCTGATGCTTCATCATTTCCACATGGAGGTATTCGCTCCACATTTGAAGCAAGAGGGTACACCGCTTGGGATCCATCTTCTCCGATTTTTATTTTTGACAAGACGCTTTGTATCCCTACCATATTTGTATCCTTCACCGGTGAAGCATTGGATTACAAAACCCCATTGTTAAAATCCATGGAAGCAATCAATGCAGCTGCGGTAGAGGTATGTCAGCTGTTTGACAGGAATGTCAAGAAAGTGATTCCTTCCTTAGGGGTTGAACAGGAATATTTTGTGATAGACAAAGCTCTTTTTGCTACAAGACCTGATTTGGTCATGTCCGGGAGAACAGTCTTCGGTCATAATCCGGCAAGAGGTCAGCAATTGGAAGACCACTACTTTGGCTCAATACCTACCAGAGTTAAGGATTTTATGGTTGACTTTGAAATTGAAGCACATAAGTTGGGAATTCCTGTTTCCACGCGTCATAATGAAGTAGCTCCGGGACAGTTTGAAGTTGCCCCTCTTTTTGAAGAAATCAACAAGGCAGTTGACCATAATCAATTGTTGATGGATTTGATGGACAAGGTTGCAGAAAAGCATAGTTTAAAGGTCTTGTTCCATGAAAAGCCTTTTGCAGGTGTAAATGGAAGCGGTAAGCATAACAACTGGTCTTTGATTACAGATACAGGAGTCAATCTTTTCCAACCCAGTAATTCTGCTAGGGAAAACCTTCAGTTCCTTACTTTTGTGATTGCTACAGTAAAGGCTGTATATGATTATGCTGACTTATTGCGTGCAAGCATTGCCTCAGCCAGCAACGATTTCAGACTTGGTGCCAATGAAGCTCCTCCGGCTATTATGTCCGTTTTTCTTGGGTCTACATTAACTTCTGTATTGGATGAACTGGAAAAGAACGGTAATGTCAAAATCGAGAAAGGGGATAACATGTATATGAAATTGGGTATTTCCAAAATTCCTGAAATCATATTGGATAATACAGACAGGAACAGGACTTCTCCTTTTGCATTTACAGGAAATAAATTTGAATTCAGAGCAGTAGGTTCCAGTGCAAATTCTTCCGGTCCTATGACAGTATTGAATGTGATTGTGGCTGAGGTATTGAAATCTCTGACCAAAGACATTGAGAAAGAAATCAATTCAGGTAAGGAAAAAAAGATTGCTATTGTCAATGTTCTGAGGAAATACATCAAAGAAAGTAAGAAAGTCAGATTTGAAGGAGACGGATATTCTGAGGAATGGGCTTTGGAAGCGGAAAAGCGAAAATTATCCAATCTGAAAAGTACTCCTTTTGCTTTGGATGTCTATCACGATAAAAGAACTGTTGATTTGTTTTCCAGACATGGCGTGCTGAATCCGGTTGAAGTTCATGCAAGACATGAAATCATGTTGGAAAATTATATCAAGAAAGTACAGATTGAATCAAGGGTGATGGGAGACCTTGCACTGAATCATGTAATTCCAACTGCGATACTTTATCAAAATAAATTGATAGAAAATGCCAACGGTCTTAAAGGCTTGGGACTTGACAATACTGCTGCAATAGAAACAGTCAAAGAAATCAGCAGACATTTAGAGTCACTAAAAAAGAATGTCTATGAGATGACCGAGGCAAGAAAAAAACTGAACAAAGAGGAAGATATCGTCAAAAGAGCAAAAGGATATGGGGTGGAAGTGAAAGATGCTTATTTTGATAAAATCCGATATTCGGTTGATAAGCTTGAATTGGTAGTAGACGACGAGTTTTGGCCATTGGTCAAATACCGGGAAATGCTATTTATCAAATAATTTTAAGAACCGCCATAGTGCGGTTCTTTTTTTGACTTACCTTTTGTGTTCTTCAGGTAAGTCTTTTTTGTCCTAATTTGACTTTTTTATATAAAAAATTATTTTTTATCGATGAGTTTATGAATTTGTCAGAATAAATTGATTTAATTTTTGAAGGGTTTATTAAAATTCATATAATTTCTAATACTACTTACTTTAAATTTTTACAAAGCGACAATAAATTAGTGTTAATTACTAAAATTATTTGCTAAACCGTTTTATTAAATCTAATAAATAATAAAAGTCTGAATACTTTTATAAAAAAAATATTAAATAATTTTCTCATTAATATATTTTTTATATTTTTACAAAAGTCAAGATTTGTCTTAATTATAGTTTTACAGTATTTTATTCTAATCTGTTGAAGTAAAGTAGATAAACGTTTTGATGATGATTATGAATGCCGTGAAAATCAAAATTTCAATTGCCATATTATATTTCAAACTAAACAACTAAAAATTAAATGAAGTAACACTTAATTAAATCCTATGAACAAATTTGTACAATTAATGCTAGCGATGGTCTTGATATTTGCCTCAGGTATGGAGGCATTTGGCCAGTCGCGGGTTCTTACCGGAAGAGTTGTTGATGCTACCGGAGAACCGATTCCAGGGGTGAACGTCCTGGACAAAGAAGCAAAAACGGGTACTACCACCGATTTGGATGGTATGTATTCAATTTCGGTAACCAATACTACCACATTGGTCTTTTCTTTTATAGGTTTCGAATCCCAAGAAATCGTAATTGGTAATATGTCTGAGTTAAATATAACTTTAACGGAAGATGCGACCGCTTTAAGTGAAGTGGTGGTTACCGCCCTTGGATTACCTAAAGAAAAGGAAAGACTTGGTTATTCCATAACCACCGTCGGAGGTGATCAAATGGATCTTGCCCGGGAACCAAATATTGCCAACTCACTTACAGGTCAGGTAGCAGGCCTAGTTGTAAGAGGAACAAACAGTGGGCCACAAGGTACCGCAAATATAGTTCTTCGAGGTCTTCCTAGTATCTCCGGTACAGGTTCTCCATTGTTTGTAATCAATGGGATACCCATGGATAATACACAGCTTGGTTCCTCCGGTCAATGGGGTGGAGGTGATAATGGAGACGGAATTGGTAATTTAAGCCCTGATGATATTGAATCAATGACAGTTCTTAAGGGACAGGCAGCATCTGCTTTATACGGCGCAAGAGCTTCCAATGGTGTGATTTTGATTACAACTAAAGGTTCAAAAAGAGGAGGTGATTGGTCTCTTACTTACAATTTAAACGTGATGACAGAACAGGCCATGGATTTCACGGACTTCCAACAAGAATATGGTCAAGGTACTGGAGGTAGGCGACCTCAAACTGCCACAGACGCACAAACAACTGGGCGTTTTGCATGGGGAGAGAGAATGGGGGGAAATGTGATAGGTTTTGATGGTAATCAATATCCTTATCAACCAGCTGATGAAAATTGGAAGGATTTTTACAGAACAGGAACTAACATTACCAATACACTTGCAGTTTCCAAAGGACTTGGAAAGGACGGTTCTTTTAGGATGTCTATTTCTGATGTAAGATCAGAATCAATTGTACCCAACAGTGGTGTGGACAGATTAAGTATCAATTTAAATGTGGATCAAAACATTACTGATAAGTTGAATATTTCAGCAATGATCAATTATCTTGATCAACAAAGTACAAACATTCCATTTTTAAGTGATGGACCTAGAAACCCTAATAACTTTTTGTTACTAGCCCCAAATATTAATCCAGGTATTTTTGCACCGGGTTATGATGAAAATGGACGTGAAGTTGTCTTTAGTGACGATATATTCGTAACTAACCCATACTTCATCACTGCAAAAGGAATCAATGACAGAGGAAGAAAAAGAACTATTTCAGCGCTATCAGCCAAGTATAGTTTTGCTCCCAAGACTTATGCTTTGTTTAGAGTTGGTCATGATGTATCAAATGATGACTTCTTTTCGGTTGAACCCACAGGTTTAGCTTATACACAGGAACAAAGAGGTAACCTTAATTCAAGGGGATTGTCAACAAGGTCAGAAACGAATATTGATGCGATTTTTGGAACGGAATTCAATTTAACCAATGACATTATCTTTGATGGATTGGCAGGGGGAACATTCCGGAACAATAGATTTGAACAAGTCAGTGTCGGGGGTTCTCGATTTGTAATCCCTGGTTTATACTCTCCATTTAATGTTGATGTATTTAATAGGGGGTATGCTTTCAATGAGCGGGAAGTTGCTTCGGCTTTTTACTCATTAGGCTTTGGCTATAAAGACTTCCTGACTTTGACCACGACTGGGCGATATGATGTGTATAGTACCTTACCTACTGACAATAACAGCATTTTCTCCCCATCAGTTACAGGAGCTTTCTTGTTTCATAAATTTTTGAATCTTCCAGCGCTGGAATTCGCTAAATTTAGGACCAGCTATGCAGTGACAAGTGGTGAACCATTTGATGCATATCAAACCCAGTTTTATTTCAGTTCTGCGAATACTTTTAACGGGGTTGCCGCAGGTTCATCACCGCTTTCCTTGCCAAACCTTTTCTTAAAACCATTCACAACTGATGAAATAGAAATAGGTTTTGATCTTGTCTTCTTTAAAAACCGACTTTCTTTTGACGTTGCTTATTTTACCAAGACAACTAACAATGAGATCTTACCTGCAAGTACCAGTATTGCATCAGGTTTCGGAAGTGCTGTGGTAGCTACAGGATCTGTAAATAACAGAGGTTTGGAGTTAATGATTTCGGGAACTCCTATTCAAACCCAGAACTTTACTTGGAAATCTATGATCAATTTCACGAACGTGACAAATGAAGTTTTGAATACAAACTTAGCCAATACTCCAATAAATCTCGGTCAAAACAGGTCTACGCTTGGTAATGCAGTAACAGCATATGTGCCAGGGCTTCCAGGTCCTCAAATCAGAGCATTTGATTATCAATATGATGCCCAAGGAAATATTGTTGTGAACCAAGCAGGTCTTCCTGTCCGTGGAGAACTTAAAAATTGGGGTTCAGTACTTCCTACTCATTATGGAGGTTGGAACAACGAATTCATTTACAAGAAAGTTTCTTTCACATTCTTGATAGATGGCAGCTTCGGAAACAAAGTATTGTCAGCGACTGAGTTTAATTCACACTTCCGTGGATTACATAAAAATACACTAGTTGGTAGAGAAGGCGGCGTGACGACAGGTGAATTTACTGCCCCTGCTGAAAATTACTACCAAGCACTGGTTCAGAATGTGACCCGTACGAGTGTAGTCGATGGTGATTTCATCAAACTTCGTCAGCTTACATTGGGATACACCTTCTCAGAATCTATGTTCAGGTCTGTTCCAATCTTGAAAGGCTTGACAGCATCGATTGTTGCAAGAAATTTGGCCATCTTGTGGAGAAAAGCTGATAATATAGATCCTGAAGCTCAATTCGGATCGAATATTAACTTCTTAGGTATTGAAGGTACCGCTCTGCCAACTACACGTTCTATTGGCTTCAACCTAAACTTCAAATTGCACTAATTATGAAAAAATATATCAGTTTATTTCTACTCAGTAGCTTTTTATTAGTTACATCTTGTGATGAGAGATTTGAAGAGCTAAATACGGATCCAAACAGGCCTGGTGCTTCGGTTTTCGACCCAAATCTGCTCCTACCTACCATTAGTTATCAGCATGGTAATTTGCTTACGGGATATTCAGGCCCTATCTTATTTCAAAGTATGTGGATTCAGGCCTTGGCCTCTACTTCAACAGGAGGAGCCAACTACTATTCCAACGCAGATAAATATGTGATTTCTTCAAGCACACCCAGCTACATTGAAGGTAACTGGAACAATGGATTTCAACTTGGTTCAAGAGTGAATCAGTTGCAAATTTTGGCACAAGAAAAAGGGTTAACTAATCTTAATGCTGTTGGTGAGATCATGAAAGTAAGTGCTTTGTCCGTTGTTTCGGATACTTACGGTGATATTCCTTATTCAGAGGCGCTTAAAGCTCAGGAAGGTATTTCTCAACCTAAGTATGATACCCAGACAGAGGTATATAATAAGATGCTTACTGATCTTGAAGCAGCATTGAATTCAATTACTCCTTCAGGAGATCCGATAAGAAATGATGTTATGTATAGGGGTGATATTGCCAAATGGAGAAGATTTGGATATTCCCTTATGCTAAAGTTGGGATTGCGTTTGACTAATGTAAGTTCTTCATCAGCCCAGTCCTGGGTTCAAAAAGCAGTAGCCGGTGGCGTCTTTACATCACCTGACGATGATGCTTTAGTTCCCTCTGATGAAGCGAATGGGTATTCTAATACAAGTGCCAATGCTTTGAATGTCCCAGATGATGTTTATGAGGTGCGTTGGTCTAAAGTTATGATTGATTACTTGAAAGCTACCAATGATCCTCGTTTGAGTATTGTGGCTGAAGTACCCCCTCCAGGACTTGCCGCTAACAGGAATGGTGGGGTAGTAGGAAACAATGATCCTGCTGCTCAAATTGGCTTGCCAAACGGGTTTGACCTAAGAGGTGGTGATTTTGATATTTCAGGTCATCCTGATTTCCCTGGTGGAACAGGTTCTGGTGCTGACCTAGCTCCAATTGGAGCTTACTCAAGACCAACAGCAATTTACAGGAGAAGGAATGCCCCCGTTTTCATTTTGACTTATGCAGAGGTTCAATTGATGTTGGCTGATGCGGCTGTCCGAGGATTTACTTCCGGATCGGCAGCGGATTTCTACAGAAATGGTGTAGCGGCTGCCTTTACTTCCATTGGAAAATTTGGTGGAGCAACAGTATCCAATGCAGATGCAATTGCTTATTTGAATGCTAATCCACTGGATGTGAGCTCTCCAAATGCATCATTGAAAATGATCAATGAACAGATTTGGGCAACAACCAGTCTTTTTGTGAATTTCTTGGAAGCTTGGAACAATTGGAAACGAACAGGTTTCCCTGTTTTGACACCGGTCAATTTTCCAGGGAATTTTGGTTCAGGACAAATTCCAAGAAGACAGCCTTACCCTGCCGGAGAATCTAATACAAATCCAGAATCTTTGAACGCTGCAATTTCACGCATGGGAGGTGATAATTGGACTACCAAAACTTGGTGGGATG
Organism: Aquiflexum balticum DSM 16537; assembly: GCF_900176595.1. Classification (GTDB taxonomy): domain Bacteria; phylum Bacteroidota; class Bacteroidia; order Cytophagales; family Cyclobacteriaceae; genus Aquiflexum; species Aquiflexum balticum. Next base: position 3,055,240 of record NZ_LT838813.1, read on the forward strand.
GCGGAAATTAATTGCCAAAATCAATTCATATAAAAAAGGTGCTTTCGAGCACCTTTTTTTGTTATATTCAGCTTATGAACAAAAGATCAGTTACTGCACTGCTTGTCTTTTTTTGGTTTAGTATTTCATGCCAGCCACAAAAAAAAGCGCAAGAACCTGAAGCCACCGATGCGGCTCCTTATAATATAATTGGATATATAGCAGGTTGGAAAGGGGTGGATCTGGAAAAAATCCATGCCCAAAAACTGACTCATATAAATTATGCTTTTGCCAATGTGGTAGATGGTGTTGTGATTGAAGGTGAGGGCAGGGCAGAACAAGATAAGGAGAATTTGTCAAAGTTGAGATCTTTAAAATCCACCAATCCTGATCTTAAAATCCTTATTTCCATTGGCGGATGGACTTGGTCTGGGGGATTTTCTGACGCAGTGCTGACAGATGAATCCCGTAAAAAATTCACGGATTCTGCCATAGATTACCTGATAAGGCATGATCTGGATGGATTGGATTTTGATTGGGAATATCCGGGATTGCCAGGGAACAACAATACTTTCAGGAGTGAGGACAAGGAGAATTTCGTACTTATGCTGAAATCTGTCAGGGAGGCATTGGATAGTCTTGGGGCTTTGAACAATACCTATTATTTAAACACTATAGCATCTGCTGGATTCAAGAAATACCTTGATGTCAACGATATGGCTGAAGCACAAAAGTATTTGGATTTCATCAATATTATGACTTATGATTTTATAGTTCAGGGCAATAATCCAACGGGTCACCATGCTAATTTGTATGCGGCGGATAGAGATAAAAGATCTTCTGAAAATGCAGTTTTTGACCATGTTAATGCCGGTATCCCAATCGAAAAACTGGTTATGGGTATGGCATTTTATGGCAGAAGTTGGCAAGAAGTCAATCCTGAAAACAATGGGCTTTATCAAATAGGTAAAGGGTGGAAAGGATTTCCGTATAGTGAGATTGAAGAGCTGATTGCCGGTGGAGATTATGTACGCTATTGGGATGATTCATCCAAGGCGCCATATTTGTGGAATCCTTCTGATAAAATCTTTGTAACTTATGAAGATCCGGAGTCGATTTTTAATAAAGTTCAATTTATCAAAAAACACAAAATGCGCGGGGCTATGTTTTGGGAATACAATGAAGATTCAGATGAAAGAACTTTGCTTAATGCCATGTATAATGGTTTCAAGACCCCCTGATTTCAACAAAGCCAATAGTTAAAAAAAAATTGTTTGAATTACTTTTCCTATTGTTAATTAACATAGATATGAAATGGCAAAAAAGAAAATTTCCATAAAAGATATAGCAAGGGAACTCGGGATTTCCATTACAACTGTTTCATTTATCCTTAATGGTAAAGCAAAAGAAAAAAGGATAAGTGATGAAATGACCAAAAAGGTTCAGAATTATATCAAAGAGGTTGGTTATACACCAAGTTATTTGGCTCAGAGTCTTAGGTTGGGAAAGTCCAAAGTCATCGTTTTTATGATTGAGGATATTTCCAATCAGTTTTTTGCCTCTATCGCTAGAATGATAGAAGAAAGAGCCTATAAAAATGGCTATAAAATCATCTATTGCAGTACTGAAAATGATACTGAGAAGGCAAAAGAATTGATCAATACCTTTAAAATCAGGAATGTTGATGGTTTTATTATTACGCCAACTCCGGGTTTGGAACCGACCATTCAGGAATTATTGGAGGAAGATTTGGCATTGGTCCTTTTCGATAGGTGGGTTCCTTCCATTAATTGCAGCTATGTGATAGTAGAAAATGAAAAAAGTGCTTTTGAGGCTACTTTACACCTTATCCAAAATGGCTGTAAAAAAATCGCATTTCTGACTGTTGATTCCGACCAAATGCAAATGAAGGACAGGCTTCAGGGCTACCAAAAAGCAGTAGCTGAGAACAATCTTTCTTCTTCTGTTTTCAAAATTAAATTTCACAACATAGATGAAAAAGAGGCATATCTAAAAATCATCGAATTTTTCAGAAATAACCAAGGGTTTGATGGCGTATTTTTTGCAACCAACTACCTGGCATTTGAAGGACTTCAGGCTTTGGATAATCTTGGAATCAAGGTTCCTGAGGAGGTGAAAGTAGTATCTTTTGATGATCATTATTTTTTCAATCTGTATAAACCAAAGATTTCAGCCATTGAACAACCTTTGGAAATCATCGCCGAAAAATTGATGGAAGCGATTTTGCATCATCTTGATTCCAACGAATCTAAACATTCATTTAAGAAGTTTATTTTACCAAATAAGCTAAATATTAGAGAATCTTCTTCAAATTAACAGAAAAATGATAGTAAACACTGTTGTTTTTGATGATTTGTCAAAAATAAATTATATTTTTAATAAATCGTTTTAGTATCTGTCATTCCAATTTCATTAATTTATTTCTTAGAAAGTATATTTACAGGCAAGTTATTTCTGGTTGTTGTAAGTTAACGGGATCTTATTTATGTCAAAAAAAATAATCCTATCCGGTGATATTGGAGGGTCTCATATCACAGTGGGTAGATTTATTGGAAATGATTCAGTTTTCAAATTGGAAGATTTGAAAAGAGAATCCATTGATTCCTATGCACCCAAATCCATAATTTTGGATCATTGGGTTTCTATTTTAACTGATCTTGTTCATCCCAACGAAGATTATTTGTTGTCTTTGGCAATACCTGCCCCATTTGATTATAAAAATGGAATTTGTTTAATTGAAAAACAGGGTAAATTCAGACATCTATTTGGTATAAATCTAAGAGAAGAACTTTCAGGTCATTTGGGTATTCTTCCATCAAATATTTTTTTTATCAATGATGCGGAAGCTTTTTTATTGGGAGAAGTTAATTTTGGGGAAGGAAATAATGTAAATAACATTTTGGGACTGACTTTAGGTTCAGGTCTTGGTTCTTCTATCAAAAGCGGAAATATAGTCAGAGATGGAGGGCTTTGGTGTTCACCATTCAAATCAGGTATTGCTGAGGATTACCTTTCGAGCCGGTGGTTTGTCAATTGGATCTATCAAGAGTTAAATATTCAGGTAGATGGTGTAAAGGAAATCGTTTCGAATCCTGAAATAATGAAGAAAGGGTCATCTGTTTTTGATTTTTTTGCAAAAAACCTTGCTGATTTTATAATTAAACAACAAGAGGAATTTCATGCAGATAAAATAATTCTTGGTGGGAACATTTCTAAAGCATATCCCTTTTTTTTGGACAAAACATTACATTATCTTCAAATTCAGGATCTTGATATAGTAATTGAAGTCAGCCAATTGGGAGAAAAAAGTGCTGTTTTCGGTGCCCTTTCAGCAATAAATTTATACCAGGATTTAAGAGAAAAAATATAGAGTTTTGGTTCAGTAATTAATTCCCAACAGCAATTGATTTTTTTGAACCTGTTTTTTGAAGGATTTCTTTACCAATCAATTTTCCTTGTTTAACTCCTTCCTCTATAGCATCCCTAAAATGGATTCCCCCATATAATCTTGAAATGGCAGCTTCTTCAGCAGCTTGATTAAAGGATTTAAAAGCTCTTTCCGGTAGTCCGAAGTACACTTCAGAATCATCAATAAAGTCAAAATCTTCCCCAAAAAAATCTGTTAGAATCATAGCGCTTGTGGTTGAAACCACACTATGTCCACTGGTATATTCCGGGAAAGGAGGAGTTTGCAATAAGGGCCGCCAAGTCTGGTCTACATATTTTTGAATAGCAGTTTCTGGTCTTATCCTGTCTGAATCATACTTTTCTTCCCAACAACTGACAAAGGCATCATGTAGGGCCATAGATATTAGGGTATGAATGTAGATGGTTTCTTTCCATGGTAAATCTGCTTTTTGACTGGCAATTCCCGTGATTCCAACCCAATGACCTCCCGGAGATATTTTCTTCATTCCAATAGCCATATGGCCGGAAAAACTCACCATAAATGGATTGCAATCCCAAAAGTTGGCAATCAGGTTTTGTTCATCAGATAGTTGAGAAGTTACTTCGATAACTTCAAATAATTGTTTTTTGAATGGGCTTCCCTCTTCCAAACTAAATGGGGCAGGTGGGGCAGGCTTAAATGATTTTAAATCCTGAAGAAAAAATGTTTTCAGAGTTCTCCATTCAGGTTCTATTGCAGCCATATAGGCAGGTGGGGTTGGATACCAATGACCTTCATTTTTTTTGGGAGTGTATCTTGTCAAGGTGCTCAAGGAGGAATATCCGTCTTCATTGGCAATTTTCAATACCTCTGCAGCAATATCTTCCGCAAAAGAAACATTGGCATTCAGGTCCTTTTTGTTAATCCATTTCGAACGGGTAAAATCTTTTTTTAACGCTATCTGCTTTTCTTCAAGCAAAAATCCCGAGGGCATGATCTTTTTGCCAACTTCCAACATGGAATATGTCGCGATGAAGTGGGGGGATAAATTTTCACCAATTGCATCTTCATAAGAAGGATTTTCTAAATTACTTGATTCAAAAAGGCATAAATCTTCGGTTCTTAGATTATTGGTTTTATTCCAAGCTAAATGTGCACCTAAAGTAGCGTATGCATAAAATCTAGCTGCTGCAGGAGGTGATGCCACATCTGTGACCATCACTTCTGTGATATAAAAGAGGTTGTCTATCAGAATACCTATAGGAGGTTCAGCTTTGTTTTGGGAAAGAACTGAATTCCAACTGATCAAAATCAAAAAAATAGAAAGAGCAATAGCTGGATAAGGAAATTTCAACTTTTTCATTTCAGTCAGTTTCGCAACGAATTTGGTTGCTTTTGGATTGCGCAATTATTTTAACGGAATATTTACGGGAGAGATTTACTATTGGATTTTAATGGATTATTGGAGTATATCTTCAAACAATTTTTCATTGACAACGGCTACACCTCCCAGTAATCCGACTTCTTTGCCCAATTTATAAAGGCTGATTTGGGTATTTTCCCTTGCCTTGGCCATGCTGTAAATATTCAATGCCTGCTGAATGGGTGTGATCAAATATTGTTTTGCTTCGGCTACTGAACCCCCTATAATAATGAGTTCAGGATTGAGCAACTGAATCAATATAGAAATCCCTCTGCCCAGATCGAGTCCGGCTTGTGAAAGTATGGTGATAGCTCTCTGATCCCCGGCAAGTGCTGCATCAACAACCAAATAAGGCTCAAGTTCACCTTGGTTTTCTCTCACTAATCTTGCCAAAATGGAATCCGAATCGGTAGTAATTGCTTCCTTTGCCATTCTTACGATGGCCGTTCCAGATGCTACCGATTCCAAACAGCCCTTTTTTCCACAGCTGCAAGTGATATCACTGGAATCAAAAATCGGGGAATGGCTGAATTCACCGGCAAATCCAGAGGCCCCTTGATAGATCTTCCCATCTATCAGAATACCGAGACCAATACCCCATCCTATAAATATTCCCAATACATTTTTGAAATTATCATTGTGGCCAAACTTGAATTCTGCTAAAGTCATAGCCCGGGCATCATTTTCCAAAAAAACTTTTCTTCCCAATCTTGATTCGAAATTTTCAACCAGGCTCTTTTTACCAAATTTCAAATAGGTGTGGTTTATCCCATGTATGGAATCAATCAATCCAGGCATCGAGATACCTACAGCTATTATTTTTTCTTGGTTTAAGTCACATTTAGAAATATACTCAAGAATGACGTCGCATATTTTCTCAAATGTTTCTTTTTCATTATTCAAGGTAAGTCTGATGGTTTCAGGTTCAGTTACCAATTCATTTGAGCTATTATAAATGGCAACCCTTAACCTGAATCTATTTAAATCAACACTTAGAATATAAAAGGCATCTTTATTCAGCTGATAAAGATCCGGTTTTCTGCCTCCTTGGGATTCTGCCCGCCCATTTTTGATCACTTCCCCTGAACCCATCAGATCATTCAACAGGGAATTGACTGTTGGTAAGGAAATCCCAACCTGATTGCAGATTTCGCCAGCAGTATTGTTCCCTTTGATGTAAAGATTCTTGATTAACTTCAGTTTGTTGAGGTAACTTTTGGTTTCTACAACACCTGATATTTTTTCCAGGGATTTTTTAGGATCAATAAGGTTCATTATTTGTAATTTATTTAGACAATAAAAGAATTTTTACAGAATATCAAAAGACCTTATTGAAAAAAATGCAATATCAAATTGTTTTTGTTTGGCTAAATAAAGAATAAACTCATTATTTACCTTAAGTTAAGAAAGAATTTTATTTGAAAATATTTTTTTCCATAGAAAATGAAATTTTAAATCTTTGTTAAAATGGTAACTTTGGGTTTGTAGAATACTTATTTAAGAATTGTATCATGATAGAAACCGGATATTTGGAAGAACAAACGCCAAAGGAAGTGATTTTTAAAAAATTGGAAAAAGAACTGAACGCTCAAGGTTTAAGAATTTCTCAAAAGGATTTTGAAAGACCTTGGGGAGGCTTTTTTGTAGTTGACGAAAACCAAATCCAAGAATTCAAAAAGAGATTTTTCAATGAATTGGTTTTGGAAGATGAGCAGTTTAATCGAAAGCTAAGTCCGAAACTCCTTTTAGTTGCGCCAAAAAAAAGACTTTCCTGGCAGTACCATAATAGGAGAGCGGAAGTCTGGAAACTGATTGAAGGTAAAGCAAGTATTGTTAGGAGTGATTCAGATGAGCAAGGAGCTATAAATGAGATGAAAATTGGGGAGCTGATCCATTTGAAACAGGGAGAAAGACACCGTCTGGTAGGGGGAGATTCCTGGGGTATTGTAGCCGAAATCTGGATGCATACTGATCGCGACAATCCATCAAATGAAGAAGACATCATCAGGGTTGAAGATGATTTTTCAAGAAAATAAAAAGGGACCGGAATTCCGGTCCCTTTTTATTTAATGACCGCCCCTGGTATTTCCTCTCGATGAAGTTGCAGACTTCGCATTGCCATTTGAATTGTTTCTGGAAACAGTTGTTCCAGAATTTCTTGGAGGGTTGGATTGTGGTTTCACCAATGGTTGGTTTTGTCTGGTTGGTGCCTTGCTTCCAACTGAGGCTGGACTTCTTTGTTGATTGGCAGGTTTGGCTTGTCTATATGTAGTACCGTTAGTAGAAGCAGCCCGATGGTTGACTCCCATGTTCTCTCTTGAATTCACAGCTGGACTTTTACCCATATTTGATGAATTTGAAGCTTTAGGTTGGGTACCTCTATTGGTCATACCTGCGTTGGAAAATCTTTCTTTTTGTTGGCCTAGACGCTCATTTCCATAAGAACTTGAAGGATTTCCAGTTGGTCGATTTATAGATGGGTTTCCAGAAGCAGTTCGTCCGCTTGTTCTGATTTCTGCATTGTTATTTCTACCGGGATTTACTACCTGTCCAGATATGCTTTCAGTGCTTCTGGTAGACCTCATTTGGCTTGCTGACCTATGCTTGTATTCCTCAGCCGTATAAACTCTGGAAGGTCTGGCAGGATTCTTTGAGGGTTCATTTCCTGTTATCTGTGGACGATATACATTCAGGCTGTTGTTGTTCACTACTGTTCTTCCGGGTCTGTTAGAATCGTTTACCTGATACACAGGGACCCTTGACCTTGTCACTCTTTCCACTTCTCTTCTGGACGGTCCTGCTATATAAGTTTGATTATTGTGGATATAAGTATTGTTAATAACTATGGACTGTTGATAGATATTGGCTATTTGAAATGACGGCACATAGTATCTGTAAAAGTTTCTATGTCTGAATCTTCTTTGGGGTACAAATACCCAATGGGACATGGGGGCATGAAATGAAACATTTATTCCGATGCCAGGGCCCAAGGGCGCCCAACCGTAATATCCACCGCCAGTCCTCCAATTGACCCAAGCTGGACCCCATTCATATCCTGGAACCCAGGCCCAGCCATAAAAATTGCTCCAAAACCAACGTCCATAATGAAATGGTGCCCAGCCCCAAGCGTAATCTGAAACCCAGGTATTTCCAAAATTGGTCATAGTCCAATAGCCATTGCTTGCATAAGGTTGGAATCCTCTTTCGACAAAGGGTATCCAAACATATCCATAATTCGGATCCATCACCCAGTCACCATAAGGACTGAGTTCGTTGTAGAAGACCTGGAAGTTTACTCCAAAATGCGGAGAAGCTTCCGCTTCATGACAATTTATCATACTTAAGCCTAGCAGAAGCATGAAGCTGAAAGGGAAAAGGAATGACTTTTTCATAATAATATGGTTTAGTGCTTTGTGGAGTTTTACGTCCTTTCCATATTATAAGTTCGATTAAAATATAAAGAAAAATTATAAATATTTAGTAAAAACGTTTTAGCAAACTTAATGTTTATATTTAATATTTAAAAAATACAATAAAGTATGACCACGAAAAAAAAACTGGTTAACCCAGTTTTTTCTTTATCTCGTCTATTTTTTTTGCTATTTCCTCTGCTTCTGCCATCAATCGGTCTGCTTCTGTTCTGTTACTATGGGATAGTTTATGGGCTTTCTCCATCATTGACTTATAATTCTCCTGTAACTTTTCTATTTCCGTTTTCTTTTTAAATAATCCAAACATGGTTTTTATTTAGATAACAGGTAATTCCCAAAAGTGTTTTATTGCGGTTAGAATCTGAATTTCATTTCGCTTGCCAATCCATCTTCTTCCACGATTTCATCATTTTTAAATCTGATTATCTGCTCCAATCGACCACTGATATTATAGTATCGCCAAGGTCCTTCTTTTTTACCGTCAATCATATTTCCTTCAGAGGCCTTTTTTCCGGTTTCATGAAAATAAGTCCAGTTCCCCTCCGGTTTTCCACTGGCATAAGTTCCTTCAGATTCTACGGTACCATCAACATAATAGGTGATCCTTGTTCCATTGCCATCTTTTAAGCTGCCTTTTTCTAAAGTTTTTGATCCATCATATGAATAATAGTCCCCTACGTTCATAAGCCGTCCATTGTTCCAGAATTCTTCCTGTGTCAACTGCTTATTATCATAAAATAAGCCCCACGTACCTTCCTCAAATCCAAGGAAATAACTGCCTACCGACTTCAGCTGCCCCCCATCATAATAATAAAACCATTGGCCATTTTCTGACCCGAGATTATATTCACCTTCAGCAATCAGAATTCCGATTTTATTGAAATACTTCCAAAGCCCTGTTTTCAAATCATTTTTATACTCTCCGATCGAGTATATATTTCCTTCTGGAAAAAAACTTTTCCAAAGCCCGTCTTTTACGCCACTTTTATATTGTCCTTGTACTGAAATTTTCCCATTGGAATGGTATTCTAAATACTCTCCAATCGGAAGACCCAATTCATAAGTTTTTCTTTTGGAAAGTGATCTGTTTTGGAAGAATTCCTCCCAAGTTCCTACAGGTATATCATTTTCGTATTTTTCAATACGTGCTATCCTTTTATTTTCATAGTAGAATTTCCATTCGCCGGTTTTATTGCCTTTGTCATCATAAAACTTTTCGGATTCTTCAGTTCTTGTGCCAGGAAAATAGGTGATCCATTTCCCGATTGTTCTTCCATTTGCAAATTCTCCCTTTTCTTCCACCATATTCCCAAAAGTATACCTGGTAAAAGGGCCGTGAGGTAAATTGTTTTTATAACTGGTCTCTACCACTAATTCACCCCCGATTGCATAGACGACATATGGACCTTCCAAATTACCGTTTTCATAATTTTCTATCTGTGCCAGATCACCGTTATTGTAAAAAGAAACCCATTTTCCGTGTCTTTTACCCTCACGGAATTGCCCCTCAGTCTTTACTTGTCTTGGGTTGATATACTCCGGTTGCATTACTCTACCATAATATTCTTTGTATGGGCCTACAGCTACGCTGTCATTGAATACCATCTCAATTTTCAATGCACCGGAGGAATCATATTCTCTGTATATACCGTTGAGTCTATTTTCCCTGTATTCTGCTTCAATATTCTTATTTTTGTTTGGGAAAAAGCTTGTTGTAACACCCTCTCTGCGTCCGTTTGAGAAATTTATGGTCTGAACTAGCGTATTCGATTTAGGGTTTTCAAACTTCCATAGACCCTCCATAACGCCATTTTTTAATATTCCTGTTCCAACTAAAGTGGAATCGGAATTATATAGGGCAACCATATTGGTAACATCCTGTGCATAACACGTGATATTGATCAGGATGCTGGAAATCAGTACAAAAATATATTTCATGAATAAAGCGTTCAGGTTTGAACTAAATAACGGTAAGTTATAATGGACGGTTCTAAATTAAATTAATTTGCGATATAAGAAAAGGATTAGAAATGATTATCAAAGATAAACCTAATTTCTTTTTTTAAAATAGAATATGTTTTTTCAAAATCAGGATCCGTTTCAATTTTCTTGAAAACCTGAAAATAGCGTGACAGAGATGGATTATTGGTATTTGAGATAGATGCTATATTTATTCCCCCATCTACAATTTTTTTGTATTCCCATGGGGAAGGTTGATTTGATATTTGATAGGAATTATCCAGTCTTTGGATAGAAGATTTCATTTTTTCGAATGTAGACTTTCCGTAAAGAACAAATAAATAAAGTCCATGACCCCACCAATTCAGTAATCTGATATTCCAACCTTTATTTTCATCAAAATCCCTGACCATATCCAACACTTGGTATGGACAGTTTTCTAACCTGTAACCCATGGAAATTTTAGATCCTTTTGACTCATGATGCTTGGTCATAATCATCTCCTGTGGGAATTCATCGGCTATGAGTTGAAATAATCGGGTATATAGATCAGATTGCGCTTTTATTTTTTCAAATAATTCTTTGTCTTCAAATAATTTTAAATCAAAGTATTCCACTGTCATTTTTTACCAATTCAATAATGCAGATGCCCATGCAAAACCGCTGCCAAAGGCCGCTAAACATACCAAATCACCTCTTTTCAATCGGCCCTGTTCCCATGCCTGACTCAATGCAATGGGGATAGTTCCTGCTGTAGTATTTCCCAAATACATAATGTTGTTGAAAACTTTTTCATCAGGAAGTCCCATTTTTTGTTGGATATAATTACTGATTCTTAGGTTGGCCTGATGGGGTACAAGTAGGTCAATTTCAGATTTGTCTTTTCCATTTGCCTCCAGAGCTTCTTCAATGACTTCCTGAAATCGGACAATGGCATGTTTAAAAACCGCATTTCCATTCATTTTTAGAAAAAAGTCTCCTCTTTCTATCAATTCGGCAGAAACTCTCACCTTACTGCTGCTGCTTGGAGCGATACAATATAGCTCCTCTGCATGTGCACCGTCTGCATGTAGGTGGGTAGAAAGAATTCCCGGTTCATCCGCCTCTACAGCACTTAAAACAGCCGCCCCGGCACCATCTGCAAATATTACAGCACTTGACCTTCCCTCATCACTTTTATCCAAAGCAGATGATTGGATTTCAGCACCCACTACTAGGATGTTTTTGTACATACCTGTTTTGATAAACTGATCTGCTACAGACAAGGCGTAAATGAATCCCGAGCAGGCATTTCTGATATCCAATGCACCTATCCCATTCATTCCCAATTCTCTTTGCAGCAGTACGCCATTACCTGGTAAAAAGTAATCAGAGGTGATGGTTGCGAAAACGATAAAATCAATGTCTTTTACAGATAAGCCCGCTCTTTCCAATGCCATTTTTGAAGCAGTTGCTGACATACTGGTTACAGTATCCTTTCCAGGCGTAAACCACCTCCTTTCGTGAATACCTGTCCGTTCCACTATCCAATCATCATTGGTGTCCATAATGGTAGACAAGTATTCATTTGTAATAATATTTTCAGGTACATAATGCCCTATCCCGGTTATTCTGGATTTTTTCATAAGGTTAAAAGTTGTTTGGGTTTCCCAAGATGACCTTTCACCAAGGTTGTTTAAACAAATATCTTATATACAATGGGGAATACCAAAAAATCAATTTTAAAGAGCATTTTATATGGTTTGGTAGGTTTTTTTATTCAATATTTGGAGAAGACTTTTATTTTATTCTCCCTTGACTCTTCAACTTCCAATACCTATACAATCCGTCCACTGACATCCAACTGGGATTGGCATATTCATACACTTTGATCAATGCTTCGTCACATCCTTCTCCGACCAATTGGGTTTTGGTGTAGTCCATAAAAAGGGGGATGACTTCTTGTTGATCTGTGTTCGCATCAAAATAAGGTTTGATCCATTTACTCCAATCATGCAGCATGTAACAGAGATTGTCCAAGTGCTCGTTGACATTATTGATAATTCCAAAATGCGTCAAAAACAGGCATTCCGGTTTTTCTGCTTTCAAAATAGCCAATGAGACTTCCCAATCCCTGATGTTGATATCAGGTGGAGGACAAGGGGGCACTGCAGGGCCACCATTGATTTTAACACCGGCCACATCACCTGTAAAAATCACATTTCCCATTTTCCATGCGATATGGTGGGTGGCATGACCGGGAGTATGCAAAGCTTTTATTTTGATATTACCAAACTCCAATTCCTCCTCGTGTTGGACTGCAACAATCTGATCTTCAGGAATAGGTTTCATTTTTCCCCAAAGCCTTTCCATATCATCCCCATAAATCTGAGCGGCCGAATTCCAGAGTTTTTCCGGCGAAGCCAAATGGGGTGCCCCCACAGGATGGACGTATATTTTGGCACCTATCTCGGCAAGTTTCCAGGATGCACCCGCATGGTCAAAATGAATGTGAGTGAGGAGAACATGCTTGATTTCCTCCAATTCATATCCATTTCTTTCTATACCCTCTTTCAACTGCTCAAATGTGCTTTCCGGCCCGGTTTCGACCAAAATAGGACCATGAGTTGTCTCTACCAAAAAACTGGCAATGGCCTCATTGGTATCCAAAAATTTTAGGTCAATAATTGCAACGTTTTCCATTATCCGAATAGTGTATAATTGCCAAATTGGTCCATGGGAGAGGTTTTTCTGATAATAGCAGGGCTGTCGTTGCCGACACTATTTACCAAAGGAGAAACGGTATAGCTGATCATTTCATTGGCGGGATAGGTCCCCAATAGCTTAATCAGTTCCTCTTCTTTGCTGTATTTATCGAGCCATTTTTTTTCATCATCCCGATTCAATATGACAGGCATCCTGTCATGGATTTCAGAAACCAAGCTATTCGGTGCTGTAGTAAGTATGAGAAAGGTATGCTTGTTTTCACCTTTTTCATTTTCATACTCTTCCCAGATTCCAGCAAATGCAAAAGGTTCCTCATTGGCAAGGGTAAAACGGTACGGCGTTTTTGTTTTTTTACCGATTTTTTTCCATTCGAAAAAGCCATCCGCAGGAATCAGACAGCGTCTTTTTTGAAAAGAAGTTTTGAAGGAGACCTTTTCATTTACACTTTCTGCCTTGGCATTGATGAATTTTTGGGAGACAGGTTTGTTCTTTGCAAAATCAGGTGTGATTCCCCAATAAAAATAGGAGAAACCCTTTGGACTGTCTGATGTAATCACCGGGACCAATTGGGTGGGCGCAATATTATATCTTGGTTTGAAGTCCGAAAGCATTTCAGCCTGAAATCTTTCCTCCAGTTCAATTTTACTTTTACTTAATGAATATCTTCCGCACATGGGGTAAATATAGGTTTTTTTGAAAATTACTGATCTCCGGTGATAAATTCAAATGCTCTTTTTTCGGACCAATAGATATCTTCACTTTTTCTTGGACTGAATCCAACATGTCCGCCGTATTTTGGAAATTCCATCCATACAGCCTCCAATTGTCGGGCGATTTTAACCGGGAAGCATTTATCGCTTAAAAACGGATCATTTTGTGCATTCAGAACCAAAGCAGGTACACGGATACCCTCAAGGAAATACAGGGATGAATTTTGTTCGTAATAATCATGTGCATCATCAAAGCCATGCAAAGGTCCTGTGAAGTGATCGTCAAAATCCTTTAAAGTTTTTATTTTGCGCAAGGTTCCCACCGGGATTTCATCAGGGAAAAACACCGCTTTTTTGGCAACTTTTTCTTTCAGTGTTGTTAGAAAGCGTTTGGCGTAAAGTATATTTTCTCTCTTGGAAATCTGAACAGAAGAGCTTTCTAAATGAAGAGGAACCGAAATGGCAACACCTTTTCTGATTTTTGGATTTCTTTCCCGTTTTTCACCTAGGTATTTCAATGTCAGGTTTCCGCCCAAACTAAAGCCAACCAAATAGATGGATTCATAATCTTTTGCAGCGTGCTGAATCACAAAATCAAGATCATAGGTGGCTCCTGAGTGATAAAAAATTGCTTTTCTGTTCATTTCTTCAGAGCATCCCCGGAAGTTCCAGTTGAGCACATCAAATCCATTGCTGAAAAATTGTTTTGCCATTCCAATCATGTATGGACGTTGGCTATTGCCTTCCAGTCCATGGCTGATAATGACTAGATTTTTGCTGTCATTTTTTAGCCAGTCAAGGTCCAGAAAATCACCATCGGGAGTGTTAACCCTTTCTCTTTCAAAAGGTAAAGTGACATGGCTCCTGAAAAGACCAGGTACAATAGTCTGTAAATGTCCGTTGAAAAGCCATTTTGGGTAATCGTAATCTGTTTTTTTTATTAAAGGCATTTTAAAACAAAAAGGAGCTTCGGGTACTTTACAATCCTGAAATTACCACTATTAAATTTGAATAAAGATATTTTAAGAACTATTTTTGACCTGCTTAAATTTTGAATAGGATATAAAAGCTTATGGCCGAAATAATACGAATGCCTAAAATGAGCGATACCATGGAAGAAGGGGTAATCGCAGCGTGGTTGAAGAAAGTTGGAGATGCAGTGAAGCCGGGAGATATTCTAGCGGAGGTAGAGACCGATAAGGCGACTATGGAATTGGAATCTTATGAAGAGGGAATCTTGCTTCATCTTGGAGTAGAAGAAAAGGGCGCTGTTCCTGTAAACGGAGTTATTGCTATCATTGGTGAAAAAGGTGAAAACATTGATTCCTTACTTAAGGAGATTGAAGGAGGTGAAGCGGGAGAATCTAAAAAAGAAGCAAAAAAAGAAGAGAAACCCGAACCTGCTAAAGAGGAGAACATTTCTGCTAAGGAAGAAAAAGCACCTGCAGAAAAAATCGATACCTCAGGAATAAATGCCACAGTCATCACTATGCCTAAAATGAGTGATACCATGACTGAAGGCACCATTGCTTCTTGGTTGAAAAAGGTAGGAGATGAAGTCAAATCAGGAGATATCATCGCAGAAGTGGAAACCGATAAAGCGACTATGGAATTGGAGTCCTATGAGGATGGTACTTTGTTGTATATTGGGGTAGAAGCGGGTGAATCAGTTGAAATTGATGGTGTCATTGCAATAATAGGTGAGAAAGGCGCTGATTATGAGAAATTGTTAAAAGCCCACAAACCAAAAGATGCTCAAGTAGATACTTCACCAAAAGAAGAGAAAAAAGAGGAAAAACAAGCAGAGGCACCTGAAAGTAAACCTGCTGAATCAAAATCAGCTGAGCCTTCTGTTAAATCAACATCCGCCACTTCTGACAATGGAAGATTGAAAGCCTCGCCTTTGGCAAAAAAGATGGCTGAAGACAAAGGTTTTGACATCTCTTTGGTGAAAGGTTCAGGAGAAGGTGGACGAATCGTCAAAAGAGATATAGAAAACTTTGAACCTGCTGTGGCCCAAACCGCAGCGGCCCCTACTGCCATGGCTACTTCAGCACCTGCTGTTGGTCAGGAATCTTACAGGGAAGAAAAAGTTTCTCAAATGCGTAAGGTAATCGCCAAAAGACTTGCTGAGAGTAAGTTCCAGGCACCGCATTTCTACCTGACCATGGAGATCAATATGGACAAAGCTATTGAGGCCAGAAACAGCATGAACGAAATTTCCCCTGTGAAAATCTCCTTCAATGACATGGTGATCAAAGCGGCAGCAGCAGCTCTGAGACAACATCCTAAAGTAAATACCTCTTGGTTGGGTGATAAAATCAGATACAATGAACATATCCATATAGGAATGGCTGTGGCAGTAGAGGAGGGACTTTTGGTTCCGGTGATCCGCTTTGCTGACAGCAAGTCATTGTCACAGATTTCCAATGAAGCCAAAACGCTGGGTGGAAAAGCCAAGAACAAAGAATTGCAGCCCAAGGATTGGGAAGGCAATACCTTTACCATTTCCAACTTGGGAATGTTTGGCATAGAGGAATTCACAGCTATCATCAATCCGCCGGATGCCTGTATTTTGGCTGTAGGAGGGATTAAGGAAACGGTTATAGTGAAAAACGGTCAGATGCAGATTGGTAATGTCATGAAAGTTACTTTGTCATGTGACCACAGGGTGGTAGATGGTGCGGTCGGTTCAGCTTTCCTAAAGACCCTTAAAGGTTTATTGGAAGATCCTGTCAGAATCCTGATTTAAACGGGAAAATAAAATATGCCAAAAAGTCCTGTTTATGCAGGACTTTTTTGGTTTTGTATGGTTATTGAGAAGAAATATACTTCGTGAGATATGGTAGATATATAATTGAAATATGCCTTCGGCGATATATTGTTGAAATTTTGTGCGGGAAATATTTGGATTGTTCATTGCTAAATTTCGAATGACGTTGAGAATTTCAACTTATTTCTATTTTATTTCGCCATAGGCATATTTCAATTTATTTCATCTCTAAATTCATCCCAATATTTTGGGTCAAGTCGTCTCACGTCTTATGTATCAAATCTCATGTCTTAATTTAATATGGAAAAAATAAAATCAACTACCGTAGTCGCCATCAAACATAATGGAGAAGTAGTCATTGGTGCCGATGGGCAGGCTACCTTGGGTAACACCATTGCCAAAAGTACAGTAAATAAAATCCGGAAATTGCAGGGCGGAAAAATCGTAACAGGTTTTGCAGGCTCGACGGCAGATGCCTTCACTTTGCTGGAAAAGTTTGAGGAAAAGATGGGTGCCTATGGCAACAACATGAAAAGGGCAGCTGTCGAGTTGGCCAAAGAATGGCGAACCGATCGGATGCTGAGTAAATTGGAAGCCATGATGATTGTGGCAGATTCTCAGGACATTTTGATTATTTCCGGCACAGGAGATGTGATCGAACCGGATATGGAAATCGCTACCATTGGTTCGGGCAGCATGTATGCCCAATCAGCCGCTAGGGCATTGAAAAAGTATGCACCCCAACTTTCAGCTGAAGAAATGGTTCGCGAAAGTCTGGGTATCGCCGCAGATGTCTGCATTTACACCAATCATAATTTGGTGGTGGAAAAAGTAGAGAAATAATTTCTGATTTCTACACTGTCAGTGCATGTTGCGATTTAAGGCGCTGATAGCCCAGAATGCACATATAAATTATCGTTGTTGAAAGAATAATGTTGTTAACATTCGCAATGAGTGGAAATCCATTTGTCATTGCTGCTACAAAAATCATACTGCCAAAAATGATGACGACACCAGTCCATACTGGAAATAATTTGGCTTTGATGACTGCGATGCCAAATATTATCAACCCGGCGAGGTTGAAAAAAGCAGGAATCTTATAAAAAGGATATATTTCAACAAATTCTAAATTTGATAACCCTGAGTGCAACACTTGAATTGGGAGATAAACTAAAGCAAGATAGGACAATGAAATCATCACTGTTCCTGTCAGGCTTAAGATGTTTTTTGATCGTTTTTGTAGGAAGTGTAATCCCCAAATTCCAAATCCGGCAAAGAAGTGGAAAGCAGCAGTAAGATAATAGACAGTTGAATTGTAGCCGCCTTCTGCTAATTCTACAACCTCGGAACCTATCCAACAAGAATAGCCTAAAATGGCAGAGAATAGTAAGTATTTCATTTCTTTATTATTTGGCGTTTTCAACAAAGTTCCCCAAGACCTGTTGCTAAGAAATTTGCAACTGACAAATTGGTAACCGTAAGAAGTACAGTTGGGGCAGATGGAATTTCCATGGCAAAATAGATTATCATAAATAACTAGAACAGTATCCTGTCCTCTAAGAAGGATTTTAGAATATTTTTTGAATGAATAATATATACATTAAATCTCGAAATTAGAAGTAAATGAAGAATTTCGGAGATGCTTTTTTTTGCTCTATTGAGTCTTGACTTAGGCACATTTTCGAATTAGTGAGAAGGAAAGCAAACACTTAGGCACACCATTAAACCAAAAGCTTGATAATTGCTTTTTTGGTACAGCCAAGCTTTTGGCAAAAAATAGCTCTATTATATGCTTTAGCATACGTCCTGCACTGGTTGAAAATATGAAGTTGCCTGCTAGCATTTTTTATTTTTTTAATTCATAATTTGTACTTCTTCCTCCTGCTGCTTCTTTTTGTAGGATGTTTTTGTCTATCAAATCATTGATATCCCTTATAGCAGTATCTTTCGAACATTTGGCAATCTTAGCCCATTTTGATGAAGTGAGTTTACCCTCAAAACCATCCAAGAGCTTATTCAATAGTTTCTTTTGCCTTTCATTTATTAAAACTCCCGCATGCTTTGTCCAAAAATCTGCTTTGAATAAAACCCTGTTTAATAAGGAATCTGTGGATTTTAAAGCATTTATCAGACAGGTCAAAAACCATTGGATCCACTCCGTAATATCAAGATTTCCTTTTTGGGTTTTTTCCAGTATTTCGTAGTATTCCTTTCTTTCTATTCTGATCTGTGCCGACATACTGTAAAAACGTTGGTTGCTCTTATCTGATTGGGCCAATAAC
Source organism: Aquiflexum balticum DSM 16537 (assembly GCF_900176595.1). Lineage (GTDB taxonomy): Bacteria > Bacteroidota > Bacteroidia > Cytophagales > Cyclobacteriaceae > Aquiflexum > Aquiflexum balticum. The sequence continues at coordinate 3,073,912 of NZ_LT838813.1, forward strand.
ATATCTGTCAATGCCCTGGTTATCCTACCATTTCCATCTTCAAAAGGGTGTATGGTGACAAACCATAAGTGGGCTATTGCAGCTTTGATTACTAAATCAACTTTTAAATTATTGTTAAACCAATCTAATAACTGATGCATCTCTTTTTCAACCAATATGGAATCCGGTGCTTGGAAATGAACTTTTTCCTTTCCCAAAGCTCCCGACACAACCTGCATAGGTCCTGTCGTATCCTTCCGCCAATCGGCAACAATAATCTTGTACATTCCGCTTCTTCCTGTTGGGAATAATGCCGCATGCCAATCGAAAAGTCTTTCGGCTGTTAATGGTTTAAAACAATTTTGTGTTGCATCCACCATCATTTCAACTACACCGTCAACATTTCTGTCTGAATCCACTGAACCTGCAATTTCCATCCCCAATCTACGGGCGATTGAGGAACGAACTTGTTCAGGATTTAAATATTCTCCCTCTATCTCCGAAGATTTAAGTACATCAAGCGTTAAAGTGTCCAATAAGGCTTCATTCCTTAGGTCGAATCCAAGAGATTCCATTTTTCCAAGGAGTCTTCCTTGCAGGTTTCTCGCCTCGCTTAATAAATTAACTATATCGTCAATATTCCAGGTGAAATGAGGCCAATTGGTTAATTGATGGATAAAAGTTCCCATTCGCAGTATATTTTGCAACGAATATCCGTATTATTCGCCGCATTGCAAAATTAATCGTTGCATAATTTACGTTGATTATATGGGTTATTCGTTGCGCTAGTCGTTCTATTTTCAGGAAACTGTTAATTTTCGAAGCTTTAGTGGATCAGAAGTAAATAAAACTTCAAATCCACTACCGATGTTATTTAACCCTCAGAGCTTTTTCCGATTATGATTTTAATACTGACTTCTTCCTCGAGAGGTAAGTTTTCTCGCTCAAGTAGAAAAGGGTATTAATCCATGCTTTCCTAATGTCTAAAAACCTTCCCGACTACATAATGCAGGATAGGGGGCACTAATTCATTGAACAGCTCTTATCTGTGCTGTAAGGCCCGTATGCTGAGATATCGGGATACCTGTATACCGGGCGTTCTCCAATTTATGTAGGGAAGGCTGTGAGCATAGAGCTTACGGCCTTCTATTTGATAGTAAAAATTATTCTTTATTTTTTCTTAATGATTGTTTCAGTAAGCTAATCGTATAGTCAATGTCGTCAAGGTCTGTTAGTTTAATTTCGTATGAACCATTTCCCCAATGTCCAACGTTTGAAACATCTCTTGCAATTTTCTTTTGGTCTAGCAAATCGCCACTTTTAAGATTCACATAAATTTTTAAACCTTTACCTTGGAGAACAACATCACAAAAAATATTGTTTTCCACCTTAAATCCAATGGTCTGTTTTTTAGGTTGAATTGAAACATTGTCATCAAGCGAAATTAGTCTTTCTTTTACTTGTTCGTATAGTTCTCTTGTTTCGAAGTCCACTTTTTGCAAATGATCTTGTTCCGTAAAAACTTTCAATTCTTTGCTAACAGCTTCAACAGTTTCGTCGTTCCTTGAAATAGTCTTAATGCTTTCTTTTGCAGAAGATTTTTGTATTTGGTCAAACGAAATAGTGTCATTTTCGAAACGTTTAATTTCCCATAGTTCTATGGGTAAATCCTTAAAATTAATTGCCTCTCTTTGATAGTTTGTAAACTGTGGAGAAACAAAAATCACTTTTGATTGTGACCAATCTACATCAGAGCGTTTTAGTGTGGTTTGTTGACTTTCATTGAATTCAAGAATGAAATCCGCTTTGTTATTCAGCATTAATGATAAGTAAGCATAACCTTGATCAATTACACTAAAATTTTTATCTCTTTTATATTCAACTATTACAAACGACTTTGTTTCGGAGTCATAAGCTAATGTGTCAATACGAAAGCTATTTAATGCAAATTCAGAACGAATAAAGTCAAGATGTAAAAGTGATTTTAAATTTTTTTCAACCAATGTCTGAATGTCTTTTTCGAACTTGAAGGGAAGCTCTTTAATGAAATCTAATCGTTGTCCTAATTTATATATTGCCATTTGACTTTATTATTGTGTGGTCTTAGAATTGTGAATAATGGATACCGGTTAACCCAGCTAACCGTAATCTACTTCCTTGTTTAAGGTTAATTGAATGTTTTATGGAGCTATCCTTTTGAAAGAAAACTCTTGGATTCTTGCTCTTTTTTCTATAAAACTAAAACATTTTTCAATAATCCAACCCAATTTATTCCCCTTTTCTAAACTTCATATCCCTTTTCTAGGTTATGCCTGTAGTAAACAATACCAACATGGAAAAAGCAAAGCCAAATAAAACTACCAAAGTAGATCATAGGTCAAAAATAATAGCCGGATACGTCGAACATGTTTTGGAACATGGCAAACAGCCTGCCTCGGTGTTTAAGTTTGCAAAGGCACTTAAAATGAATGAGGAAGAGTTTTATAACTATTTCACCTCTTTCGAAGCCATCAAATCAGCCGTTTGGTCAAAGCTATTTGAGGACACCATCAATAACCTTGAATCACAGGAAGTTTTCAAAGAATACAGTGCCAGGGAAAAACTCCTTGGGTTTCTTTTTACCCTTGTGGAAGAGCTGAAGAAAAACCGTTCTTACTTACTCTCTCTTTATGGGGAGAAGAAAAACATGAAAAATCTCCTGCCTATAGAAGTCAAAGTGTTCAGAAGCAAATTCAAGGATTTTGCCAATGAAATCATTTTGGAAGGGAAAGAGACGGAAGAAATTGCTAGCAGACCGGTGATTTCAGACCGCTATGATGAGGCCCTTTGGCTGCAGGTGTGGTTTGTGTTCCAGTTTTGGCTGAAAGATACTTCTCCAGCCTTCGAGAAAACCGATGCAGCGATCGAAAAATCTGTCAATTTGGCCTTTGACCTGATGGGGAAAAGCGCTTTGGACACCTTTATCGATTTTGCCAAATTTTTGTACCAGAATAAATAACCATTTCCATGAGTAACAAAATCAAAGAGCAGCAGAGTATCCCTGTATCCAAAGTTCAGCGGGCTGCCAAATTCATCAGTACCGGTGCAAAAGTAGGTGGCAATTACATGAAGCATTACGCCAAAAAGGTAGTTAATCCTTCCATGACCAATGAACAACTTCATACCGACAATGCCACGGATATTTATAATTCACTGAGTCAGTTGAAAGGTTCGGCACTGAAAGTTGCCCAGATGATGTCCATGGACAAGAATATTCTTCCTAGGGCTTATCAGGACAAGTTTACTATGGCGCAGTATAGTGCACCACCCTTGTCCTATCCATTGGTGGTGAAGACTTTCCAAAAGCATTTTGGAAAAACCCCTGAGCAGATTTATGATACATTTACCCGATCTGCGGTCAATGCTGCATCCATCGGTCAGGTGCATCAGGCTACCAAGGATGGTAAGAAATTGGCCATCAAAATCCAGTATCCAGGCGTAGCGGATTCTGTTAGTTCCGATTTGAAATTGGTCAGGCCATTTGCTTTGCGTTTATTGAATATGAACGAAAAGGAATTGGACCATTATATGGAAGAGGTGGAGGAGAAGTTGTTGGAGGAAACCGACTATGTGTTGGAAGTGGAAAGATCCAAAGAGATTTCTGAGGCCTGTTCGCATATAGAAAATTTGAATTTCCCGAAATACTATAATGAATTCAGTTCCAATAGGATCATTGCCATGGATTGGATAGAGGGGCTTCATATCAAAGAATGGTTGGAGACCAATCCTTCCCAAGAGGATAAAAACCGGATAGGTCAGGCATTATGGGATTTCTATCACCATCAGGTGCATAATTTGATGCAAGTCCATGCCGATCCACACCCGGGGAATTTTATCATCCAAAATGACGGGAAATTGGGAATCATTGATTTTGGTTGCGTGAAAGTAATTCCTGAGGATTTCTACAAGGGATATTTCTCCCTGATCAAGCGGGATTTGCTGATCAATGAAGAAGAACTGAATGAGATTTTCTACAATTTGGAGTTTATCTCGGATAAGGATACCGAAACTGAAAAGACTTACTTCAAAAATATATTCAAGGAAATGATCTCCTTATTGGGCAAACCATTTCATGTAGATTCCTTTGACTTTGCCGATAACAGCTATTTCGAACAAATATTCCAGTTGGGCGACAGGATCTCCAACGACAAAATGTTCCGAAAGTCCAGACAGGCAAGAGGTTCACGACATGGATTGTATATCAACAGAACTTATTTTGGGATTTACAATCTGCTCAATCAATTGGAAGCCAATATAGACACTACCAAACCGGAATGGTTGGAGTCAACAGTCCAAGCATATAACTAGACATTCCTGATTTTTGTAATTGAATATTTTCTGTCCCTTTAGGGACAAAATATAGGTAGCAAGGGTCGGATTATTAATAGTTTGAGTGCCTTTAGGTACGTAATATATATTGTACCTAAAGGCACAATTGTTTCTCTATCAGTTGTTTAATTTTACCCATATGCCATCCCTAAAGGGACCTTGTACAACCTGAAAAATAATATTTTTGAGTTGTAAACCAGAATCCCAAATATTACAAAGCAGGCCTAACCCAAATAGAAAATCTTCACAACCAATTCAAAATTCCTTATGACCTATTGATGAGGCAATGATTGTCAATCGAATCCTTTTTATTTATCTCGAAAACAGCGTCAACCTTTTCATAGACCATTGTTTCTCCCCTTTACTATTTGCTTCTATTTTTAAATAGGTTGATTTTCCTTGGGATTTCCAGTTCAAGGTATTTATTCCTGGAACACCGTTTTTCTGTCCGACTTTGGTCCAGGAGGTTCCATCTGAGGAGATGGAAACTGTATAACTGATCGGGAATCCATCTTTACCGGAATCAAATTGTACTTCAGTCAGAGACTGGGGTGAGGGCAATTGAACCAAAAACCACATTCCGGGCTCTTGGGCGGATGCTGTTTTCCAACCCTTAAATGAAAATGCATAGGAGGGATCTTTTGTCGATCCCACTCCGGCCAAAGCTGTGCTGCTGGCATCTACTATCCAATTATCCTGATAGGCTAAGGTTTTGGGAATTTCTCTCATCAATTCTTCGAAAGAATAGTTTTCCTTTCTGCTTTCTGTCTCCTTTCTGATTTTGGCTACATATTCGGGGGTAACAAATGTCCCGCTGTTTCCGAAGTCATTTCGGATATAGGAAAGGGCCGAAGCGATATATTCATCATCATTGGTATTCATGGCAATCATGACCCCTTCATATTCCTTGGAATCGATTGGGCCGGTAAGTCCATGCAACATGACCTTGACAGCATATTCGGGATGGTTCAGGATCCTCGGTGAACCGGAAAAAGGAGGTGCAATCAACCGGCCTTCTCCTGCAGGTGAACCCAAACCTTTGGGGCCATGGCAGGTCGAACAGTAGTTATCATAGATGGATTTTCCTTTGACAAAAAGAGCCAGTTCATTTTTCTCAAACCTTGTTTCCGATGCCTTTTTGGCTTCCTCTATTTTTTCCAGCAATTGGCCTCCGATAACCTGAATCCCATTTGAGTTGTTTTTTTTCAAGGTCTCTTGAATCAATATGTCGACCTGATCAATTTTTAACACGTGGGCACTGAGGAGTGCCTGTATGGCCACGTCCGGATTGCTGTCCTCTGCAGCTGTCCTATATACTTCCGAAATGCTTTTTTCCCCATACTTATACAAAGTTTCTGCAGCCCTTAACCCTTGTATCCTGATTTGGGGATTGGTGTCTTGGATTAATTTTTTAACCAGATCAGACTTCAACTCTCCGATACCTTCCAAGGTCCAAAGGGCATGAATCCTTGAAAGTTCATTGGTAGAACTTTCCGCCATGGTGATCAGACCAGGCACCACGGATTTGTCTTGACGGAGGATGAGGGTTTGTTGGGCCATATCCCGCCACCAACCATTGGGATGCTCCAAATGCCGGATCAATTCCTTGGCTGATTCCTCATACATTCTTGGCTTTTGGGTATTTCTGGGCATTCCTTCATAAGAAAGTCTCCAAATTCTGCCATTACCAACAATATCATCCATCTGATATTGTTGGATTTTGGTACGCAGGTAACTTCCATTTTGTGTCCATTCACCTTCCTGAATAATCCCCCGATACATATCCACGATATAAAGGGTCCCATCAGGTGCAGTTGCCATATCGACCGGTCTGAACAAAGGGTCTGTAGATTGGATAAATTCCGAAGCTTCATCGATATACTTGTTCTGTAAATAGGTCAACCCTTCGACATTTTCTGACACTACTCTTCTTACAATTCTACCTACAGGTTCTCCATAAATATAATCCCCCACAAGGTCTTTGGGCAGCCTATCACCTCTAAAAACATCGTTTCCGGCGGCACCTGTTACATTTGACAATGATCCGTCAGGTTTTGCTTCCTGCATCCCTGGTTGAAAATCCGCCAAAGTAACAAGACTGTAAGGAACCCTGAATCCGTCTTTAAGTGCTCCTTTTACTTGAAAATTCCCATAAACGATAGGGAACTGAAAGCCTTGCGGAACTCCACCTGCACCGTCCTGAAAGAAAAGCTTACCATAACTGTCTTGGGTTACTCCCCATTGTCCCCATGGATTTCCACTGTCTTCCTGTATCACTCCTGTTGGCGTCCACCGGATCCGTTTATTGTTGTAGGTACTGTACATCCAATTATCCAAAGCCCATGTAAGGAAGCTGGTCTGATGCTCAACATTTCCTGACCTGCCCAATCCCGATGCAAAAAGTTCTTTTTTATCCGCTTTACCATCAAGGTTGGTATCTGTATACCTGTAGACGTGGTCTTCATTGGATTCCATGGATAAAATACTGTTTGGTCCGAAAGGAACCACATAACGTGGGAAAACCAAACTGTCCAAAAAGACAGTTCCCGTTTCATATACCCCGTCCCCATCTAAATCCTCCCAACGTGAGATCCGCGAGGTTGGCAACAGCTCCCCTGTTGCATCCAAATCCTGCATGTAAGTTCGGAGTTCCAGAACGTACATCCGACCATTTCCATCAAATTGGATGGAAGCAGGTTCGCGGATCTGGGGTTCAGATAGTACAGGTTCCATAGTAAATCCTGGCTTTAGGACAAAGGATTTCTTTTGTTCATTAGCCGAGACAGGGACTAATGGAGGTTTGGGACTTAGGTCTATTCCTTTCCAGGTTTTCGACTCAAGATCTGCTCCTTCCGGAATGCTCACAGCAGGAAACGGCTCGGATAAACGATTTGGATCCATGGATTCAGCAGGAGAAACATCAAAAGGAGAACGCTCGGGTTCTTGACAGGAAAAAAATAGTGTTAGTAATAAATAAATGGAAACTTTTTTGACTGATTTCATAAAGCAAATACTATATCATTTAAACACCATATTAAATGCTTGGTTAAGCAAACAGGAATTATCTATGTTTCCAACATAAAGAATCCGCCTCAGAAACTACCATTAATTTCTCCTGCATAAAAATATTTGGTTTTTTCTAATTTTATAATTTTTTTTAAGAAGTATTTCTTCATTTCTGAAAAAAATTAATCAATTCCATAAAATCATGCTCGGCAAATTTCTCCATTTCTTTGTAATTATTTTAGTTTTCCCGCTTTTCTTAGGATGTAACTCCAAGCCAGTCCAGGAAAGCAAGACCGAGGTCGATAAAACAGTCATCATGGCTTATTATGTCCCAGAGAAGGAGTATCAGCCTGAAAATATTCCTGTTGAAAAATTGACCCATATTATTTTTTCTTTTACCAAAGTTATTGATGGGGAAATGGCTTTCAGCAATCCGGAAATTTCTGGACCTAAGCTTGAAGCCTTGGTCTCCCAAAAAAAGCGGAATCCATCCTTGAAGGTAATGATAGCTTGTGGAGGCTGGGGAGCAGATGGGTTTTCCGATATGGCTTTGACCGATGAGAGCAGAACAAAATTTATTCAAAGTGCAAGGAGTTTTATTGAAAAATACCAATTGGACGGCATGGATATGGACTGGGAATATCCAGGGATTTCAGGTGCCGGAACCAAAGCCAGGCCGGAAGATACCGAGAACTTCACCCAACTGATGAAAGGTCTCAGACAAATGCTCGACACTTTTGATTCTCCTAAAATCCTGACCTTTGCTTCTGCCGGATGGGAGCGGTATTATGATTTTATTGAAGTTCATGAAGTTATGAAATATGCCGATTTTATGAATGTCATGACCTATGACCAAGTTTCCGGGGAATCCATTTATACAGGTCATCACACCCCTTTGGGAAATGTGCCCAGCGAAGACATTGCAGGTACTCCCTTTCAAAAGCATTTGGACAGTCTGTATGCAGCCAAGGAAAATCCCGATAACCATCCCCGATCTGCGGAAAAAATAATTGATTTTCTTATTAGTGAAGGAGTAAAAGCTGAGCAATTAGTGATAGGGGGTGCTTTTTATGGACGCGTATGGAAGGGTGTTCCTCCTGTCAACAATGGTTTATATCAATTGAGCAATGACATTCACATTGGTTGGCTTTCTTATGATAAAATCCGCAGCCAATACGAAGCCGACAGCAATTTTCAACGGTTTTGGGATGATAACGCCAAGGCCCCGTATATGTACAATTCCGTAGACAGTCTTTTTATGTCCTATGATGATACCGTCTCTGTTGCGCTCAAAACCCGTTATGCCATGCAAAAGGGATTGGGTGGTATCATGTTCTGGCAATTAGGAAATGACACAAAAATTAAAGGAAGTCTATTGGATGCAATTTATGTTGAACATCAAAAATAAAAACGTCAAGCGATAAAGTTAAGGTCTTAAAGGCCGGGATAATCATTATCGGGTATCGCCCAATTTTAGATATCCGTGCCTTTCAGGCCCATGAAAATGGACTAATTATTATTCTTTTATGAATGGGCGGTGCCTATTGCTTTGATATCAAGGCCTTAAAGCCCTATGCCACATCCTAGAAATATTTGATACTTAATCTGTCATTGTAGATTCTTCACTTCGCTGAAGAGTCAGTTATTCTTTTCCAACTTTCGAAAAGTTACCAATGACATCATAATCATCGGAGCAGCCGTCATGCTGAACGCAGAGAAGCATCTCATGGGGATCAGAAAACGGTTAATATAATCCTATATAGGACCGCTGGAGATCCTTCGTGCCTCAGGATGACGCCCATCTTGATGTCATTACCCTTTCTGTAAATGCCAATTTTCTCCACTCAGAATGACGGATCCGTCCCACTTCCTCACTTCCCGTCATAACTGATTCTATATACACAATTGGCCATATCGTCTGATACCAGCATACTACCATCAGGCATCTGCATCACGTCCACAGGCCTTCCCCAAGCATCTTGGGTGTCGTGATTGAGCCAGCCTTCGGCAAAGACTACTTCTTTTACCACTTTTTGATTTCCGTCCAGGACCACATTGGTCAGTTGATAGCCGATTTTCTTGCTTCGGTTCCAAGAACCATGTTTGGCAATGAAAATATTGTTTTTGTATTGTGTAGGAAACTGGCTTCCTGTATAAAAGCGCATACCCAATGGTGCTGTATGTGGGCCTAATTTTAAAGCAGGGGCAGTATAGGCAGATTTGTCTTTTCCTTTATTTCCAAACTCAGGATCTTTGACATCCCCGGCATGCCAATAAGGATAACCGAAATGCAGTCCTTTTTGAGGCGCACGGTTGAGTTCACAGTCAGGAATATCATCGCCCATCATGTCCCTGCCATTGTCTGTAAACCAAAGTTCTTTGGTGGTAGGATGCCATGCAAAGCCAACACTGTTTCTGATTCCGTGAGCAAAGATTTCAGGTTTGATATTGGAAGATTTTACGTCAATTCTTGTGATAGTTGCAAAAATTTCTTCAGGGTCACAGATATTGCAGGGAGCGCCAACCGGTACATAAAGCATTCCATCAGGCCCAAAAGCGATGAATTTCCATCCATGATGGGCTTTATCAGGATATTGGTCATAGACCACTTCGAAGGTAGGTTTGTCCAGATTGTTATCAATATCCTTAAATCTCAAAATCCTGCTTACCTCAGCCACATACAAATCGCCATCTTTAAAAGCAACTCCATTTGGCATCCTGAGTCCGGAAGCCAAGGTATATTTTTTATCCGCCTTTCCGTCACCATTGGTATCCTTTAAGGCATAGACATTTTTGCCCTGACGATTGCCAACAAAAACGGTGCTTCCATCGGCATTCATGGCCAAGGAACGTGCATCCGGCACATCCTCTGCCCAGACTTCAATTTTAAATCCCTTTGGAAGTTTGATGGTTTCCAATTGTATATAGGATTCTTTCTTTTGGGCATTGCATGAAAATGCTGCAAGACAAAAAAATGCGATTAGAGATATTTGGAGTTTTTTCATAGTGTTATTTTTTAACATTAATTGTTGTTGAACTGCAGTTAGTTAAACCCTTTCAGGGTTTTGTTCCTGCTTGACTTATCCTCTGTCCTCCGGGTTTCACCCGGGGTAAAGAACCTAACGGTATTCAATCCCTCCGGGATTTTGCAATATTCATGACTTCTCGTAAATGTTGGTATAACTGGAAATATTTTCTGTCGTTCTTAGGGGTTCATCACTTCGCTGAAAACTACCTGGTTAAATTTAGTACAAAAAAAAGCTCGGTCTGCATGACGCGCCTTCTTTCACAGGACTCTTGGTACTTAGTACTTTGTACATGGTACTTTGTTCCAACTTCCCAGACCCTCCCAATTTACCCAAATCCCGCCTTTTTGCCACTTTAAGTTTAATATTCCTTTCGAAATCCTTTTTTAATGGCAGAATAGCTATTTTTGCAGCATGTTATCAATCAGTAATCTTTCATATTTCATCGGTGGCAGGGCTTTGTATGAAAATGCTTCCCTGCATATCAAACCAAAAGACAAAATCGGACTGGTCGGACTCAACGGTACCGGGAAGTCTACCTTATTAAAAATCATCAATGGTGATTACCAACCTACTTCAGGAGAGGTTCAAAAAGCCAAAGGAACGACTATAGGTTTTTTGAATCAGGATCTGCTTTCTTACCAATCAGAGGACAGTATTCTGAATGTGGCTTTGGAAGCATTTCAGGAGACTCTGAAATTGCAGGAAGAGATAGATGCTGTCCTCAAACAAATGGAGACAGATTATTCAGATGAAATTATCAATAAACTCGCTAAGCTTCAGGATCAATTTGAAGCCAATGAGGGATATACCATCAAAGCCAAAGCAGAGGAGGTTTTAGAAGGGATAGGATTTAACACCAAAGACCTGAACAGACCTTTGAAAACTTTCTCAGGAGGGTGGAGGATGCGGGTAATGTTGGCCAAATTGCTTTTGGAAAAACCTGCCCTTTTGATGCTGGATGAACCTACCAACCACTTGGATTTACCTTCTATTCAATGGGTTGAAAATTACCTCAAAAACTATGAAGGCGCAGTAGTGGTGGTCTCCCATGATCAGGAATTTTTGGATAATTGTATTGATACTACCGTGGAAGTTTCCAATGGAACTTTGACTACTTATTCCGGGAATTACTCTTTTTACCTGGAGGAGAAAAAGGAGCGCATGGAAATCCAGCAGAATGCCTATGAAAATCAACAACAGATGATCAAGCAAACGGAGAGGTTTATTGAGCGTTTCCGGGCCAAAGCAACTAAATCCAATCAGGTACAGTCCAGAATCAAAGCCTTGGACAGGTTGGACAGGGTCAATGAAGTGGTTGATGATAACATTTCCGTTAATTTCAAATTCAGATTTTCCCAAAAATCAGGAAGAGATGTGGTGACCTTGGACCATGTGTCCAAAGCTTACGGTGATTTGGTGATTTTGAGAGATACTTCTGCAAGGATTGAACGAGGAGATAAAATAGCCCTGATCGGTGCCAATGGAAAGGGTAAATCCACTTTGTTGAGGATCATCGATGGTACCGAACCCATAAAGGGTAAAAGAGAACAGGGGCACAATGTGATCAAATCCTTTTATGCACAGCATCAGTTGGAAGCCTTGAATGTGGACAATGAGATACTTCAGGAAATGGTGCAGGCAGGTTCCAAAAAGACCGAAACCGAGTTGAGGAATGTGTTGGGTTGTTTCCTATTCACCAACGAGGACGTATTCAAGAAAATCAAAGTCCTATCAGGTGGGGAAAAATCAAGGGTAGCTTTGGCCAAAACCATGATTTCTGAAGCCAATTTCCTGCTTTTGGATGAACCGACCAACCACTTGGACATGCAGTCGGTCAATATCCTGATCCAGGCCATGGAACAGTATGAAGGTACTTTCATTACCGTGTCCCACGACAGACATTTTATTAGGGGAGTTGCAAATAAAATCTGGTATATCGAAAACAATCAGATCAAGGAATATCCGGGGACTTATGATGAGTTTGTCTTTTGGAAATCCCAACAGGAGCTGATACCGGCAGAATCCAAAAAACCTGATAATAGCCCAAAGCCTGAGGTTAAAAAAAGGGAGTTCAACAATACTGAAAACTTACAGGCGAAAAAAGATCTTAAGAAAAAGGAAGAACAATTGGCCTTGATTGAAGAGAAAATCATCCAATTTGAAGAAAAAAAGAAAGCTTTGGAAGCTAAATTGGCTGATCCTGAAATCTACTCCGATGGGCAAAAACTGGATCATCTGAATCAGGAATACCAAAAACTTAAAATTGAAGAGGAGAAAGTCAATGCGGAGTGGGAGGTTTTGGTGGAAGAAATAGGTCAAATTCAGGAAGCCATTTCCTGATTTTGGCATAGTTTTTTATATTGCTATTCTATAAACAAAAATTAAGATGCGGATTCTGAGTTTAATAACTTCACTATTTTTTTTTCTATTTCTGCAAACAAACGCCCAAACAGTCTATGAAGACAGGGTTTTTGAAGACAATATCCAGTCTGTAAGGTTATTCCCCAGTTCAGTCGAATTTGCAGCCCAAATGAACTCCCCTGTAATTGAGTTGAACAGCGGTTCCCTTAATCTTACTTTTGATGATTTGGCTTATGACCCGGATATGTATTCCGCAAAGGTGATTCACTGTAACTTTGATTGGACTCCTTCTGATCTCAAAGAGCCTGAATACCTCAATGAGTACAATGAATTCAATATTCTGGATTATAGCTATTCAATTGATACCAGAGTACCTTATATCCACTATAATTTTATTACTCCCAGAGTCACTAAATCAGGAAATTATGCTTTAGTGGTGTACAGGGGAAGAGATAAAAACCAGATAATCCTTACCAAAAGGTTTATGGTTTTTGAGAAAATTGTTTCTTTGGCGGCTAGGGTAGTCCCTCCGGCGCAGATCGAAAACCGTAGAAAAGTCCAGCAGATCAATGTCAATTTGAATTATAAAGCAAGGGAGTTATTTGATCCCAAAAACAACCTTAGAGTCATGGTTCGCCAAAACCAAAGGTGGGATAATGCAAGGATATTGGGAACTCCGACAATGATTAGAGAAAATACCAAATTGATTGAATACCAGCTTTTTGATGGCAGTAATGTCTTTTTGGCCGGAAACGAATTCAGATTTGTGGATTTACGCTTTGTCAGGGCAAAAGGGTTAAATATTGCTAGGACAAGAATGGAGGAAGATATTGTTTTTGCGGAAACAGTGGTCGATGTGCCTAGACCCCAATCAGTTTATTCTGAGTATCTTGATATGAACGGACAATACGCCATCATGAATCTTGAAAGGAAAAACCATGAATTGGAAAGTGAGTACATGTTGACGACTTTCAACTTGAGGGCTGATGGGCTTAAAGAATCGCCCTATATCATAGGTTCATTAACTAAATGGGGAAATGATCCCGCTTCCAAAATGATCCTGAATAAAGATACCAATACCTATCAGGCCACTTTGCTGCTCAAACAAGGTTGGTATGATTATCAATATGCTTTCAAGTCTCCTGAAGGTTGGGATACCGCTTTTTTTGAGGGAAATTATTTTGAAACAGAAAACGAATATGAAGTATTTGTTTATTACCGGGACATGGGATCCAGGTATGATGAATTGATCAGTTATATTAATCTGAATCCGAATAAAAGGAGGCTGTAGTGATTGAAATTTGACAGTTTGGGAAAGTTTCTAAGTTCTCACAGCTTTTCTTCGTATGATCCGGAGAGAATCTTTCAATTTCACAAACATCGAAATATTCAAAATTAAGAACCCTCCGGCTTTTAGAATTTAATCTATCACTATCACCATTATTATGATTTGATATTGGGTTTTGGAAGCGCTGCCTTTGTATTTCTAAGCCAATTCATAAGTTTAGCTTTTAAGTAATCCGCTTTTTCGGTTTCCACCAAAATCAGGTTGTTTCGCTCTCCGATATCTGTTTTCAGGTTATAAAGTTCCGATCTGTTATCCTCATAAAAATATATCAGCTTCCACCCATCTTCCTGTATAACAGAACCGGGATTCCCACCCTGATTCCCATAGTGCGGATAATGCCAATACAGCGCGTCTCTTGCAATTGCCCCGGATTGATTTTGAAGGAGTGGGCTTAAACTGAACCCGTCTATTTCTCCGTTCCCTTTGAAGCTGTCGTTTAATCCAGCCAATTCAATAAGTGTGGGGTAAAAATCCATACTGATGACAGGACTGTTATTTTCGATTCCTTCAGGGATTTGACCTTTCCAGGAAAAAATCAAAGGAACTCTGATTCCTCCTTCATACAGCCAACCTTTACCTGCCCTTAGTGGGAGGTTAGATGTTGGACTTCCTTCTGCGGTAGAAAGACCACCATTGTCTGAGAAGAAAACAATAATGGTATTTTCCAATAAATTATTCCTTTCCAGGCTTTCCAATACCAACCCTACAGCTGTATCCATCGCCTCAACCATTCCTGCATATACGGCATGAGCCTGAGTAGTCCGGTTTTTATTGGCATATTCAGGTTCAAACTCGTCTGTTAGGTTTAATTTGGCCCTCTTCCTGAGGTATTTGAGTTCTAGTTCCTCTGTAGTCATTAGGGGGGTATGCACCGAATAAAAAGATAGATAAGCCAAAAATGGGTCATTTTTATGGCTATCAATAAAAGAAGCGGTTTCCTGTGCCAACCTTAGAGGCAAGTATTCACCCTCAGGACCATTTTCCATTCTTGGGTTGTCATAGGGTGAAAAGTATCTATTTCCACCATATGGGCCTCCTCGGTTGGTTCCACCGATATTGATATCAAATCCCTGATGTTCTGGCCAATGTTCTGCTGTTTCTCCCAAATGCCATTTTCCCGCAAAGAAAGTTTTGTAACCGGCATCTTGAAATGCCTCTGCCAAGGTATATTCCTCCAATGCCATATTAGGACTGTACTCAGCCGGGATCAAGGGTTTGTTTTTTGTCCAGTGATTTTGATAATTCCAGGGCTGCGGAGCGCCAAACCAATCTGTATTGTAAGTTTTGGAAGGGTATTTTCCGGTCATGATACTTGCCCGGGTTGGAGAGCAAACAGGAGAAGCGGTATATGCATTTGAGAATTTTATCCCTGATTTAGCAAGTTTATCAATATTGGGTGTTTCGTAGAATTCACTTCCATAAGCACCCACATCCATCCAACCATAATCATCAACTATGATGAATATTACATTTGGTTTTTCCTGCTGCTGAGCGAATCCTATGGAATTTATACAAAGGAGTATGGAGGCAAGAATCAAAAAACTGTATATTTTGCGGCTTATCATCATTATTGGTCATTGATTTAATCAATATTAAAATGATTTTTTCTTCTTAACAATAAATTCCGCAAACTCTCATTGGAATTTGGATTTATCACTTCTCTATACGTTCTTTTAGGTAGAAGTCGTGGAGAGAATTGCAAAATGATTTAAAAAATACACAATTTGAAATCACCCAACTTCAAAATAAATAGAAAAAAGACCGAAGATGGAAGACCGAAGACGGAAGTCACTGTAATGTGAATATTCATAAAAATTAATATTGAACCCATTTAAATTCTGAACTATGAAAATAAACTTGAGATATATTAATTGTTTGGTGAGCTTGGCAGTCATCCTGCTTTGGACGAGTTGCCAAAGCGATGAAAAATCTATTGAGTCCGAAGCAAAGCTTCCCAATATAGTCATTATCTACATGGATGATTTGGGCTATGGTGAATTGGGTGCTTATGGTGCGACTGAATTGCAGACCCCAAATATGGATAGACTTGCCAATGAAGGTATGAAATTCACGAATGCCTATGCTACATCCGCTACCTGTACACCGAGTAGGTATGCATTGCTGACAGGTATATATCCATGGAGAAATGAAAATGCCAAGGTATTGCCAGGTACTGCGCCACTGATTATAGGGGTCCATCAAATGACAATCCCAAAAATGCTGAAAACCAGAGGTTATCGTACCGGTATTGTCGGTAAATGGCATTTGGGTTTAGGGGATGGAACTGTGGATTGGAACCAAAGAGTGTCTCCCGGACCTAATGAAGTAGGCTTTGATTATGCCTATATTCTGGCAGCAACGCAGGATAGAGTACCTACTGTTTATATTGAGAATGGCCATGTAGTAGGATTGGAAGCAGATGATCCAATATCGGTAAGTTATGAAAACAACTTTGAAGGTGAACCTACCGGAAAAGACAATACCGATATGCTCAAAATGATGTGGCATCATGGGCATAATAATAGCATTGTAAATGGAATCCCTCGGATTGGTTTTATGAAAGGTGGAGAAAAAGCCAAGTGGGTCGATGAGGATATGGCGGATGAATTTTTGGAAAAAGCGCAGAATTATATTAGAGAAAGGAAAAATAAGTCGGAACCTTTTTTCCTGTATTATGCCATGCAGCAACCGCACGTGCCACGGACTCCTCATCCTAGATTTGTCGGTTCTTCAGGAATGGGACCTAGAGGAGATGTGATTTTGGAGGCAGATTGGTGTATCGGGGAGTTTATGAAGACCTTGGAAGAAGAGGGATTGTTGGAAAATACCCTCATTATTTTTTCATCCGACAATGGCCCTGTATTGAATGATGGATACTATGATGATGCCGTGGAAAAACTTGGAGACCATAAACCTTGGGGGCCATTAAGAGGAGGGAAGTACAGTCTTTTTGAAGCAGGAACAAGATTGCCCTTTGTGACTTATTGGAAAGGAAAAATCAATCCCGGGGTTTCAGATGTTCTGGTTTCTCAGTTGGATTTATTCGCTTCACTGTCCAAGTTGGTCGGAAGTGATGAAGCTACAAAGGACAGCATGGATATGTTGGCGGTATTGATGGGGGAATCAAATGAGGGAAGAGAAGACTTGATCCTTGAAGCCACTACCAGAACAGCACTTAGAAGTGGAGATTACGTGATGATTCCACCCTATATTGGGCCGGCTGTAAATACATTTGTCAATATTGAATTGGGAAATGACAGTGAATATCAATTATACAATCTCAAAGAGGATATTGGGCAAAAAAAGAATTTGGCTGCTTCTCAACCCGAATTGTTGGAAAAATTGGTGAAAAAGTTTGAGGAATTGAGAGGAGTAGGGTCTGGTAAAATTGAACCCTTGGAATTGAAATGATCAATGCGTTTATATGAGGTAAAAAAACCTGGGGATTTCTTCCCCAGGTTTTTATATTTAGGATTGGTTTTTTATCAGATAATTTTCTGAGTTTGATGTCTATTTGATTTTTTTTATTGAGTTCACCGACTTTCACTCAGGATAAATTCCTTTAATTGGATTTCGCCACTTTCAGGGTTTATTGTATGGAAGTCTTAATATTAAAGTGAGGATAATCTTACTATCCTTCACAGCCAAATTCTTTTGATTTTTAAATCTTCCAATTTTTCAATTTAAAAACTTCCCCTTCAAATACCCCAAAGCCATTCCGTAAGCTTCTTCGGTCAATTCAGGATCATGTTTTGGGTTGGATGGGTTGGCAAAGCCATGAACAGCAGGGAAGATTTTAAATTCCAGTTCTTTTCCCGCTTTATCCATCGCAATGGCAAATTCCTCAATTACTGCTTTGGAAATATTCTGCTCGGTTGCAAACAGGCCCAAAACATCTGAATTCAGTTTTTTCAATTGCTCCACATCCCTTACCGGCATTCCGTAATAAATAACGGAACCAACGTTTTGATTGCCCAATAGAAGGGCAGATTTCAAGGACCAACTTCCGCCAAAGCACCAACCGACATTGGCAATTTTAGCATCTTTCCCGGCAAAGTTTTTTCCGGCCAACACTATATTTTCCAGTCTTTTTTCATCTGTACCCCTCATAAATCCCATGGCTTCCTGTGGATTGGCAGTGACATTGCCATCGTACATATCCAAGGCAAGGACATTTACTTTTCCACCGAGGTCATTGAAGAATTTTTCGGATTCTTCCTTGATGTTGTCATTTAATCCCCACCATTCCTGGTAAACAAAAAGCCAATTATCGGAGGGATCTTTGGCTTTTAAAAAATAACCCTTTGCCTCTTTTCCATCCTGAGCAGGGAAAGAGACCATTTCACCGATTGGATTGAAATCAAATGGAATAGGCGCAGGGTGAAAGGCTACAAATTTGGGGTCATCCAAAAAAGCTATCATTTCAGACGGACCTGTATTTGTATGGCAAATGGTTATTTCATCAGAAACTACCACAGGATTTGAGGAAATGACTTTCCAGCCAATCAGGCTGAAAATGATCAGATTGAAGTAAATCAGTATTTTGTACATGAGTTTTGATGTTATGTTTCAAAGAAGATTTGATGGATAAACACTAAAACTGAAAATCTGTTTTTTTCTATCCATTTCTAATTTAGGCAATTGGACTTAATCATCATAGAAAAACAGACTTAAACAATAAATTCCCGCGGGATCAGAGCCAGACAAATACCAATCAAACCTTTTTATTTCCGATCAAAATGGCTCTTTTGTTTTGGAAGGTTGGTCGATGTACTTTTAGAAATTAGCTATTCAATATTTTATGATGAAAAAATTTTACTTATCCCTGGTATTTACAATCTGTACAGTAGCTTTTGGATTTGCACAACAGATACCAACTCCCAAAGAACATTTTGGTTTTGAAATCGGTGACGATTACAAATTGGCCACATATACAGCTACAGAGGCTTATTTTAGAAAAGTGGCAGAATTATCCGATAGGGTAAAATTTATTGAAATCGGCTCTACAGAAGAAGGCCGACAAATGCCCATGATGATTATTACTTCCCCGGAAAACCATCAAAAACTGGAGCGATACAAAGAAATCTCCCAACTTCTAGGTCGGGCTGAAATCAGTGAAGATGAAGCGAAAAAACTTTCACTTGAAGGAAAAGCAGTAGTTTGGATTGATGGAGGTCTGCATTCTACCGAAACCGTAGGCTCCCATCAGATGATACCAACCTATTATGACTTGGTGACCAGAAATGATCCGGAAAATATGCGTATTCTAAATGACCTGATCATATTGATGGTGCATACCAATCCTGATGGCCACGAGATCATTACCAATTGGTATATGGGACAGGAAGATGTCAAAAAGAGGAACATGAGCTCCCCGTACATGTACCAAAAATATGTAGGGCACGACAATAACAGGGATTTCTTCATGAACAATATGAAGGAAACTACAAACACTTCCCGTCAACAATATATAGAATGGTTGCCACAGATTATTTATAACCACCATCAAACTTCTCCGGCAGGTACTGTAGTGGCCGGACCTCCTTACCGCGATCCTTTCAACCATGTATTTGATCCCTTAATCATGACAAGCTTGGATGGAGTAGGAGCTGCTATGATTAACCGATTGAATATCGAAGGCAAACCAGGATACACCCGATTGGGAGGTTCTGTATTCTCTTCCTGGTGGAATGGTGGACTTCGTACTACACCTTATTTCCACAATATGATAGGAATCCTGACAGAGACAACCGGTGGACCTACACCTTCTCAAATTCCCTTGGTTCCAGAAAGATTGGTTCCTACCCATGCCACTCCTTATCCGATTGAGCCACAGTCTTGGAATTTTAAAAAATCGATAGATTATTCAGTATCCATGAATTATGCGATTTTGGATTATGCCAGTAGGAATTCAGATGCCCTGTTATACAATATCTACAAAATGGGTCGCAATAGTATCGATAGAGGAAATATGGACCATTGGACCAAATATCCCAAAAGATCTTTAGCTGTTCAAAAAGCTTTTGAAGATTCAAGAGCCAAAAAATCTGCGGATGGCCTTGAAATGTCTAATTATGGGGGGAGGAATGGTTTGCCGGTACAGTTTTTTGATTCTGTATTTAAGGATTTGAATTTACGAGATCCAAGAGGATTTATACTTTCTTCTGATCAACCTGATTTTCCTACTGCCATTAGATTTGCCAATGCCCTGATCAAATCAGGGATTCAAGTCCATCGGGCTACGGATGCCTTTACTGTAGCTGGAAAAAATTATCCAAAAGGTTCGCTAGTCTTCAAATCCGCCCAGGCATTCAGGCCTCATTTGTTGGATATGTTTGAGCCACAGGACCATCCCAATGATTTTGAATATCCTGGTGGTCCTCCAAAAAGGCCATATGATGCAGCAGGATGGACTTTGGCTTTCCAGATGGGAGTAGAGTTTGATAGGATTTTGGATGGATTTGATGGTCCTTTTGAAGCGTTACCTATTGGAGAAGTTTTGGATTTTCCAGCAACCCAGGTTCCAGGCCGATCGGTTTTGATCGATGCAAGGGCTAACAATGCCTTTATAGTTGTCAATGATTTATTGAAAGCGGGAATAAATGTTTCCCGTACCATAAGGACAGTTTCTGGATTACCTGCTGGAAGTTTCTTTGTATCAGGAGGAAAAGCAATACTGGAGAAAGCTGCGAAAGAATATGGTGTTCATATGATTTCTGCTTCAAAGCCTTCTGGGACAATACCTATTAAAACAGCTAAAATAGCTTTGTTTGACTACTATGGTGGCTCAATGCCCTCCGGTTGGGTCAGGTGGATGTTGGAACAATATAACTTCCCCTTCCAGGTGATTTATCCTAAAGATATTGATTCGGGTAATCTAATAACCAAATATGATGTGATCCTCTTTATTGGTGCAGGTGCTCCGGGAACAGTCAGAAGTTGGGCTGGTCAACCAAAAGAAGAAGAAATAGATACGCAATACCATAAGCTTCTGGGGAATCTCACCAAGGAAAAATCTCTTCCTATTTTGAAGAAATTTATGGAAGATGGTGGAAGCATTGTGGCTGTTGGCGCCAGTACCTCTTTGATTTATGATTTAGGTTTGCCGGTAAGCAATGCGCTGGTGGAAACATTGGCGGACGGCAAGCAAAGAAACCTGACCGGTGATAAGTTTTATATCCCTGGAAGTATATTGAAGGCCAATTTGGATACCAATCATCCGGCGAATTGGGGAATGGGTAAAACCGCCAATATGGTCTATAATAACAGTCCTGTATTCAATTTGGCACCGGATGCGTTGATGCAGGGAGTTAAGCCTTTGGCTTGGTTTGGAACTGAATCACCTTTGGTTTCCGGCTGGGCTTGGGGAGAGTCTTACCTGAGAAATGGAGTGGTGGCTTTTGAAGCTCCCATCGGAAAAGGAAAATTATACGCATTCGGCCCCGAGATTACCTTCAGAGCCCAAGCACACAATACCTTTAAGCTCCTGTTTAATCAGTTATATGTAAAATAAAAGTTTTATTTCACGAACCACAAAGGAACAAAAGAAAACAAAAGAAAAATTCGGATTACTGTTTTCCATTTTAAACCTTTTGTTCCCTTTTGATTCTTTTGTGGTTCATTATTTTTTGGTTTTGTGAAATTTGAAATTCAATCCTCTAAATTTTCAAAGAATTGGTTTACATAGGTTTTTTGACCTTCATTGTATAGGTTGAGAACATTGAAATTGTAGATGATTCCTTTTGGGGATTTCAATAATTTCATGTAACTCAATAGTCTAGCTTCCTCAATGGGTTCGACTTCTTTTACTGCTTTTAAGTCAACTACGATTATGTTTTCAACAAAAAGGTCACAGCGCAATTTGGTTTCAAGACTTATCTCTTTATAGTTTACAGGAACATGCATTTCTGAGATAAAAGAAATTCCTCTCATTGTCAATTCGTGTTTTAGGCATTCATGATAAATACTTTCCAATAATCCTGGTCCAAGATGCTTATGAACCTCAATGGCTGCACCGTTGATTTTGTAAGTGAGGTCTCTTAAATAATTTTTAGTGATTTTCATGAGAATTTTATTCAAAAATTGTAAGACAAAAATTTTAATTGCTCAGCTAAGAATCTAAAATTGAATTAAAAATAGGGAAAAAATAAAATTTTTAAACCACAAAAGTGACAAAAGAAAACAAAAGATTTAGGAATGAATGTGATCAAATCAAAAGGTTAAGTAAGAATTTAAGAAAGTGAGTGTTTAGATTTTTAGGGACAACAATTTTGGTTACTAAGAATGAGGTATTCTGGGAACCACAAAAGAGACAAAAGAAAACAAAAGATCAATTTGATTTAATGGTTGCTTTTTATTCCTTTTGTTCACTTTTGATTCTTTTGTGGTTCATTATTTTGTGATTTTTAGCTACCTTTTGAAGTAAACTCAACCCAAAAATTTATGAAAAGAATACTTGATGAAATAATCTTCAAAGGAATAATCCCTGCTTTTTTTATCACAATATTTCTGAGTTGTCAGACACAGAATACTGATGTGGAGACCAGCACCCTGGAAAGGTCACCAACGATTCTTAAAGACTATGTCCATGCGGAAGACCCAACTTTTAGGTATGAAATAATCCATTCACTTGAAGGGGATGAATTTGACTATCATGTGGCAAAAATGTACTCTCAGCATTGGCTAAAAAATGATATAGTCGATGAAACAGAATGGTGGCATTATGTGTCAATGGTAATCCCCAAAGACACTCCCCATGAAACAGGAATGATGTGGATAGGTGGCGGTAGCAAAAACTCCAAGATGCCGGAGAAACCTGATCCTTTGATCTATGAATCTGCTTTGCGCACCAATTCCATTGTTGCCCAGATTCATAATGTTCCTTTTCAGCCCTTAATATTTGCCAATGATACTTTTGGTGAGCGGTATGAAGATGCGATCATAGCCTATGGATGGAGAAAGTTTATGGAAGGAGGGGCCAAAGATGAAGATGCTATTTGGTTGGCAAGGTTACCGATGACAAGGGCGGTGAAATTGGCAATGGACGTAGTGTCTGAAGTCGCTCAAGAAAAACATGGAAAAACTCTGGACAAATATGTTGTAGCAGGTGCTTCAAAAAGAGGTTGGACTACTTGGACTACTGCCGCTGTAGATGATAGGGTAGTGGGGATGATTCCTGTGGTGATTGACTTACTTAATATTGTACCGTCATTTCAGCATCATTGGCGGAATTATGGATTTTGGGCCCCGGCTGTGGATGATTATGTGCGGGAAGGGATAATGGATTGGCAGGGTTCCAAAGAATACGACAGACTTTTGGAAATCACCGAGCCATATTCCTATTTGGAAGAATATAAGGACATTCCCAAATTACTGATCAATGCTGCCGGAGATCAGTTTTTCCTTCCGGATAGCTGGAAATTTTATTGGGATGACCTGGATGGAGAAAAGCATATACAATATGTACCCAATTATGGTCATGACCTCAGTGAGTCGGATGCATTTCCCAATTTGATTTCTTTTTATGCTTCAATCCTGAATGATGTTCCAAGACCAAAATACACTTGGTCAGTCAATGGAAATAGCATAGAAATAACCACTGACCCAAACAAAAAACCTGCTTCCATCAAGTTATGGTCTGCTACAAATGAAGAATCAAGGGATTTTAGAATTGATGTATTAGGCCCTAAATGGACCTCCACTGAAATTCTCATCAATGAAAGCGGTAAATATGAAGTGGATCTGAAAGAGCCTGCAAAAGGATTTTCGGGTTATTTTGTAGAAATCACTTATCCGGGAGAGGCACCCATCAAGTTCACCACAGGAGTGGAAGTATTGCCAAAAACTTATCCATTTGAAGAATTTAAATCACAGGATCCGAAAGGGAGTTTTTAAAATTATTGCACCCTTTTCTGGGGAAAAATAGACATCTCCTTTCGTCGATGTGACAAGTAGAGGTCTTTTACTTTTTTTAATTCAAGTATTTTAAAAAGCGATATTCAATTAGTATTTGAATAGAAATAAGAGGGGGACAGGCGCGTCGAGCCTGTCCCCCTCTTATTTCTATTCTATCATTGCAAAAAACTTATCCAAGTCAGGAATCAAAACGATTCTTGTTCTTCTGTTTTTTGCCATATTGTCCTTGCTGTCATTTTCTACCAAAGGAATGTAACTCGCCCTACCTGCTGCAATCATTTTTCCGGGGGCTACGTTGTATTTTTTCTCTAGAATCCTGACAATTGATGTTGCCCTCTTGACACTAAGGTCCCAATTATCCTGAAGTTCTACTGTCTGTATAGTCCTTGGATCTGTATGGCCTTCTATCATTACTTCCAATGAAGGCTCTGAATTGATCACCTCTGCCAGTCTTTTCAATAAACCGTCTGCATTTCTGGAAACCTGGTAACTACCTGTATTGAACAACAGTCTGTCAGATACATTGATCATCACTACAGTCTTGTCAATATCGATCTGAATATCATCTTCCTGCTCCAAGGAACCATCGGAAATGGATTTCTTCATGTTGTAAGCAATGGCAAGATTGATGGAATCTTCTAAAGTCTGGGCTTGGGCCAACAATTCCTGGTCTACATTTGTCAAAGTTGCCTGTAGTTTTTCTCTGGTGATATTGGACATAGGGGTCTTTCCATCAAGAGAGAATTTGGCATCGCTTTCCGACCTTAATGAATTAATTCGGGCATTGTATTCTTCAACTCTTGCTTCGATTTTTCCCATTTTATCCTCAAGGATTCTTTTT
This sequence comes from Aquiflexum balticum DSM 16537, assembly GCF_900176595.1. Taxonomy (GTDB): domain Bacteria; phylum Bacteroidota; class Bacteroidia; order Cytophagales; family Cyclobacteriaceae; genus Aquiflexum; species Aquiflexum balticum. The sequence goes on from NZ_LT838813.1 coordinate 3,098,759, forward strand.
TCCTCTTCAAGTTTTTCCTTTTCTGTGCGGGTATCGGCAAGAGTAACTTCTGTTTTGAACAGATCATTTTGTAATTCCACATATTTCTTTTTAGAAACACAGGAGCCGGCCAAAATTGTGACGGCAATAGCAGAAATAATTATCTTTTTCATTGTTGGTATAGTTTTTTCAACTCTTGTTCAAAAATGAAGCCATTAAAAACCCATCTGTCTTAAAGAACCAATATTTGGTAGCTTATCACTTAAATTATCCTTTTTTACTTATTTGTTTTAAAGGATTTGATAAAAATGATCGATAATGTTAATTATCACTAAAAACAAAGTCTGTTATCTTTATTGCTTTTATGGAATCTTCATAAAATACCGGGTTGAATGTTATACAGAAATGTATCTTAAGATGTAATTCATAGATTTTTATTGATTGAATTACTTTTCAAACTGAATCAACGAATTCATTTCAAATTTTGTAATTGCTTTTTGGTTGACTTAATTTCCGGTTTAATTTACAAGGGTTACTGTTCATTTCATTCTTGAATTAATTCACTAAGTTTACAATCCGACACTGCGGGCAAGGTCTTCGAATCTTTAACAAAACCAAAGGAGTTCTATGGTAAGGAAATTAATTTCCTATTTAATCTATATAGGTATCTTCATAATTACCTTTTCATGCATACCCAACAAAAAGGTAATTTACTATCAGAATCTGGAAGGAAATACCCCGATTGAGGATGGCGAACTGATAAGTTATGAACTTCCCGAATACCGCCTACAATACAATGATATCATAGATATTCAGATTCAGACGGTAGAAGATATTCTAGAAAACGGATTATCTTCAAAAATTCAAAACGAAGGTAATAATGCGGTTTTTGGTCAAATTGCCCAAACTGGGGGAGACGTCTATTATATGACCGGATATACGATTGACAAAAATGGTTTTATCAGAATGCCTTTGTTGGGTGAATTGAAAGTGAATGATATGACCTTGGAGGAGGTTAGAATATTGGTCGAAAATGAAATTAAAACTTATGTAACTTCAGAGATCTTTGTAAGGGTAAAACTAGGAGGAATAAGGTTTTCTTCTTTGGGAGAATTCAGAAGACCCGGCAAATATGTTGTATTACAGGATAGATTGACGATTTTCGAGGCAATTGCCCAGGCAGGTGATATGACTACTGTTGCCAAAAGAGACGAGATATTATTGATACGACAATATCCTGAGGGCACAAGAATCCATAGGATCAATTTAAATGACAGACAGATTGTGAAGACCCCTTTTTATTTCATACAGCCTAATGATCAGATTTATGCTGAACCATTAAAAGTAAAAGAAGTTGGAGCAGGAGACAGTTCTGCGCAAACTATTGCATTGGTGATTTCGTCTGTTACAGCAATGGTTTTGATTCTTAATTTAATTCTTAATTGAGAATGCAAAAAAATAATCCCTATCCTTTTATTCCTGATCCCTTCCTGCCCCATGATGAGGAAGATGTTGAATTGAAAGTCGTTCTATTCAATTACCTTAAATTTTGGCCATTTATTTTGGCCAGTATTCTGGTTTGTCTTATGAGTGCATTTCTTTTCAATAGGTATGCTACTCCTATATACAAAGTACAATCTACTGTGATCGTCGAAGATGAGTCTCAGGCTCTTGGAACTGATCTTTTTCAAGCTGCAGGATTACTGCCTATCAAAAGTAATGTTGAAAATGAAATAGGGATTTTGAAATCTTATGCGCTTTCGGCAGAGGCTATTGAAGTCTTGGGACTAGATGTTTTTTATTTCGAAGATGAATTTTTTACATTAAACCGGATATACTCCAACCCTCCTGTTTTGATAAATGTGGATTGGTCTCATAAGCAACCTGTCGCCGGAAAATTCAATATCGAGGTATTTGATGAAAACCATTTTAACATTGAAATGGACGACAGTGAATTTGATATTTTTAATCCAAAAGATCCATTTTATAAAGAAAAAACCAAAAATCTACCTGAATTTAAAGCCACATATACTTTCGGGGAAACGATTGAGAATGAATTTATTAAAATCACCGTTGAAAATAATACAGCTAAAAAGGGAGATAGGATTTTGTTTGAATTGTTTGATACTCCTTCTCTGGCATTGCTGCTCAGAGAAAAAGTCGACGTTTCCCCAATCAATAAGCAATCCTCTGTTCTGAATATTTCATTCGAAACCCCGGTTCGGAAAATGGGTGAAGATTATATCAATATGCTTATGGAAGTTTACCTCCAGAGAGAATTGAAAGAAAAGAACAAAGCAGCTGAAAACACAATCAGATTTATTGAAGATCAATTGAGCGGGATTACGGATTCCCTCACTTTTTTTGAGGGAAGATTGGAGCGCTACAGGTCTGAGAACAGGACTTTTAATTTGAGTCAGGAAGGTTCCCAGATTTTTGCCAGACTACAGGAACTTGAAAAAGACAAATCCGTTGCTGAAATCAACTTGAAATACTTTCAAAGCCTTCAAAATTATATTATCAATGACGACACTGATGGACTGATGATTCCTTCGGTTTCTGACAGTACAGATCCTGTGCTACAGGCTTTGGTAGTGACTCTAAATGATTTACAGGCAGAAAAATTGAGACTGTCCTATAATTTTTCCGAGCAGGCACCGGTAATCCGGGAAATCAATAATCAAATTAAAAATACAAAAAGAGCTCTTCAGGAAAATGTCACTTCTTTTCTCAATAATACCAATACCTATCTTCAAGAGGTCAATACTCAAATCCGTAAGGTGGAAAGGGAGATCAATGTGCTGCCGGAAACGGAGAGAAGGCTTTTGGGAATACAAAGGAAATTTTCAGTAAATGAAAATATCTATCTTTATCTGTTGCAGAAAAGAGCTGAATCTGAAATCCTTAAAGCCTCCAATATGCCCAAAAATGCCATATTGGATAATGCAATGGCCGGACAGAAACCTGTATTTCCTAGGAAAATAATCAACTTGATCATAGGAATGTCCATCGGGTTGTTTTTCTCCATCGGATATATCGCTGTCAGGGATTTTTTGAATACAAAAATTGAAGATCCCAAGGAGTTGGAAAGAATGATCAAAACACCATTGATCGGAATGATCGGAAGGAATAAAGACAATGATCCCAGGCCGGTATTGAATAATCCAAGATCATCCGTAACGGAGTCTTTTAGAAACATCAGGGCTGATATGTCCTATCTGAGTCCAAACAAAGAGCATCTCACCATACTTTTTACATCCAGCATTTCAGGAGAAGGCAAAACCTTTGCCTCTATCAATATGGCTTCTGTATATTCTCTCTTGGGAAAGAAAACCCTTTTGATAGGGTTGGACCTAAGGAAACCAAAAATTGCAGAAGATTTTAGTCTCACCAATGACATAGGGATGAGTACCTGTCTCAGCAAAGGAATTGCATGGCAAGATGTAGTAAAACATACCCAATATGATAATTTGGATGTAATACTTTCAGGACCGGTTCCACCCAATCCAGCCGAATTATTGCTGCAGGCAAAATTTTCCAAAATTATGTCTGAAATCAAAGAGGCCTACGAAGTGATTATATTGGATTGCCCTCCAGCAGGGCTGGTTTCTGAAACTAAAGAACTTTTTAAATTTGCTGATGTGAATTTCTATATTTTCAGACAGGCGTTCTCTCATAAAAACAATATTCAGGTTTTGAATAATCTGATTGAAAAAGGAGGAATCGAAAAAGTTTACGCTATACTCAATGACGTCCATATTGATAGAGGATATGGGTTTGGCTATGGATACGGTTATGGCTATGGTTATTCAGGACAGCATGGTTACCATGATGAAATCCAAGCTCCTTGGTGGAAAAGGGCATTGTGGAGAAGGTGAGAGCCGAGATGTGAGAAGCGAGAGACGAGAAGCGGGATTTTAGAACCAATGACTGCCCCGAGTTATCGGGGAGACAAGAGGAGAGGAGCGAGAGACGAAAAGCGAGAGCCGAGAGAGGAACTTAGAGTAAAGAAATAAGAAAGGACAATTTAATGAATACTTTGAGATTTATTCTTTTTCCTTCATCCTTTCTCCTTCATCCTTTCCATGTGACTCAAGTGGCGAAGCTGTACCCAAATGACAGTGAAAAGTACTGAAATGAAGAAAATACAGATGGTGGACCTTCAGTCCCAATATGATAAGATCAAATCTGAGATTGATGCTTCCATCCAGGAAGTAATTGACCAATCTGCTTTTATTAATGGACCACAGGTAAGGTTGTTCTCGGAAGAACTTAGAGAATATCTTGACGTGGAATCTGTCATTACATGTGGAAATGGTACTGATGGTCTTCAAATTGCCATGATGGCATTGGATTTCAAACCGGGGGATGAATTGATTGTGCCCGCGTTCACCTATATAGCCGCAGTGGAAGTGATTGCAGTTTTAGGATTAGTTCCCGTCTTTGTTGATGTTAACCCCCACACTTTTTTGATCGATATCAACAAAATTGAAGAAAAAATATCCCATAAAACTGTAGCCATAATTCCGGTACATTTGTTTGGTCAGTGCGCTGATATGGAAAACTTATTAAGATTGGCAGATAAACATGGCTTAAAAATCATAGAAGATGCTGCCCAATCCATAGGGTCAAAATATACCTTTTCAGATGGAAGGGTAGCACAATCCGGAACGATGGGGAATATCGGGGTCACCTCTTTTTTCCCTTCCAAAAATCTTGGTTGCTTTGGGGATGGGGGCGCAATGATGACCAATAAACCTGAGTTGGCCGAAAGGATGAGAATGATCGCAAGTCATGGACAAAAGAGAAAATACATCCATGATGCTATTGGTGTCAATTCAAGATTGGATACTTTGCAAGCGGCTATCTTGCGGGTTAAATTAAAATATTTGAATGGGTATATTCAGTCTAGGAATCAGGTAGCTAAAAAATATGATGCAGCTTTTAAAAACCACCCCAACCTGCAAATTCCAAAGAGGATGAATCAGTCATCCCATGTATTCCATCAATATACCTTGATTTTGAAAGATATTACAAGGGAATCGTTTTCAAAATATCTAGCCGAAAAGGGAGTACCCACCATGGTTTATTATCCTTTACCTGTCCATTTTCAGGAAGCCTATAGATTCTTGGGATATAAAAAAGGTGATTTTCCAGTAGCCGAAGTATTGTGTCAAGAGGTGATTTCTCTGCCCATGCATACTGAAATGGAGGAAGAACAGCAGTCTTATGTCATTGAATCAATAAACAGTTTTTTTGAATGAAGGCATATTTTGCACATGAAACAGCGGTAATAGATGAAGGTTGCCAAATCGGGGCGGGGACCAAAATCTGGCATTTTTCCCATATCATGCCAAATTCGCAAATAGGGGAAAACTGTAATATTGGCCAAAATGTGGTTGTTTCCCCTGAAGTGGTTTTGGGCAATAATGTAAAGGTTCAGAATAATGTATCCATCTACACAGGGGTAACCTGCGAAGACGATGTTTTTCTTGGACCTTCCATGGTATTTACCAATGTTACCAACCCAAGGTCAGCCATAAATAGAAGAGGCCAGTATACCAAGACCCATGTAGGCAAAGGCGCTACTATTGGAGCAAATGCTACTGTGGTCTGTGGCAATGATATCGGACAGTATGCTTTTATCGGTGCAGGTGCAGTCATCACCAAATCCGTTCCTCCTTATGCTTTGGTTGTAGGTAACCCGGCTAGGCAGATTGGTTGGATGAGTGAAAATGGGTATAAATTGGTTTTTAATAAGGATAGTAGAGCAGTTTGTCCGGAATCGGGTGATGAATATGCTTTAAGAAATGGAAAAGTTTCTAGACTTAATAAAACTGATACGGAATGAAAAAATTTGCATTGATAGGTGCTGCAGGATTTATTGCTCCAAGGCACATGAAAGCGATTAAAGAAACCGGGAATCAATTGGTGGCTGCTTATGATAAATTTGACTCAGTTGGCATTATGGACAGCTATTTCCCTGTGGCTGATTTTTTCACAGAGTTTGAGCGCTTTGACCGCTATGTGGAAAAACTCAAAAGGTCAGAAAATAAAATTGATATGGTCAGTGTTTGTTCACCAAATTACCTGCATGATGCCCATATACGTTTCGGTTTGAGGATTGGGGCGGATATCATCTGTGAAAAACCCTTGGTGTTGAATCCTTGGAATATTGATGGGCTGAAATTGGTAGAGGAAGAGTCGGGAGCCAAGGTATACAATATCCTGCAATTGAGGCTTCATCCGGCTATTATTGCTTTGAAAAAAAGAATTAAAGAAGGGCCTAAAGATAAAGTATACGATGTAGATCTGACTTATATTTCTTCCAGGGGAAATTGGTACTACAGCTCTTGGAAAGGAGATGAAAGCAAATCAGGAGGCATAGCAACCAATATTGGAATCCACTTTTTTGATATGTTGGTTTGGGTATTCGGAAAAGTGAAATCCAATATAGTCCATATCAAAACCCATGATCGAGTAGCAGGTTTGTTGGAATTGGAAAAGGGCAATGTCAGGTGGTTTTTGAGTATTAATGAAAATACCTTGCCGGAATCCATTCAAAAAAAAGGATTGAGTATATATAGGTCCATTACCCTCGAAGGGGAGGAGATTGAATTCAGCGATGGCTTTGTTGACCTCCATACAGAAAGTTATAAGCAGATATTGGCAGGTTACGGGTTCGGATTGGAAGAGGCCAGAAGTTCTATAGAAATTGTCCATGATATCAGGCAGCAAAAAGAGATCGGATTGAAAGGTGATTATCATCCTTTTGCGAGATTGCCTTTGGCGGAGCATCCTTTTATTTGAAATTATTTAATTGGTGAATTGAAGGCGTTCATTTTTAAAAATTCATTTTATTCTTTTGGTTTATCCATTTTCAATTAATTTATTACTAAGATAAAAACCACTTCAATTAGGATGAATCTGATTAATGTGTAAAGAGAAAGGTCCATTTAAACTCAGTGAGAAGATTAAATGATAAGAAAACTCTTAAAAAATGATTATTTAAAGAATATTTTAACCATTGCGGGAGGAGTATTTGCGACACAATTTTTGACAGTTTTACTTTCACCTGTTTTAACTAGGATTTATTCACCTGAGACTTTTGGGATAATTACCATTTTTTTGTCTGTTGTTAATGTATTATCTGTTATTGTGACATTTAGGTATGAAAATGTTCTAGTGATTAGCAGTAAAGATGAAGATATCAAAAGCCTTATAGGCTATTTAGTTTTTTTTATTTTAATTTCTTTGTCATTTCTTGGTTTATTTATAACCCTAACACCCCTTACATTCTTTTCATTTCTTTTTAAAAAGGAATATCTCACCTGGATATACCTTGTTCCTTTGCTAGTCGGATTGAATGCTTTTTTTTATGTTTTCAGGAATTGGCTCAACAGGAAGAAACTTTATCGAAAAATTGCTTTAGGTGGGATCTTCAAATCACTTATTTTAAACAGTATATTGGTATTTGGTGGAATTTGGAGTCCAAAACCTGAAGTCTTCCTTTTTGCCAACATATTAGCACAGCTAACAGAAACTTTTTATTTATTTTACAAAACCCATCAGTTAGAAGGAGGATTGTTCAAAGGATTTGACCTGTCGGAAGGGTGGATTATAGTCAAGGAAAACATCAACTTTCCCAAATATTCTTTGCCGGCAGATATTATCAATGTTTACACTTCCCAAAATCCAATTGTACTTTTGACAGCTTTCTATGGATTGACTCCAGTTGGTTATTTTTCGGTTACACAGAGGGTTTTAGGTTTCCCACTAAAGCTAGTGGCGTCATCAACTTTAGAGGTTTTCAAGCAAAAAGCATCAGAGGAATTCAACAGTATAGGAGATTGTCGAGGAACATTTGTTAGAACATTCAAATATCTTTCATTTATTGCGATCATACCGACGGTATTGATTGCGATATTTTCACCTATTTTATTCGAATGGATTTTTGGTGCAGAATGGGAACAAGCTGGATATTATGCGAGATATTTGTCCATCATGTTTTTTTTTCAGTTTTCAGTAAGCCCTTTAGGTTATACTTTATTGATAGCTGGAAAACAAAAGCTAAATCTAATATGGCAAACTGTCTTACTTTTGGTTACTTCTGCTGCAATAGTGGTTGGATATTTTAACGAATCAGCCGACCAAAGTGTATTGCTTTATAGTATGGCATATTCAATTATGTATATTCTTTATTTTTTTATTTCCTTGTCGTCTGCTACCTCCAAAAAGTAAGTTATGGCAAGTTTGTTTTTGAGTCATAAAACTTACAGAGAAAACTTCATTCTAGTAGGCTTGATCTTATTTAAGAGTACACAGGCCTCTGTATTAGCCTTTGTCCCAGAAACAACTGTAATGGCATTAATTTATGCTAGTTGGGTTTTTTATAAGAGGAGGTTGAAAGTTGATAATTTTATTTTTATTTTGATTTACATCTATTTAGCATTAAATCTATATTATTTTATTTCTTTTAAAGAGAATGATTTTTTTCTTAGCATTTATATTCTGATTAAAATGATTTACGCTTATTTAACTATTAAATGTGTTGGAGCAAGTTTTTTTTCAATTTTTGAAAAAATCACCTATTATCTTGCTTTGATAAGCCTTCCATTATTCATTTTTCAATTATTGAATTACGACCTTTTATTTAGGTTAGTAGGAATTCTTCAAAACAACATACTTTATCTGGAATTTAGGAATGACAGGTTTGCCAACTTTTTCATATTTACAATGGAAAGCCATGGTTCAATATTAAGGAATTCCGGATTCGCTTGGGAACCAAAGGGTTTTGCAAATTTTCTAGTTCTAGCAATGCTTATAAATCTATTAAATAATAATTTCAAGATAAATAGACGTTTTTTAATTTTTAGTATCGCATTGTTGACAACGACATCGACAACAGGTTTTATCATCGCTTTTGCAATTCTACCACAAATTTATATTATTAATGTTAAGAGGATCAATAAAATAGTCTTGTTACCTGTTTTGATTTTTGTTTTGATTTTTGTTTTGAACTTAGATTTGGGATATAAAAAAATTGATAAAGAAATCGCTGGTAGATATGAATATAAAGAATTGTTGGAGGATGCTAGAGAGTTTGAGACAAGATCATTAGGGAGATTTCCTTCTTTTATAGTTGATTTCAATGATTTTATTAAGCGTCCAATTTTCGGTTATGGGTTTAATGCCACAGAGAGGACCCAAAGTGAATATACTAAACTTGTCAGAGTCAACGGAATTTCCGACCTGTTGGCAATTTATGGTTTGTTTGGTTTCCTTTTAATATCCATTGCTCATTATAAAAGCTTAAATAATTACCTGAGATATTATCGACTAAAAGGTAAAGCACTAATTTTTTTAATGTTTGCATTCATTTATTTTGCTTCAACTTTGACTTCTCATCCATTTTGGATGATGTTTTATTTCTTCTACCTAATCAAGTTAAATCCACTTGAATTACCCTTGCTTAATAAAATAGTTTTTAATGAAAAGGATATTGATTTTAGCCTACACAGATCTAAAGATGGATCCAAGGCCTTACAGACAAATTAAATCCTTAGGTAATGATTTTGAAGTTCATTCTGCGGGTACTTCGAAAGCAGGAATTGAATATCAATTTCACTTGATTAAAAAGAGATCTTTTATAAATGAGTTGATCAATCTACCTATGTTAAAATTTGGATTTTATGATTCTTTTTATTGGGATAAAGCAAAAAATAGATTTTGCTTGGAAATGAAGAATATTAGCTTTGACCTTGTGATTGCACATGAAATCAGGCTAGTTCCTTTGGCTATTAAAATTGCAGGGTCAGCTCCTGTAATATTGGATGCTCATGAATATTCTCCTTTAAATTTTGACGATGATCCTTTTTGGCGGTTTTTTTATAAAGACTATTACATATTCTTATGCTCTAAATTTATCCCAAAAGTTCAGCAGATGATAACGGTTTCCAAAGGTATTGTTCAAGAATACAAAAAGAATTTCCTAGTGGAACCTGTTTTGGTCACAAACGCATGTGAATTCAAGGATTTGAAACCTAATCCAGTTGGCTCTAAAATTAAGTTGTTGCATCATGGGATTGTCAGTAGTTCCAGAAGTTTGGAAATCATGTTAGATATGATGGATTTTTTAAATAGTGATTTTGAGCTTTATCTTATGCTTGTATTTAGAGATTCCACCAGATTCCATTGGAAGAGACTAGTTAAAAAAGCATCTAAGAATCCAAGGATAATTTTTCTTAAACCGGTACCGAGGGAAATACTGGTTGAGTATTCAAATCAGTTCGATGTCGGATTGGCGTTTTTTCCTCCAAATAACTTCAATTTGAAATTCGCACTTCCCAACAAATTTTTTGAATATATACAATCCAGACTAATGGTTTTGGTAGGCCCTGATTATGAAATGTCTCCTTTAGTTAGAAAGTATCAATTTGGTGTTGTTTCTAAGGAATGGACAGCCGAATCTATGGCTAAATCTTTATCTAGACTCGATAAAGACGAAATAAATAGATTAAAAACAAATGCAAATGTTGCGGCCCTTGAATTAAATTCAGAAAAGCAAATGGAAGTTTTAAAGAAAGTTGTTGAAGGGTTAATATGATTTCCATCATTGATTACGGCATGGGGAATTTACGTTCAGTTCAGAAAGCTTGTGAAAACTTGAATAAAAGAGCTGAAATTGTAAGTTCTCCTCTTGAATTAAAAAAGTTTGATTTCATCATATTGCCTGGGGTAGGACATTTTGGTAATGCAATGGAAAAAATTGAAAGGAAAGGTTGGGACAAATCTATAATAGATGCTGTTTTGGGTGATAAAAAAAAAATATTGGGGATTTGTTTGGGTATGCAATTGTTGACAAATTCCAGTGAAGAAAGTAATGGGATTAAAGGTTTAGGACTTTTAAATGCGGAAACCTGCAAATTTCCTATATCATCTTTTAAAATCCCACACATAGGTTGGAATACAATTGATTTTAAAAAAAAATCATTATTAGATTCAGGTTTTCACAAAAATGAAATGTATTATTTTGTTCATTCCTATTATGTGAAATGCAAGATTCCAACTGATGTCTTATGCGAATCAACATATGGGATTGCCTTTGACTCTGCTTTTGAGTCTAATAACATTGTTGGTTTTCAGTTTCATCCAGAAAAAAGTCATAGGTCAGGTTTAAATCTTTTAAACAACTTTTTAAGTCAGAAATAATGTTTAGACCTCGTGTCATTCCTGTTTTGCTTTTCAAGGGTTTGGGCTTATTTAAAACTAAAAAATTCAAGAATCCCAATTACTTAGGAGATCCTATCAATACTGTAAAGTTATTTAATGATCTACAGGCAGATGAATTAATGATACTTGATATTTCTGCTAGTAATGAAAACAGAACAATATCATTAGATTTTGTAAAGGAGATCGGCGATGAGGCATTCATGCCTTTTAGTGTGGGTGGCGGAATAAAAAATGTAAAGGAAGCCGTTAAACTTATTCAGTCCGGTTCAGAGAAAGTGATAATTTCGGAAGCCTTTGTTAAAAATCCAGCTTTAATTGGTCAAATTTCCAAGGAATTAGGTAGTCAAAGTGTGACTGTATGTTTGGATGTCAAGAAAACATTTTTTATGAGATATGAGGTGCGGTATAGAAATGGAAGAATCAAAGGGAAGAAGACTTTATTGGAATATGTGAAATTAGCTGAAGATTATGGGGCGGGAGAGATTATGATCAATTGTATAGATAAGGATGGTACAATGACGGGCTATGATTTTGAAATCATAAAGGAAATTAATAAATCAGTAAATATCCCCTCAATAATATGTGGAGGTGCTGGAAATATAATGGACTTGAAATTGGCCTATATTCATGGAGCACAGGCTATTGCAGCAGGAAGTATGTTTGTTTACCATGGGCCAAGAAAAGCTGTTTTAATAAATTATCCTTCCAGAGAAGAACTTTTTAAATTATTTGCAGAATGAAGGCATCTAAAGGAAAAATATGCAAACTTGGTGTATGGGATGAATCCATACCTGATATCAAGTTCGATGATGAAGGTATTAGCTCGTATGCAAAGATTTTCAAAAAACTGCTAGCAGATTTTCCAAAAGGGGAAGAAGGCCAAAAGATTTGGGAAGGATTTGTTATGAAAATGAAATCACATGGAAGAAGAAATAAGTATGATTGTATTATTGGAGTTAGTGGTGGTACAGACAGTTCTTTTCTATTGCATCTCGCAGCAGAATATAACCTTAGAGTTTTAGCTGTTTACCTTGATAATGGCTGGGGATCAAATATTGCAGTTGGGAATATTAAGAAAATGACCCAAGCCTTAGATTTTGACCTAGAAACATATGTAATTAATTATCAGGAAGTCATAGATGTATTTAAGGCTTATTTAAAGGCTCAATTGCCATGGGTTGATGGTCCCACTGATTTAGCAATTAAAGCTGTGCTTTACAAAGTGGCCGATAGGGAAGGTCTAAAACACATTTTAATTGGGCATGACTTTAGAACAGAAGGGTTTCAACCAAATGAATGGACATATACAGATAGTCTTCAATTAAAGTTTTTAACAAAAAAATACCAAAATAGAGTATTACGTTCTTTTCCAAGTTTATCCATTTGGTCATTTGGTTATTTTGCATATTTAAAAAACATTAAAATGATCAGACCATTTTTTTATCTACCTTATACAAAGTCAAATGCAAAAAAAATACTAGTTCAAAAGTATAATTGGGTGGATTATGGGGGGCATCATTATGAGAATATATTTACAAAATTTATTATTAGTTATTGGTTACCAAAAAAATTTGGAATTGACAAAAGGAAAATCACATTATCAGCTCAAGTTTTGAGCGGTGAAATTTCACGAGAACTTGCAATCGAAGAAATTGGTAAAAAACCTTTTGATGAAGATAGTGTTGATAAAGACATTGAATTTGTTGCAAAAAAGCTGAATTTTCCAAAATCAGAATTAATAGAATTATTAGAAGGTCCTGGAAAATTTTTCACAGATTATCCTTCATACTTTCCTAGAATACAAAAAATGAAAAGATTGATTTTTCCTGCAATGAAATATTTGTTGCCAAACAAGCCACTAATGTTCTATCAAATGGAGGAGCGTGATCAATGAAATCAATCCACATAGACATCATTCACCCCGCCAATGTTCATTATTTTAAGCATTCTATAGCTAAGTGGAAAGCCAGTGGACATCAACTCATCATCACCTGCAGGAATAAGGAAATCACCTATGAACTTCTTGAACTTGAGGGATTGAAATACATTCCAATGGGGAAAAACGCTAGATCTGCTTTAGGAAAATTTTTTTTCCTTTTAAAATGTGAATGGAGTATTTTCCTGCTTTATATCAAAAAAAAGCCTGATTTGTCTTTAAGTTTTGCAGCTTCTTATGTTGCCCATATGTCATTTCTTTTTGGTATACCTCATATTTCTTTTGATGATACCGAACATGCAGGATTAAACAGAAAGCTTTATTTCCCTTTTACAGACTTGGTGTTGAATCCGGAAAGCTACCTGCTTGACCTTGGGAAAAAGCAGTTCAAGTTTAAAGGGCATATGGAGTTATTTTATCTTAGTCAAAAATATTTCAAGCCTGATCCTAAAATTTATTCTGAACTTGGTATTGATAAGCATATTCCTTTCGTGTTTTTGAGGTTTGTCTCTTGGGGGGCTTTTCATGACAAAGGCCAAATGGGATTTTCAGATGATTATAAAATCCGTTTGGTTGAAGAACTTGCTACAAAATACAAGATAATTATTTCATCAGAAGGGGAATTACCGGAGGAACTAAGGCCTTTTCTGATAAGGATTAAACCAAATAGGGTCCATCATGTGCTGTATTATGCATCATTGTTTATAGGAGAAGGCGCTACAATGGCGTCAGAATGTGCAGCGCTAGGAACCCCAGCAATTTATGTTAATTCTCTCGACGCAGGCACATTGCAACAACAAGCAAAAAATGGTCTGATACATAATTTGAGATATCAAAAAGGAGTGATTGAACTTGCGTATAATATTTTAGAGAATAAAGGATACAAAAAAGATTTAAGGGCTAAAGTCAAATCCCTCTCCAATGAAAGGTATAACCTTACAGATTTCTTGGTTTGGTTGGTGGAGGAATATCCAAAATCAAAAAAAATATTGCTTGAGCGGAGAATTGATATGAAGGAGAGTTTCAGAGACGAGTCTTCTATATTGGAAGATAACTTCCTGAAATAAAAATTTAATCATTAAAAAAATTAAAATAGGCCATGTGCGGCATCTTCGGACTAATTCTCAAATCTGATTCCGGAATACTTACGGCTTCAATCAGCCCCTTGCTCAGGCACCTTGCTTTATCAAGTGAGTCCCGTGGTAAGGACTCTTCCGGTTTGGCTTTTATCCATTTGGATTCTTTGGATCTGATTAAGGGAGATATTCGAATTGGAGAATTAATCAAGTCTGAAAAGTTCAATCAACTTTTTTCCCAGGCAAAAAATCAATACCGCGATTCAGCAAAGGATATCTGCATTTTGGGTCATGCACGATTGGTGACCAATGGATCACAGTTGCAGGCTGAAAATAATCAGCCCGTGCAATTGGAAAATGATATTTTGGTTCATAATGGAATTGTTGTCAATGCTGATCAACTTTGGAAAGAAAAGCCTGAATGGACAAGGCATTATAAAATTGATTCTGAAGTCATTTTAAAAAAGCTTCAGGAAGAATTAATTAAAGAGAAGAAAACTCCGCAAGAGGTTTTTGGAAATTTGGAAGGCACTTGTTCAATTATCGCCTATTTCGCTTCTCAGAATAAATTGCTCCTATCCACAAATAACGGCTCTTTATATTACCTCCATCAGCCAAACAGGTTTTTTATAGTGGCTTCGGAGTCTTTTTATCTAAACACCTTGATTCAAAAGTCCTTTGCAAAATCTTTGATAACAACGCCTATCAAAAAACTGAATCCCGGCGAGAAAATTTATTTGGATTTAAGAACCTTGGATTTTGTCCCTTTTGAATTCAAAGAGGATCCCAAACAGAATTTTAGGACTGTTGTTCACCAAATTCAAAATTCAAAAAATACTAGAGAAGTAGTCCTGGAGCCGGAAATCCATTTCAATAGAAACAAAGAAAAAAAGCTTTTTGACTTGTTGGAGTTTAATATTGACAGAATTCGAACCATTAAGCGATGCTCCAAATGCATTCTCCCTGAAACTTTTCCTTTTATTTATTTTGATGAGAAAGGCGAATGCAACTATTGTCACGGTTATACTCCAAAAAATAAAAGTGGAAAATTGGATCAATTAAAGACTATTGTCTCTTCTTACAAAAGTTCCAATAGCAAACAGGATTGTATTGTTCCATTTAGTGGAGGAAGGGACAGTACTTTTGCGCTACATATCGTAAAGGAAGAGCTGGGCCTCAATCCTATTGCCTTCACGTATGAATGGGGAATGGTGACGGATTTGGCAAGAAGGAATATCTCAAGAGTATGTGGTAAATTAGGTGTAGAGAATATTGTGGTGGCTGCGGATATTCATTGGAAGCGCCAAAATATCAAAAAAAATATTGAAGCTTGGCTAAGAAAACCAGCGTTGGGGATGATTCCTTTGTTTATGGCTGGAGACAAATATTTCTTTTACTATACAGATAGGTTAAAAAAACAGACCGGAATCAATTTGAATATTTGGGGGGTCAATCATCTTGAAAATACCGACTTTAAAGTTGGTTTTGCAGGAGTGGCTCCGGAATTTGAAAAAGAACATATTTATTCCCTTTCAAGGTTTAACCAGTTGAAATTGATGGGGTATGTCGGAAAAGAATTTTTATCAAATTCAAAATACCTCAATCAGTCGTTAATGGATACAATCGGTTCTTTTGCCGTCCGCTACCTCGCTCCCAAGAAGGACTATTATCAATTATTCGATTATTATCCTTGGAACGAAAATGAGATCAACAACCTGATTCAAAATGAATACGATTGGGAAAAGGCAACTGATACGGATTCTACTTGGAGGATCGGGGATGGTACTGCTGGCTTTTATAATTATGTCTATTTTACCGTTGCAGGATTTTCAGAAGTGGATACATTCAGAAGCAATCAGGTAAGAGAAGGAATGATCAGTAGGGAAGAGGCAGTGAAAAAATCCATGGAAGAAAATAAACCCCGATATGAAACGATCCGGTGGTACCTTGAAATACTCGGTATCGATTTTCAGTTAGCTTTGAAGAAAATTAATGCCATTCCAAAGCTTTACGGGTAAGGCCTTAAAAAAAATATTACACAAATCATCGAAAAATTCGTTTAATTAGCAGGTCTATTAGTTCCTGGAATTATATAGTTTCAATGAATCTCGCAAGTACCTTACAGCCAATAGATTACCAAGAATCTGGTATAGTACCAGGGGTTGAAGATTTATTTTTTTCAAAATCTTTTCCTTTGGATTCTCATTTTTTTGTTAGAAAATATCTTCAAGGAATTCCAGTTTCGGAAATCCATTTTGCCGAAAAAATCAATCATTTTCAAGTAATTGAAAAAAACTCATTTGCTGCTTTGGTTTCAGTTTCCAAACTCAATGAATTTGAAGAAATTAATGAACTGTTTGAACATTCTTCCCGATTATTGGACAAGTCAGGTCTCATTATTGGGTATTTGGAAACCTATGTGAACAGGAAAAATAAAATCCTTGAAAAGTATCCACATTTGTTGAGTCAATTGATTTATAGATTCGATGCCCTTTTATATAGGGTTTTTCCAAAGCTACCGATAACCCAAAAAGTATATGATTTTATAACAGGAGGCAAAGGGAAGTTGATGTCCCGGGTTGAACTCACAGGGAGGTTATATGCTTTTGGTTTCGAAGTGGTTGATTATCAGGATATCGACAATATGCATTTTTTTGTAGCCACAAAAATCAGTGAACCTATCAAACAAGCTGACCCGACTTATTGGCCAATTGTTAAACTAAAAAGAGTAGGGGAGGGAGGAAGAGAATTCAAGGTCTACAAACTGCGAACCATGTACCCTTATTCAGAATATTTGCAGGATTATGTCTACCAACACAACAACCTTACCGAAGGTGGTAAATTCAAGGACGATTTCAGGGTTTCAGCATTTGGGAAACTACTCAGGAAAGTGTGGTTGGATGAAATTCCCATGATCTGGAATTGGATAAAAGGTGATTTGAAATTGGTCGGTGTCCGGCCTTTGAGTGAGCAATATTTCAGGTTATATTCAGAAGAACTGAAAACCAAAAGAACCCAAACCAAACCAGGGCTTTTACCACCTTTTTATGCAGATCTTCCTAAAACTTTGGATGAAATCATGGATTCAGAATTGCGATATTTAAACGCGTATGCAAGATCTCCATTAAAAACAGACATTACCTATTTTTTTAAAATACTTAAAAATATTTTGTTCAAAGGAGCAAGAAGCAGATAATCTTTATCAAAACTTTAGACTTAAAAGTTTTTTTCAGGTTTCTTTATTCAAATGTATTTAGATAGATACAGATTAAATTCCAAGGCGCTACCTTCTACAAACTCATCCACGGTCAGGTCCTCAAAAATCTCCTCGTCAAACTCCATTTCTGTTTTTTCAATTTTCCCATCAGGATGAACGATCAATTCTGTTCCGGTGAATTCATCCGGATTCACTTTTACCAATACCTGGTAATCATCAAAAACACGCTTAAAATATCGGGGAAGGTTTTTCATGGGGATATTTTTTTGGAGAAAGGAATTTTAATAGGTGATAAAACAGGGAATTAATAAGCTTTAGGACTTTGGCGGACATGCCTAATCCTTAAAATTCTGATTTCTTGATCATTAAACTTATAAGATACTCTGTAACTATGTGTTTCAAAAGCCCGGAATAAACCTGGATTTTGTAATTTAAATTTATCTGGGGGGTATTTTTCAGGGTAATTCGGTAACTCTTCAATTTTTTCTAAAATTGCTTTTTCAACCTTTTCAGCTTGAAAAACAGAATCCTTACTTATCCATTCAATTGCTTTGATAAAAAGTTCTATAGCATGATCTTCCCAAATTATTTTTCTCTCCATGAACGGATTTTTTTAACTGCTTCATGATGTTCAATAAATTTCCCTTCATCAATAGCTTTATCTGCCCTATCAAGCTCTTTATTGTATTGTTCAAGACTAACTTCTTCAAAAATCTCAATAAAGGCTGCTTCCAGTTTCTCAATATCATCCTCATCAAGCTGCATGATTTTTTCAATCATGTTATATTTTTTCATTCTTAATTCCATAACTCTACTGCTTTTTATAAAATTAATATAATTATTGATTTTTTTCGAAGGTGCCAAGCTCTTCTTTTTTTTCATTGTTATATTTCTAAACACAATCTTTAATAAAGTAGTCATTAGTTCGTTTAAATATTCCCGGCCCTTTACAAGTATTTTAATGATTTTATTTATTCTTTAGTAATATCCTTCATTTTTCAAATAATTTTTCAAAAATATGTTTTGTTAAATAGAATGCATTTTTAACTTTGTCCCATTGCAAAAATGAAAACGATTCAAACAAAATATTGGTGGTGGCATTTGACTTCTCAATCCTGGGAAGAACCGAAAGCTATTGTCTGATATCAGGTTTGTTACGATATACAAAAGGCTTGCTGGTTTTCCCGGCAAGCCTTTTTTCTTTTTAACCCAAGATCATGGAAACATTCAAAATTCATACTGAACACAAAAAATTACTTGCAGATACAATTACCCCTGTCAGTATTTATCTTCAGATCAGAGATAGGTTTGCCAATCCGATTTTGTTGGAGAGTTCGGACTATCATGGTCAGGAAAACAGTTACTCATACATCTGCTTCAATCCAATTGCTTCATTTTCCTTCAATAGTGGGACAGTAACAGAATCATTGCCCCAAGGGAAATCCAATACCTATTCAATCACTTCAGAAACTCCGCTGATTGATGCATTGAGGAAGTTTTCAGCAAAATTCAAGGACGACAACGGTAAACATAAATTTATCAGTAACGGACTTTTTGGCTATATGCAGTATGATGCAGTGGCCTATTTTGAAGATATCAAGTTGTCGAATACCGGCCCAGAGGAAGTACCGATGATGCACTATGCCGTGTATCAAAATGTGATTGTAGTCGATCATTTCAAAAATGAAATGCACCTGTTTGAACATCAGTTGGAGGGTTCCCATGTGGAAAATGTCCTTCCTCAATTGGAAACATTGTTGAACAGCAAAAACATCCCTTCTTATTCTTTCAAACTTGTGGGGGAAGAATCTTCCAATTACACCGATGAGGAGTTTTTGGAAATTCTCAAAAAGGGCCAGGAGCATTGTTTTAGGGGAGATGTATTCCAGATTGTGCTTTCCAGGAGGTACACTACTTCATTCAAAGGAGATGAATTCAATGTTTATCGGGCACTTAGATCGGTCAATCCCTCACCATATCTCTTTTACTTTGACTATGGTTCCTACAAGGTTTTCGGCAGTTCACCGGAAGCACAGATAGTTGTTAAAAACAATGTGGCCACCATTTACCCTATAGCAGGGACTTTCAAGCGAACAGGCAATGACCAGGCAGATGCAAGCTTGGCCATGAAGCTTTATGATGATCCTAAAGAGAATTCAGAACATGTGATGCTGGTTGACTTAGCCAGAAATGACCTGAGCAGGTCTTCAGAAAAAGTAAAAGTGGAGGTCTTTAAAGAAATCCAATACTATTCCCATGTCATCCATTTGGTATCCAAAGTCACTGGTCAGCTCCCTGAAAATTCCAATCCTCTCCAATTGGTTGCAGATACCTTTCCTGCAGGTACTCTTTCTGGAGCACCAAAGTACCGGGCAATGGAATTGATAGATGAATTGGAAAATACTTCAAGAAAATTCTATGGTGGAGCTATTGGTTTTCTGGGTTTTAATGGGGATTTCAATCATGCCATTTTGATCAGATCCTTCGTCTCCGAAAACAACCAACTCAGGTTCCAAGCAGGTGCAGGAGTAGTTGCGAAGTCCTCAATACCCTCCGAATTGCAGGAAGTGACCAATAAGTTGGAGGCGTTGCGGGTGGCACTCAAAACAGCTGAAAAAATCTAATTGATGAAAATTACTTAAAGATATGAATTGCTTGACCAGTAAGGCTGGGTTTCAGAATAGCCATGAATCTATTCTACCAACAGTAAACAGTTTAAAACATTGATGCCCATATGAAGATTCTTGTTGTAGATAATTATGATTCTTTTACTTACAATTTGGTGTATATCATCAGGCAATTGGGATATGGAACTCAAATGGACATTTTCAGGAATGATAAAATTCCCTTAGAAGATGTAGCTAAGTTCGATAAAATACTCCTTTCACCTGGACCGGGAATCCCCTCCGAAGCTGGAATTATGCCTGAATTGTTAAAAACATATGCTGCGTCCAAAGACATCCTTGGAATCTGTCTTGGTCATCAGGCCATTGGGGAGGCTTTTGGCGGTGATCTGATCAACCTTTCAGAAGTTGTCCATGGCTTGGCTTCCGAGGTGAAAATCGAAGCGGATTTGTTATTTCATGGTTTGCCTGAAACTTTCAAAATAGGTCGGTACCATTCTTGGGTGATCAATGAAGGGAATTTATCCTCCGATTTGGAAATCATAGCAAGAACGCCTGATGGACAGATTATGGGAGTCAGACACAAAAAATATAAAGTCCGAGGCCTTCAGTTCCACCCGGAGTCGGTTTTGACTGAGCATGGGGTGGAGATGATGAGGAATTGGTTGGAAAGCTGAATTTTGAGAAACAAGAGCCAAGAAACAAGAGCCAAGAAGCGAGAAGCGAGAGCCGAGAATCTAGAGCCAAGAGACAAGTGATACAAAAAGCAAAAACCAAAGCCTGTCCCGAGTATCGGGAAATGAAGAAAGAAGAAACAAAGTTTGCCTAAAGAATTTTAGAAAAAAAAAGATAAAAATGGAGTTTTGATAATCGAATGCATTAACTACTAAAAAGAACTCCACCTTGTCATGTCGATCCCGACAGCTGTACGGGAGAGACATCTGAAGAGCAGGTAGTCAGGAGCATTTCAACCCTAAAAGTAACCACACAAACCTACAACCATGAAAGACATACTCAACCACTTGATAGAACACCGGACACTTTCCAAGGAACAGGCTAAAGAAGTGTTGAAGAACATTGCGACAGGGGGATATAACCAATCTCAAATTGCGGCTTTTTTGACGGTTTACCTGATGAGAAGTATCACAGTGGAGGAACTTGGGGGATTTCGCGAAGCCATGTTGGAGCTTTGTGTTCCTGTTGAAATTGCTGAATACGATGCCATGGACCTATGTGGTACAGGAGGTGACGGGAAAGATACTTTCAATATTTCTACCCTTGCCTCATTCATTGTTGCTGGAGCAGGTCAAAATGTGGCCAAGCATGGCAATACGGGGGTATCTTCTATTTGTGGTTCTTCCAACTTGTTGGCCCATTTCGGATATGAGTTTACCAGCGATATTGACAAAATCAGAAAAAGCCTGGACGAAGCGGGAATTTGTTTTCTACACGCTCCGCTTTTTCACCCGGCTATGAAAAATGTAGGTCCCATCAGAAAGGAATTGGGTGTCAAAACCTTTTTCAATATGCTCGGTCCTATGGTCAATCCGAGTTTTCCAAAAAAACAATTGGTAGGGGTTTTTAGTCTTGAGTTGGCAAGACTCTATGCTTACCTCTATCAAGAACACGAAGGTAGTTTCAGCATACTCCATTCTTTGGATGGCTATGATGAAATATCCTTGACAGGGGATTTTAAGATGATTTCCAATTCGGGAGAAAAACTTTACAGTCCTGCGGGAATTGGTTTAGAGAAAATCTCAGCCGATTCTATAAGGGGCGGGGATACCGTACAGGAATCGGCAGAGATATTCGATGCCATCTTGAAAGGAAAAGGAACTCTTTCCCAAAATGCAGTCGTTCTGGCAAATGCCGCTGCCGCTTTGGTTACAGCAGATCCTTCACTGGATTTCGAAAGTGCATTATCAAAAGCTGAAGATTCCCTTTTGTCAGGTAAAGCCTTACAGGTTTTTACTGCCCTTGTCAATCCCAAAACATCCATTTCATTTTCAAACTGAACCTTATGAATATATTAGATAGAATTATTGTCCACAAAAGAAAGGAAGTCTCCGAAAAGAGCAGCCTTGTTCCGGTAAAGTTGCTTGAAAAGAGTATCTACTTTGAAAGTCAAGTGGTGTCGATGAAAAAGTATATCACCAGAGAAGATAAAACAGGCATCATTGCGGAATTCAAAAGGAAATCACCTTCAAAAGGAGATATCAATATCAACGCATCCATAGAAAAGGTAAGCATAGGCTACATGCAGGCAGGGGCTTCGGCTTTATCCATTCTGACAGATCAGGAGTTTTTCGGTGGAAAAAATGAAGATTTGACCTTGGCCAGAAAATTCAATTTTTGCCCGATTCTCAGGAAGGATTTCATCATTGATGAATATCAGATCATTGAAGCAAAATCAATAGGGGCTGACTGCATTCTCCTGATTGCTGCAGCGTTGGAGCCAAAGAGATTAAAAGAATTGGCTGCTTTTGCCCGGTCATTGGGATTAGAGGTATTGATGGAAGTGCATGATGGGGAAGAACTTGAAACTGCTCTCAATGAATATCTGGATTTGGTGGGTGTGAATAATAGGAGCTTGAAGACTTTTGAAGTTTCCTTGGAAACATCCTTTAGTCTTGTATATCAAATTCCACCAGATTTTGTAAAAATTTCCGAAAGTGGCATTTCAAATCCACAAACACTCGTTGACTTGAAAGAAGCTGGGTTCGATGGATTTCTGATCGGTGAGAATTTCATGAAATCAGGGAGACCACATCAAGCAGCTTATAATTTCATAAAGGAATACAGGAGTTTAATTTCCCAAAAGCATGGCATTACCAAAGGATGATGAAGCTGAAAGTCTGTGGCATGCGCGATCCTGAAAACATCAGGGAATTATTAGATCAAATCCAACCTGATTGGATGGGTCTGATCTTTCATCCACCTTCGCCAAGATTTGTGGACAGTATACATGCGGACTTTATTAAGCAACTTAAGGTTAGAAAAGTGGGGGTTTTTGTGAATGCGGAGATTTCAGATATTGAAGAAAAAATCCAATCATTTGGGTTGACAACTTTACAATTGCATGGGGAAGAAACGGTCGATGAAGTCAGCAAAATCAAAGAGAAAACAGGTTTGGAAATCTTCAAGGTTTTTTCTGTCCATGATTCCATCGATTGGGATTTATTGGAAGCTTACCTGCCTTTTGTGGACTTCTTCCTATTTGATACCTTCACCAAGTCATATGGTGGAAGTGGAAAGACTTTCAACTGGCAGTTATTAATGGACTATCCCTTCGAAAAACCGTTTTTACTCAGTGGAGGATTAAGTTTGGATCAAACTGAAGAAATCAAAAATCTCCAATCCCAAGTCCCACAAATGAAAGGAATAGATATCAATTCAAAATTCGAAATTGAACCTGGGATTAAGGATATACCTTTAATAGAAAAGTTTAAAGGGAAAATTTGATAATGGAAAAATTGTTGATATAAAGTGGATATAAGATTGAAATAAGTCGGTTCTATCCTCTTACTCCAATAGGGAACATGACCAAGTCTCACGTCTTATGTCTCATGTCTTAAGTCTAAAAAAAAATGATCAAAGTCGACGAAAAAGGATTTTACGGAAAATTTGGGGGTGCATACATCCCTGAAATGCTCCATCCCAATATTGAAGAGCTCAGGGAAAATTATGAGCAGATAGTGGCAACGGCTGAGTTCCAAAAGGAATTCAAGAGTCTGTTAAAGGATTTTGTGGGAAGGCCTTCACCTTTGTACTTTGCAGAACGCATGTCCCAGAAATATGGCGCGAAAATTTACTTCAAGCGAGAGGACTTATGCCATACCGGTGCCCACAAGGTAAATAATACCGTTGGTCAGATCATTTTGGCCAAAAAGCTTGGCAAAAAGCGGATCATTGCCGAAACAGGTGCCGGTCAGCATGGAGTTGCCACAGCGACTGTGTGTGCATTGATGGGGATGGATTGTACCATTTACATGGGAGCACTTGATATCCAACGTCAGCGGCCGAATGTAGAAAGAATGAAGATCCTCGGTGCAAAAGTGGTTCCCGCAACTTCAGGAAGCCAAACCCTCAAAGATGCGACCAATGAAGCCATGCGGCAATGGATCAATAATCCTGTGGATACGCATTACATTATAGGTTCCGTGGTTGGGCCACATCCATATCCTGAGATGGTGGCCAGGTTCCAGTCCGTGATTTCGGAAGAGATCAAATGGCAGTTGAAAGAAAAAGAAGGAACAGAAAATCCGGACTTGGTCATCGCCTGTGTGGGTGGCGGAAGTAATGCTGCCGGAGCCTTTTATCATTATTATAATATCCCACAGGTAAGACTGATTGCCGCGGAAGCAGCAGGATTGGGCATATCTTCGGGTAAATCGGCAGCAACCACAGCTTTGGGAACTCCCGGAATCCTGCACGGCAGTAAAACTTTGCTGATGCAGACCGAAGATGGACAGGTTGTTGAGCCACATTCCATTTCAGCAGGATTGGATTACCCTGGAATCGGCCCTGTGCATGCACATTTGTTTGATATTGGGAGAGGAGAATTTGTGGCTGTGGAAGATGAAGATGCGATGAAAGCAGGAATTGAACTCAGTCGTATGGAAGGTATCATTCCGGCCATCGAGACAGCCCATGCCATACATGCTTTAAATATGATCGAATACCGAAAAGACGATATCATCGTCATCAACCTTTCAGGAAGAGGCGACAAGGATTTGGATACTTACATTAAGTGGGGAGGGTATTGAAAGGGAGGAAGGTTGAAGGATGAAGGATTGTACAATGTACCACGTACCAAGTACCAAGATAGGCCTATCTAATCCTGACTGCTTGGACTGAAATCTAAAACCTACATTCTACAATCTTCAATCTAAAATCTCACATCTTGTGTCTTACGTCTCACATCTTAAGAAAAAAATGAACAGAATACATACATTATTTCAAAATAAAAAAGAGCGGGTACTCTCTATTTACTTTACAGCTGGATTTCCGAACTTGGAAGATACCTTGCCGATCATGAAGGCGATTCAGGATGCTGGGGCAGATATCATCGAGATCGGAGTTCCATACTCGGACCCAATTGCTGATGGACCGACCATTCAGGACAGCAACATGATTGCCCTTGATAACGGTATGAGTCTCAAGAAGCTTTTTGAGCAATTAAAGTCCATGCGGGAATCAATTTCCATCCCGGTAGTGATAATGGGCTACCTCAATCCGATCATCCAATATGGGATGGAAGCTTTTTGTAAAAAATGTCAGGAATTGGGGATTGATGGATTGATTTTGCCAGATCTTCCGGTTCAGCAATATCTGGAAGAATACCAGCAATTGTTTGAAAAATATGGATTGGCCAATACATTTTTGATTTCACCACAGACCAGTGAAAAAAGAATTCTGGAGATTGACCAAAACTCTGATGGCTTCATTTACATGGTGTCCTCGCATAGTATCACAGGTGCTAAATCAGGAATTTCGGAAGAACAGATTGCCTATTTCAAGAGGGTAAAAGAGATGAACCTTAAAAATCCAAGGTTAATAGGATTTGGGATTTCCGATTCAGAAACTTTTTCCATAGCATCTACTTATAGCAATGGGGCGATTATAGGAAGTGCGTTTATTAAAGTGATCAAAGACAGTAAAAATTTGGCTGAGGATATCAAAAACTATATTCAGTCAGTAATCAAATAAAATATGATTGTTCAGCTAAAAGAAGATATTTCTGAGATTCAAAAGGAATCACTTATTCAGGAAATCAATCAAATCGGTTACAAAATCACAGAAGTAAAAACCCAATTGGGGGATTACTTGGTAGGGATAGGCAAGAAAGAATTTGACATCCGTCAAATCGGCCAAAAAGAAGGGATTCAGGACATCCATATTGTTTCCGACGAGTATAAGTTGGTTTCCAAAAAGTGGAAAGCAAAACCAACCTCAATAGACCTAGGTGATGGGGTTTATATCAAAGACGGTGATATGGCTATCATGGCAGGCCCCTGTTCCATTGAATCAGAGGAACAGATCATCAAAGTGATCAACCATCTTAAAGAAAACGGCATCAAAATGATGCGGGGCGGGGTATTCAAACCCAGGTCAAGTCCATATGCCTTCAGAGGCTTGGGAATTGATGGCTTGAAATTATGGTATGATTTGGCCCAGGAAGCAGGTATAAAGATTGTGACCGAAGTCATGCAGGTTTCGCAGATTGAGGAGATGTATCCTTATGTGGATATTTACCAAGTAGGCGCCAGAAACACCCAAAACTTCAATTTATTGGATGAATTGGGGAAAGTCGACAAAGCCGTAATGATCAAAAGAGGGATTTCCGGAACCATAGAGGAATTGCTTCAGTCTGCCGAATATGTTTTCTCCGGAGGCAATGAAAAACTGATACTTTGTGAAAGGGGAATCAGAACTTATGAAAAAGCAAGCCGAAACACCCTTGACCTGAATGCCGTTCCCATATTGAAAGCCAAATCCCATTTACCGGTGGTCGTAGACCCTTCCCATGGAATTGGAATCAGGGAATATGTTCCTCAAATGGCCCTGGCAGGGGTGATGGCGGGTGCTGATGGAATCATTTATGAAACCCATGAGATTCCAGAAAAAGCCTATTCTGACGGCCAACAAACTTTGGATTTTGATCAAAGTGCGCTTTTGGCTGATTGGATAAGGAAGACCTTTGCGATGAGAAAGACGTTTGATTTGTTGTAGTGGATTGAAAAATTGAAAAATTGGAAAACTGGAAAATTGAAAAATTAGGAGAAGGATAAAATCAGGAGGTTTAAAAAGTTAAAGGTTGTTAGGTGTGCCGTTTTAAAGTAATTTATCTCGGTTCTCGGTTCTTGTGTCTTTGTTATTTCCTCTTGTTTTTTAACGATTATCGTAAGACAAAAACCTTCGAGGTCAAAAAAAGACCTCAAAGGTTACGCTACCTGTCTCACATCTCAAATCTTCACTATATTTACAATCAAGAATAAAAGCCCAAATATAAAATGACAAATAAACCCAAAGACTGGGTCTTTTCTGACCCGAGATTAAAAGAGATGAGGCAAGATTACGATGCCTACACGGAGGAAGACTTTAAAGTCTGGAAAATCCTTTTTGAGCGACAGATAGTCAATCTGCCAAAAGCGGCTTCAAAAGCATACTTGGAAGGGATAAAAGAAGTTAATTTTACCGCTGACCGGATTGCTGATTTTGCTGATGTGAACAAACGATTGGCAAAAAGTACCGGTTGGGCCATACAGGTTGTTCCCGGATTGATCGATGATGATCTGTTCTTCGGACTGATGAACAATAAAAGGTTTTGTTCTTCCACTTGGTTAAGGACAATGGACCAATTGGATTATCTCCAGGAACCGGACATGTTCCATGATGCCTTTGCCCATATGCCCATGTTGACCAATCAGCCCTATGTTGATTTTCTTGAAAATCTAAGTGGTATTGCATTGAGATTCATTGATGATAAGTGGGCGATTGAGTTGCTTTCTCGCATCTACTGGTTTACCATAGAATTTGGTTTGATCAGAGAAGATGGTGACCTCAAAATTTACGGTGCCGGAATATTGAGTTCAGCTGGAGAGACCAAATTCAGTTTATCCAATGAACCCAAACATTATGAATACAACGTGCGCAAAATCCTGAATACACCTTATTGGAAAGACAAATTTCAGGACAAGTATTTTGTGATTGAAAGTTATGAACAGCTTTACCGATCCTTGCCGGAAATTGAGGAGGTATTGGGAGAGATGGTTGCTGAGGCGGCGAAGGGGTAATTAATTGAAAGAACTTATCCGCTACGTCACAGGCGCACAGGCGTGGCGGATTGAAAAATTGAAAAATTGGAAAATTCGGTCCGCTTCACTCCTTTTAGACACTGTTTCTTTAAATAGTCCTACCTACCTATCTCAAATCTAACGTCTCACGTCTCACATCTATAATGAAAGTAGCAGTTATTAAATACAATGCTGGAAATGTCCAATCAGTTTTATACGCATTGGAAAGGCTAGGAGCGGATGCTGTTTTGACAGATGATTTGGAAATAATCTCGAAAGCCGACAAAGTTATTTTTCCAGGTCAAGGAGAGGCAAGCACGGCCATGCATTATCTGAAAGAAAAAAAACTCGACAGATTGATCCCTGAACTAAAGCAGCCTTTTTTTGGAGTTTGTTTGGGACAGCAGCTGCTTTGCGAGTATTCCGAAGAAAATGATACCAAGTGCTTGGGTGTTTTTCCTGTCAAGGTCAAAAAGTTTATCCCGGAATCATACGAAGAATTCAAAGTTCCTCATGTGGGTTGGAACAACCTACTGGAGTTGAAAAGTCCTCTTTTAGTAGGTTTGGATGATGAATCGTATGTTTATTATGTTCATAGCTTTTATTGTGAATTAAGTGAATTTACCATTGCCCAGACCCATTACATCCATGACTTTGCAGCTTTGATGCACAGGGACAATTTCTACGCCATGCAGGCACATCCTGAGAAAAGCGGTAAAGTGGGAGAGAGGATTTTGGAGAATTTTCTTTCGAAGACGTGAGACGCTAGACATGAGACGTGAGACAAAAGAATCGAGAGCCGAGATGCGAGAGCCGAGATTAGGACAATGTAACCTTTGAGGTCTTTTTTGACTTCGAAGGTTTAGCTGGAGATATTAGCTGAGATGCGAGAAGGGAAGACACTAAAGAAGATAGGATATAATAAGGCATTAACTATTAAGAAAGACCTTTCCTTGTCATGTCGACGGCAGGAGACATCTATAAAGACGCCTAACAATAGATTTAAGAATCAAGAAAAAAGAAGCGAGGCGACATGCGATAATCAAGTCCAAAGAAATTACAGTAAGTCTCTCCAATACAAAAAGTCAAACTTCGGTCTTCTGTCTTCTGTCTCCCGTCTTCCGTCTCCCGTCCCAAACATCGGTCATCTGAAATCCAACATCGGTCATAAATAATACAACCAAAAGATGCAAATCATACCAGCAATAGATATCATCGGCGGAAAATGTGTCCGTCTTACCCAAGGGGATTATGGACAAAAAAAAGAATACCATGATTCTCCATTGGTCATGGCCAAGCGTTTTGAAGACGCAGGGATAAAGAGATTACACTTAGTGGACCTTGATGGTGCAAAGGCCAAGAAAATAGTCAACCATGAAGTCCTGAAAACCTTAGCCAGGGAAACCTCACTTCAAATTGATTTCGGTGGTGGAGTGCAATCAGATGAAGATATTGAATTGGCATTTGATTTGGGAGCGCATCAGGTGACAGGCGGAAGTGTTGCCATCAAAAACCCCATCCTATTTGATTCTTGGGTAAAAAAATACAAGGGTGAAAAAATTATTTTAGGCGCAGATGCTAAAGACCGAAAAATCGCTATTTCAGGTTGGGAGGAAACCACAGCTGTTGATCTGATTGATTTCATCAAAGATCACTATGCCAATGGAATAAAATATGTTATCTGTACGGATGTTGCCAAGGATGGTTTGCTTCAGGGGCCTTCTTTGGAATTATATCGGGATATTTTATCTGAGATTCCGGGAATCAATTTGATTGCAAGTGGTGGAGTGGCAGGGATTGAGGACCTCGAAGAACTTCAGAAATTGGGTGTTTATGGTGCCATTGTCGGGAAAGCTTATTATGAAGGGAAAATATCTTTGGAAGAATTAGGAATTTTGTCAGATAAATAGTTGTTGTTTTTAATTTTATTCTCAAATTAGTTTCAAAATTTTACAGCTATTTACCAATTTTTAAAAAAAAATAAACTTGATCATCTAAACTCAAAAACAAAAATTATGAAAAACATGCTTACGATTCTTGTGTTTATTTTCTCTATACAGCTAGCTTTTGGCCAAACGGCTGAAAGTTTCCATGCAAAAGATGAAGTAGAGGGATGTTACAATGAATATTACACAGCCTTTACTGAAAGAGGTGCAAATCCCGTGACAGATGGCCAACATGATGTTGTCATTTCAGTTATCCATCAAGGGAAAAGTGAATGTTATTTCGGGAAAGCCACTGTAAAAGATGGCAAATTTGTCAATCCTGTTACTATCCAAAAAGATGATATGTCTTTCGTTCCTTTAAATACGATTTTTAAAAGCTTGGATCCGAACTGGCTTGAAGAACAAGACATGGCTACTATCAATGACATTACAGATGGAATGACCAATGTCTTTTTGACCAAAGATGAATATGAGTTGCGGATGTTTTTCTACACTTTCGTTCATCCCAAACCAAGGGCAAACAGAAAGGCACCTTCTGCTGATGTATTGCTGAAAAAGTAAATTCTGAAGTAAAAAATAGCTCAAAAAAGATAATATCCCTGCCTCGAAAATGGTATTAAGAGGCAGGGATATTTTGTTTTAATTCTTTTCTATTTTTTCATATGAAGCCAAAACGCCTCTTACCATAGCAGCTGAAAAACCCTGATGTTCCATTTCATTGAGTCCGACAATAGTGCATCCTTTTGGGGTTGTTACTTTGTCAATGGCTTCTTCGGGATGGATGTTTTTTTGGATCATCAATTCCGCCGCACCCTTTACAGTTTGGTTCACGATTTTGCTTGCTGTCTTGGCATCGAATCCAATCTGTATCCCGCCTTGAATCATAGCCCGCATAAATCTCAATACATAAGCAATTCCACAGGCACCAAGGACTGTGGCCGCTTCCATCAGGTTTTCATCAATAGTAATACTGAAACCAACACTGTTGAATAAATCCTTTACCTGGGATTCTGTGGTATCAGTGATATTTCTACCGCAGATGCAGGTCACGGATTCGCGGATATCGGCAGCAATATTGGGCATTGCCCTAAATGCAGTAGTCTTGGAATCTATTTCCTGGAATATTTCATCCAATGTGATACCTGTCGCTACAGATACTATAATTTGTTTTTTTGGATCTAATACCGGCTTGATTTCTTTCAAAATTGAGGCCACATTATAGGGCTTCACTCCTAAGATAACTACGTCCGCTTCTTTGGCAGCTATCAGATTATCCGAATGCACCCGCACCCCTTTATCTTGAAGGTACAGGATATTGGCTGGATTTCTTTTGGTGACGTGGAGGTTTTGAGGTAAAAAGTCAGCTTGCTCCAGTAGGCCATTTGCTATGGATGTTCCGAGATTTCCGCAACCAATGATCGCGATTCTAATATCTTTCAACATATGGTGTTTTCGATGTTTTGGTTTTGAGCCTCAAAGGTAACTAGGAATACGTGTTTATTTGGTGTTTTCCTTTCAATTAAACAGACAACCTGCAAATAGCCCATTTGATATTTTTGTGTATAAATTATTTCATTCAAAAATATTTATCAAATTTGTTTGACTATATGTAAAACAAACTTTACATTTGGTAAAAATATCTTTACAATTATGAAGAATAATGATTTAATGTATGTACCGATGTTGGAAAGGAAATGGAGGCCTTTGTCGTTTCTGTTTTTCCCACTGCCCGTAGTTCTTGTGATTGTCTTGGCTTTGTTGCAGGTGGGATTGAGTCCTGACAATGCAGCAGAAATTATCTATGGAAGCTGGGCGGTAGGTTTTACGCTTTTGAACCTGACCAAAGAAAAGATCGAGGATGAGATGGTCAAGACCTTTCGATTACAGGCCTTTCAGACAGGGTTTTTTTGGTTGATGTGTGGCTTGGTCGCCATCATGGTGGTCAATTACCTTCGGTTTGGAGAATTCAGACAGGAGATATTTTCCGCACCCTTGGTATTATTTCTACTCAATGCCTATGTATTTGCTGCCTTCGAATATCAAAAATGGAGATCAAATCAATAAAATGTAAATAAACATTATATGCTGACTAAATTACTATTGCCATATCGTTTAAAATTTATCGGTTTGGCGCTTTTACTTCCAATGACGCTTTTACTCATTCTTTCGGGTGTTTATGAATATGAATTATTATGGTTGACCTGGAATGGTTTCCGAAAACCAGGTGATTTGTTTTATGGTTCAAATGAAAATTTTACATACGAGTTTGCTTACATAGGGACATTTTTGTCTATGTTTTTGATTGCTTTTTCAAAAGAGAAAATTGAAGACGAATACATTCAAAAACTCAGACTTGACAGTCTTCTACTGGCTTTTTATTTGTATTCCTTGATTTCTATTTTGGGGACATTGGTCTTTTACAGTTTTGATTATTTGCTGTTTATGGGTTACAATACATTTTCTCTTCAGCTGGTGTTTATCATCAGATTCAGATGGGTGATGTATAGACAACATGAAACCCTTGCTTTGATTTAAACTTGGCAATATGAAAAACACAGTCAAAGTAGAACGTGCCAAGAAAGACATGACCCAACAGGATTTGGCGGAATCTGTTGGGGTTTCCAGGCAAACCATCAATTCCATTGAATCTGGCAAATATGTTCCATCCACGGTTTTAGCCTTGAAAATATCTAAGGTTTTTGGAGTGACTTTGGATGAGTTGTTTCAATTGGAAGAGGGTGATTTCTGAACCGCCCACAATTCCACCAAAATTGGGAATGGATTTATTTATTTTTTCAAATTTTAATCTGACCCAAAGCAATAAAAAGTTAACTTTGGCATTTTAAAAACAAAAAACTGCATGCCAAAATTAATCCGCGTAACCACTGTACCAATTTCCCTTAAGCTTCTTTTAGCTGGTCAAATGAAATATATGAAGGAAGCAGGTTGGGATGTACTCATGGTCAGTGCAGATGGGAAAGAAATCAATGAAATTGAAAAAGGGGAGGGCTGCACCCATTATACCGTACCTTTCACCAGAAAAATAACTCCCTTACATGATATTGTATGTCTTTGGAAATTATATGGTTTGTTCAAACAAGAAAAACCTGATATTGTCCATTCCCATACACCCAAAGCTGGACTTTTATCTATGTGGGCAGCTAAATTGGCCGGAGTGAAAGTAAGGATCCATACCGTAGCAGGATTGCCCTATATGGTTGCCGAAAAGCAGAAGAAAAGCCTTTTGGTTCAAATGGAGAAATCAACCTATGCCTCTGCAACAGCGGTATGGCCCAACTCCAAATCCCTGAGAGAGTTTATTATCAAAGAAGGATTGGCAGAACCTGAAAAACTAAAAGTGATAGGAGAGGGGTCTTCCAATGGAATAGACCTTAAAAAATTCAACAGGAATTCTTTGAAGGAAAATCACCTGGTGGCTGCAACAATGCGAATTATGCCTTCTGAAAATGATTTCATTATTTTGGCAATAGGCAGATTGGTCAAAGATAAAGGGATTGAGGAATTGGTTCAGGCTTTTGTAGGTTCCAAACTGGCTGATAGGGCAAAATTGGTGCTTTTAGGCTCTTTTGAACAGGATTTAAATCCGCTTGACCAAGAGGTGGTGAGAAAAATTCAGGATCATCCAAGGATAGTCCAAATAGAATGGACAGATCATGTGGCGCATTATTTGGCTTTGGCTGATGTCCTTGTTCACGCTTCCCATAGAGAAGGATTTCCAAATGTGCTTCTTGAGGCCGGTGCTATGCAGGTACCCATAATATGTTCTGATATTATCGGTAATTTGGATATCGTTACCAATAAAAAGACAGGCTTGGTCTTTCCTGTCAAAAAAACAGATATTTTAAAAGATGCTTTGGAGTTTGCTTATGTAAAAAGGGACTATATGCAATTATTGGCAGATAATCTTTTTGAAGAGGTTACCACAAAATACGAAAGAGGGAAAATGCATCATTTGATTTTAGAAGAGTACAACAAATATGTGCCCCAAGAAAAAATCGAGATGAAATAATTGGTTTTCTTCAAAATTAAATAAAGATTTGGGTTACATATTTTGAAATTATTTGTTTTTTTGGTTTTTCAATTTTAAAAAGAAAAGATGAAATATCTTGTTACCGGTACTGCCGGGTTTATAGGCTTTCACGTCGCCCATTATCTATTAAAAAGAGGTGATGCTGTTGTTGGTCTGGATGTGATCAATGACTATTATGATGTCAATCTAAAATACAGGAGGTTAGAAGAGTGCGGAATTGAAAAAAGTCAGATTTCTTTGGGAAAAGCGGTTCATTCCAATAAATACGAAGCCTACACTTTTTATCAAATGGATCTCTCCGATAAAGAGACCATGATGGCAATATTTGAAAAAGAGAAAGTGGATGTGGTCATCAACCTAGCTGCCCAAGCAGGGGTAAGGTATTCATTGACCAACCCTGATGTATATATTCAGGCCAATATTCAAGGGTTTTTGAATATTTTGGAAGCCTGTCGTGCCTATCCTGTCAAGCATTTGGTGTATGCTTCTTCCAGTTCTGTTTATGGTGCCAATACCAAAATGCCTTTTGCGACCAACCATAATATTGACCATCCGGTAAGTTTGTACGCAGCCACCAAAAAAGCCAATGAATTGATGGCCCATACGTATAGCCATCTCTTTAACATTCCTACGACTGGTTTGAGGTTTTTTACTGTTTACGGACCTTGGGGCAGACCGGATATGGCTTTGTTCTTGTTCATAGAGGCCATCAAAAAAGATGAACCGATACAGGTATTCAATCATGGTAAAATGAAAAGAGATTTTACCTACATCGATGACATTGTAGAAGGTATCATCCGAGTGGCCGATAGACCGGCGACACCTAATCCTGATTGGACGGGAGATAACCCAGAACCCGGTAGTTCATATGCCCCTTTCAAAGTTTACAATATCGGTAATTCCAATCCTGTTGAGTTGATGGACTATATAGGTGCTTTGGAAAAGGCCTTGGGCAAAACAGCAAAGAAAAATATGTTACCGTTACAGCAAGGTGATGTACCTGCCACTTATGCCGATGTCACAGACCTGAAAAGAGATACCGGTTACCAGCCCAATACCTCTGTTGAGGATGGGGTAGCTAAGTTTGTGGCTTGGTACAATGAATTTTACGGGAAATAAAATTGTCTTAGAAAATGCTTGTTTCTACTATTCTTGAAATAAAATTGATTTATCGAAAAATCAATCTGCCACAGCGGACATCTATTTCCAATTTTCCAATTTTCCAATCTTTCAATTTTTAATTTTAATGATGAAAAAAAATATTCTGATCACAGGCGGGGCAGGGTTTATAGGCTGTCATGTAGTTAAGCTTTTTGTGGAGAAATATCCTGATTACAATATCATTAATCTGGATTGTCTGACCTATGCAGGGAATTTGGAGAACCTGAGAGAAATTGAGGCTAGTCCAAATTACTTTTTCGAGAAAGTGAACTTATTGGATGTTCCTGAATTGGAAGCAGTATTTGCAAAACATGCAATTACTGATGTCATTCATTTAGCAGCGGAATCCCATGTGGACAGGTCAATTTCAGATCCTTTGGCATTTGTAAAAACAAATGT
This sequence comes from Aquiflexum balticum DSM 16537, assembly GCF_900176595.1. Lineage (GTDB taxonomy): Bacteria > Bacteroidota > Bacteroidia > Cytophagales > Cyclobacteriaceae > Aquiflexum > Aquiflexum balticum. Next base: position 3,134,176 of record NZ_LT838813.1, read on the forward strand.
GATAGGCACTGTCAATCTGCTGAATGTAGCAAAAGCTTATTGGGGAGATTTGGAAAATCATCTTTTCTACCATATTTCCACAGATGAGGTTTATGGTTCTTTGGAAGACGGTGGTTTCTTTACCGAGACTACCCCTTACGATCCGCAATCTCCCTATTCTGCATCCAAAGCATCCTCAGATCATTTTGTAAGGGCTTATGCCAATACGTATAAAATGAAAACCGTCATTACCAATTGCTCCAACAATTACGGTCCGAATCAATTCCCTGAGAAATTGATCCCGCTTTGTATCCACAACATCAAAAACAACAAACCTTTGCCTGTCTATGGGAAAGGAGAAAATATCAGAGATTGGCTATATGTTGTTGACCATGCCAAAGCTATTGACCTGGTTTTCCATCAGGGGAAAATGGGGGAAACCTATAATATCGGGGGATTCAATGAATGGAAAAACATTGATATCGTACAATTGCTTTGCCAAAAGATGGATGCCAAACTCGGAAGGGAATCAGGTACCTCAGAAAAGCTGATCACCTATGTGAAAGATAGGGCAGGGCATGACCACCGATATGCCATTGACGCCTCAAAAATACAGAAAGAACTCGGATGGGAACCCAGTCTCCAATTTGAGGAGGGGATTGAAAAAACCATCGATTGGTATTTGGAAAATGAAGATTGGCTGAATAATGTGACCTCAGGCAATTATCAGAAGTATTATGAGGAGCATTATGGGGGGTGATAGTTTTTTTATTTATTTAGTTTTCAGCCTGTAATTTTTTTTAAAAATTGAAAATCACCCTGTCAAGCTGGAATGTCCTCTGACTATATCATTCATGAATCGATGTTCATCATTCCATATGCTTTCCGAAAACAGACAGTTTGATATTAAGGTCTTTAAAATGATAGACACTTACCTGACCAAAAAGAATTTCTAGGATTTCTTCCAGAAAAATGTAGCTGCTCTATAAAGCAAAAATCTGGACTTGCCTGGCTTTAAATTAATTCTGATTTAAAGTTAAATGTAAACTCCTTCCTCCTAAACTATCAATTCTATAAACTTTTAGCACTTCCGAACCTTTTTCTTTAACAATGAGATCTCCGGGTTTTACATCGTGATAGTCGTAAAGTACAAAACGCTGTAACCTTAATTTATTTCCATTTTTATCATATAACACAGATCTTAAAACATGAGTAGTTTCAACCCTATCAACTTCAAAGTTAATTGCTAACTTTTTTTCATTCTCTACTTGCATCAAAGACAAAACCACAGTCAACACAATTACTACTGCTGCAAAGATTGCCAAGAAAAACATTGATTTTCTTTTCATTTGATTTATTTTTTGAAATGCTTTAGAACAATTGACAGCTGTAACTTACCCTCATATTCTTACCAATTTGTAATTTACCAATTACGCAGTTGAAGGTCGTCACCTGTCTCAAGTTAACTCTTGAAACATGAATTGCAAATTCTAATGGATAGAAAAGTGTAATTGCTCCCTGTATTCTGGCCCTTCGCTAGATTAGTCCAAATGGAATAATCTTTAACCCTCCATCCTCTATCGCATCATATTGGTAAGTGATTTTGCGGTTTGTTCCGGTCAGGATGATTTTGGTCGGCAGGTCTAGGTGGTTGTAAATGATTTTGCTTGACTTTTTTCTCAAAAGATATCCAAATAGCAATCATCCTTTTGATTTAAAAATACTTCTTGATTCTCCAACTCAGATTTTCGTCTATTAAAATCTTCATCTGCAATATTAAAACCTAGACAGATAACTTGACTTTCTTTTCTGCATCTGCTGCATAAGCTAAACTTGCTTTGATATCATCAAGAGTTAATTCAGGAAAATCTTGCAGAATCTCTTCATTCGTCATTCCGGAAGCCAGATAGCCTAAAATATCATAGACGGTTATTCTCATACCTCTTATACAGGGTTTACCCCCTCTTTTACCTGGCTCGATGGTAATTATTTCTCTGTAGTCCATTATATCAAGATTTTATATAAAAATACATATTAATTCTAACATGTTAATAGGTTCAATACTTTACCTGCGAAAATTTGAACATTCCATTTTGATGCTTTAGTTGGATTTATTTTCCACGGATACTTTAACTCGTCTGGGTGTAGAATAAGGTTGGAAAGTGAAAGGGTGAATCCTGATAGCCATCTGAATGCATCTTCACCCTTATATTCTTACCATTTTGGACTTGGCCAATTTCGCAATTGAAGCTCTGCGCCTTTCTCAAAGTTAATTCTTGAAACATGAATTGCAAATTCTATTGGATAGAAAGGCGAAGTTGCTCTCGACAGCTGTGCGGGAAAGACTAGCGACTTCGCCATCCTATTACCTGATGAGGTTCAAGTTTTCCAACAACATTAGAAAAAAACCACCACAGTTTACCTATGGTGGTTTTTTATTATTTCAAACCTGAATATTGAAAGTAACCATCTTCGGTCTCCCGTCTCCCGTCCTTTCACAATTTATAAAGCAATCACTTCACTTCCACCTTCTCAATCTCCTTGAAAATATCGATTTTGGTATTTCTGGCTTTTTCTTCAAATACTTTCCAGTCATTTTCAAAGAATTCATTCCATACTTTCAGTGCTTCCTCCGCACTTTCTTTGGCCTGTTGCAACAACCTGTCCTCTGTTGGTCCGGGAGCGCCATAAGATGAGTTGGCATAGCTTCGAGGAGCGAATAGTCTTGACATGGTAGTTGGATAGAGATTTCTGACAATTCCCTGTCCTTCTTTGGTGGGTCCATAGAATGCTTCTCTGGTGCTGTCTATTTTCTTTTTGGTTTCATTGGCTAGTTTTACCAATTCTTTGACTTCTGCATCATCGACATCTTTGGCAAATGTGATGATTTTGTCCACTGTATTTTTGGCGTCATCCAACTGTCGGGTAGCTTTCATGACATCAGCCGTCAAGATTTCAGTTTGTTTGATGAATTCCTCTCGGGCTTGTAAATCCGCCAAATCTGCTTGAATCCTTGGATCAGAGTGAACTACAATAGAACCCTCAGAACGGATATCACCATATTGATACACCACTTTATAAGTCCCGGGTAATGCTGCACCACCGCTCGGTTCAAAGAAACCGCGTGCTCTTTGGCCGCCACCTCCGCCTCCTCTGCCAAAAGGAGTATCGACAGAAGATTTCCGATCCAAGTTCCAGATTACCTGATTGACTCCATTTGTCGGAAGTTTTTTGATGGTTCTGATTTGTTGGCCTGCAGCATCAAATATGGAAACAGTCACAGAATCCAATTTTTCTTTTCCAGGGTCATTAATGACAAAACTTAGTCTTCCACCTAACGGCCTGTTTTCAGCAGCATATTTTCCGTCTGCAGGAAATCTTTCACCGTGTGGCTGGTGAATTTCTGCCTGATAGGCATCAGAAGAAGGAACGGCTGTAATTTTGCCTTCAGGTGCTTTACCTTGGTTTTTGGCATAAATTCTCAAGGGCCTGATATCATCCAAGACATATAGAGAACGACCAAAGGTACCGATAACCAAATCAGCCTCTCTTTCCTGTATGACCATGTCGTAAGTAGAAACTGCATTTGGATAGCCGTGTCTCCATTGATTCCAAGTCTTGGCATTGTCAAAACTCACATACAATCCGAACTCTGTTCCTAGGAATACTAAGTTTGGTTCAACGGGATCTTGAATAATAGAAAGGGCAAATCCCCAAACTTTATTGTCGTCGGCTATCCTTTCATAGCTATTGCCATAATTTTTGGTTCTATAGGCATAAGCAGAAAAATCATTATTTCGGTAATTATTAGCGATTATCCAAGCTTCTCCCGCATCATATCTGGAAGCTTGGATCTGTGGAATCCAACTTGCTTTTGGTAAGCCGGTAAGTTTGGCTGATGTATTGGACCAGGATTTTCCTCCATCTTTTGTTACCTGCACATTGCCATCATCGGTACCTACCCAGATTACATTTTTATCTATTGGGCTTGGAGCAATCGCAATGATTGTGGTGTGGTTTTCTGCCCCTGTGATATCAAAGGTCAAGCCACCTGTTTCCTGTTGCTTTTGTTTTTCAGGATCATTGGTGGTCAGATCCGGTGAAATGATCTCCCATGTCTCTCCACGATCGGTGCTTTTGTGAAGGAATTGGCTGCCGTAATAAATGGTGGCTGCATCATGGGGGTCTTGGGCTATTGCTGCATTCCAATTGAATCTTAGGAAAACGTCTTTATCAGGATGCGTTGGCTTAATGGTTCTTTTGTGCCCTGTTTCTTTGTCAAAGCGAGTGACATTTCCTCCTTGGGACATAGAATATCCGAATCTGGAATTTTCAGGATCTGAAACAACATCAAAACCATCACCAAATTGGATTTCCTGCCAATAGGTGTTTCTTATGCCATCTCTTCGCCAAACATATGCAGGTCCTACCCAGCTACCATTGTCCTGAAGACCACCATAAATATTGTAAGGAATTTCGTTGTCTACATTAATATGGTACCATTGTCCAACAGGAATGTTCTCAGCAAAATACCAAGTTTTTCCGCCATCCCGGGTAATGTTCAGACCGCCGTCGTTTCCATCTATCATGAGGCTTGGATCGTTGGGGTTGATATACCAGGCATGATGATCCGGGTGAACACCTGCATATGAGAGAAGTTCGGTGAAAGTCCGTCCTCCATCTTCGCTTATTCCCACTCTTGAATAAAGCGTAAATAACCTATCTGCATTTTTTGGATCAGCGTGGATTTCAAAATAATAAAATGGTCTGTCACCGATTTCAGGTTTGTCATTGACCATTTTGAAATTATCCCCGCCATCTTCTGAAACATAAAGGGCATTTTTAGTGGACTCGACTAAAGCATATACTTTATTGCTGTTGGCTTTGGAGATGGTAAGCCCCATTCGGCCTAAATTACCCTTCGGTAATCCATTTTTATCATCCAGTTTTTTCCAATTATCACCCCCGTCAAGGGTTACAAACAAACCTGAAGAGGCTCCACCTGAATTGAAAAACCATGGATAACGACGGTGTTCCCACATATTGACAAAAATCTTGTTGGGATTATTTGGATCCATGATCATTTCGCCGACACCTGTTTTGGTATCAATGTAAAGGATCTTTTTCCAGGTTTTCCCGCCATCAGTTGTTTTATAGACTCCTCTTTCCTCTTGTTCTCCCCAAGGTGATCCTATGGCTCCTACAAATACGGTATTGGGATCGTCAGGATGAACAATTATTCTGTGAATCGCCATGGTTTTTTCGAGTCCCATCATTTGCCATGTTTTACCGGCATCCAAGGATCTGTATACACCATATCCCATATTCAGGGAATTCCGGGGATTGCCCTCTCCGGTACCTACCCAAATGATATTTGGGTTTTTTTGATAAATGGAAATTGCTCCTATCGAATGGACTTTTTCCTCATCAAATATCGGTTTCCAAGTAATGCCCCCTGAAGTTGATTTCCACAGGCCACCGGAAGCAGAACCTGCATAAATGATAGAAGGATTGTCATCTACAGCATCGATGGCTGTAATCCGGCCGCTCATAGCAGCAGGGCCAACGCTCCGGGCTTTCATTTCCTTGAATTGACTCATGTCAATTTGTTGGGCAAAAAGATTATCCTGCGGACTAAATACCAGCAGCAAAATTCCTAATCCCAAAAAACATATTCGGGTAAATATTTTGTTTCTCATAAATTATTTTTGACTATTTCAAAAAGTAAATAAGTGCAAATTGCTGAAGTAAAATATTGATTTTAGTTGAGAGGGGTATTTGTATTGATGGAAGGGTTATAGTTTTTTTAATGGGAACTGTAATTAAGGAGGCTCATAAATTCCAGGAAATTTTATTGTTTTGAAAAAACTCAAGAATTGAATTTTCTTTTTTTTTATTATTGTTATTAAGCCAAAATCATGAAAGTTCAATTTAATTTTTGAAAACAAACCCTTCATAATTCGTTATAGAAGATCGTAGGCAAGATTATCCAACCAAAGGGTTTCTTTCCTTGCTATTGAAAAAATAAATATGAACTTTGTGCAAAAAGTAGGTCAAAACTTTATGAAAAAGATTGTTGTATTTGGATTCTGTATTGCTTTTAGTTTGGGATTACAGGCTGCAGAATTGGTATTGGTTGATTCCGTTGGTATTGAAAAAATAGGAAATAAAACCTTTATAATCCATCAGGTTGCGGAGAGAGAAACCTTATTTGGTATTTCAAGAAGATACCAAGTGGCAGTGAATGACATCATCCAGAATAACGAACAACTTGAGGATGGATTGAAAATGGGGCAGCGGATTAGAGTTCCCTATATATCCAAAACCGCTATTCCCGAAGGGGCAAAACTCCATAAGGTTGAACCAGGGGAAACCCTTTTTGGAATTTCAAAAAAATACAATGTCTCTGTGGGTGATATATTGGCATGGAATAAATTGCAGGGTTCGGATTTGAGTGTTGGTCAGTCATTGGTCATTCAAGGAGTCGAAGAAGAAGTAACTCCGCCTACCTCTGACCAAGGCATTGTCGCTGCCAAAGCTGTCTCGGCAACTGTTCCAGTAGAATCCAAAACTGAGGAAATTAAAACAGCTGTTACTGAAAAAGCTACAAATAGTCCAGCCAAAAGTTCAGAAACAGCGCCTGTTATCAATACCAATGCGAATGGCATGGGTTCTAATTTGCCAGGTGATTGGATTACGCATGTTGTAGAACAAGGTGAAACTTTGTTTTCCATCACCAAAAAATATGAGGCGAATATGGAGGACATCAAGGCTTGGAACGCTTTGAATTCAAATAACATTTCCGTCGGGCAGAAATTAAAGGTCGGAAGAGAACAGACCTCCTCAGTGCCTGTAGTGACTTCTACGGTACCTGTCATTGTAAACAATGAAAAGGCCAATGCCACCCTGACTACGCCAAATACCGTTACCTCTGCGGGCGAGGATATGGCATACAAAAACATCAAACAAACTGGATTGGCGGAGGTGATTGAGGGTACGGGGAATCACAAAAAATATTTGGTTCTGCATCGGGACGCACCTGTAGGTACAATCATGCGAGTGAGAAATGAAGAGAATGATATCACTATTTTTGCGAGAGTAGTGGGTGTACTTCCTCAGACAGGTGATAATAGTAAATTGGTCATCAAGCTTTCAAAGGCTGCTTTTGATCAACTCCGAGCAGTAAATGCCCGTTTCCCTGTAGAAATTTCCTATTGATTTGAAATTGAATGAATAAATTCCAATTGATATTCCATCATTTTTTCAGATTTATCTGGAATGCCATCTTCGTGATAACTTATCCGATTTTGGCCACTTTTGGATTATTGTTTATTGGTATTACCTATTTTTTTTCAGCTATTTCCCGACTACTTGCCGGATTTGGTCCAAAGAAAAAAAATAAAGAAGAAATTCAGGGAGACTGGCTTCCATTAATGGATTCGGGCGATTTATTGGAGGCAAAAATCTATAAACAAATTATGTTTGGTCCCTCTTGTTTTAAAATCAGGAGGGTTGATGGGATACCTTCTGTTTTGGAAGACCACTATTTTGGAAACAAGGTCAGGTTCATTGAAGAAGGAATATTGCTCGAAAAATGGAATTCCACCGAATCAAAAGACTTACCTGATTTTGATATCTGCCTTTATGAACCTGATTTGGATAGCCTTACATCTTTGACCAACATCAAATGTTTTGATTGGCATCTTTCTGATAAAGAGGACAATGAATTATTGTTTAAATGGTTTGATGGAATTCAGGGTGGGGAAGTAAAGGTGGCGATATAGGATGGATTTAAAGGACTTTTTAGACCAGAAAGTGTCGGAATACAATACTTCTGCCTTCATTGAATTGGATCCTGTGTCTATTCCACATCGATTTTCGAAAAAGCAGGATATTGAAATAGCAGGTTTTTTTGCAGCCATATTGGCTTGGGGACAAAGAAAGACTATTATCAATAAGTGTGGTGATTTATTGGCAATGATGGATAATTCACCGCATGATTTTGTTTTAAATCATTCTGAAGAAGATTTAAAAGTTTTTTTGAATTTTAAGCACCGCACTTTCAACGATATTGATACTTTATATTTCATTCATTTTTTTTCATGGTTTTATAAAGAAAATGACAGTCTTGAAAAGGCATTTACCATTGGATGGAAACCTGGAATTGATGTGATGGAGGTACTCCTGAAAAACTTTCATCAATTCTTTTTTCAATTACCTGAAGCGCCAAATAGGACAAAAAAGCATATTGCTACCCCTGAACGAAATTCAGCCTGCAAAAGGCTGAACATGTTTTTGAGGTGGATGGTAAGGAGCGATTCCAAGGGAGTTGATTTTGGATTGTGGCAAAAAATTAAGCCATATCAATTAATTTGCCCTTGTGATTTGCATGTAGACAGGGTAGGCAGGAAATTGGGTTTGATTTCAAGAAAGCAAACAGACTGGCAAACAGCCCAAGAACTTACGGGAAGATTAAGACAATTTGACCCAATGGATCCGGTTAAATATGACTTTGCCCTTTTTGGATTGGGGATAGAGGAGAAGTTTTGAACAGTTTGTACTAAAGAATTACTAAACTGGTTTCCAGGATGCAGGATCTTTCCGCCATTCTACCAAAGAAGCAAGGGTGCTGTCATCTATGTAATCATTGGCCAATGCCGGAGTAAGCAAAGAGGAATAATCACTTAAACAAATCAGTTTTACTCCAGCCTCTTTGAAGTTTTTTTCGGCAATTTCAAAACCATAAGTGAAAATGGCTACCATTCCCAGAACTTCAAAACCGGCAGCCCTAAGGTCGGCTACAGCCTTTAATGAACTTCCGCCGGTAGATACTAGGTCTTCAACAACAACGACTTTTTGGCCAACAGTAACTTTTCCTTCGATCATATTTTCCATTCCATGACCTTTGGGCTTGGACCGAACATAAACGAAGGGAAGAGAAAGTTCATCCGCCAATAAGGCACCTTGAGGGATACCTGCTGTTGCGACACCAGCTATGGCTTCCGCAGTGGTAAAATTCGTTTTGATCACCTGTGCCAGACTTTCTTTGATAAAATTCCTAACTGCAGGATAGGAAAGTGAAAGTCTGTTGTCACAATAAATCGGAGATTTCCAACCTGATGCCCAGGTAAATGGTTTCTCAGGCTGAAGGCGGATTGCTTTTATTTCCAAAAGTTGAGTAGCTACTTCAGAAGCTATTTTTTTATCGAATATTTCCATGGCCTAAAATTAAGGTATAAAAAGTAAGCAGGGATTGTGCAGGCTAAAAAAAATTATGCATTTTTGAGTTAAATATTTTATACCACTACTGATAATCCTGCCGGTTATGAAGATTTTTATCAACGATAAGCCTTTGGATTTATTTACCTATGAAGAGTTGCCAAAGGATAAAACGTTTGAATGTGTATATGACCATCCAATTGATATTCCTGCTACCGGTGACTTTCATGATGATGTACTTATCATTGAACCCACAGGAGATGTGATTATTAAATTACTTTATCTTTTGAGAACCAGAAAACTGAAACATCTGGATTCGGTATCAGTGGTAGTGAAGGATAAACCAAAGATGAAAGCTTTTATCAAAAGCAGATTTACGGTCATTAAAGCAGCCGGTGGTGTTGTAACCAAAGGTGATAAAGTACTTTTTATCCATAGGTTAAACAAATGGGATCTTCCTAAAGGAAAGTTTGATAGGGGAGAAAAACCTTCAGAATGCGCTTTGAGGGAAGTGGAAGAGGAGTGTAATATTAAAGTGAGACTAGGAAATGAAATCTGTAAAACTTGGCATACTTATACCCATGACAGGAAAAGCATTCTTAAAAAAACCTATTGGTACAGCATGGAGTGTATTTCAGATCAGGATATGAAGCCCCAAAAAGAAGAGGGAATTTCCGATATCAGGTGGATGTCCCACTATGAAGCCAAAACGGCCTTGGTCAATTCTTACCCCTCTATGCGTTATTTATATAAAAGATTTTTAAAATTGGTCCCAAAGGTTCATAACGTGTAAGGCAAATATCCCTGTACGTCTCCGCCATACCGGTGAATTTCTCTGATTACAGTCGAACTTACTGTGGCATATTGAGGTGAGGTGATCAGAAAAACCGTTTCCAGATCAGGATTTAAGTTTCGGTTCATTTGGCTGATGGTATTTTCATATTCAAAATCAGTGGTGTTCCTCAATCCTCTAACCAAGAACCTGGCTTCATGTTTTTTGGCAAGGGTGGATGTCAGTTCATTGTAAACCAATACCTGTACATTAGGATTGTCCTGATAAATCCCTGAGATTTTATTTACCATCAGGTCTATTTCAAAATAACGGTTATTTTTAGCAGAATTAAATCCTATCGCTATGATTACTTTATCAAAAAGGTTGAGACTTCTCACAACAATATCATGATGACCTTTTGTAAAGGGGTCAAATGAACCAGGAAATATGGCCGTCTTTTTCATAATTGGGGTATTAGGGGAGTTCCCAAAAAGATTCAAAAGTTTTTGGATTTTGAAAACTTTGGGTCCCTTCTTGGTAATGAATATTGGATAAAGGCGAGGAAATAGCGAAGTTTTTGAAATATTGAGAGACCCAATTATCATCTATTCCATATAAAGAAGAATTTCCGAAAATGGAAAGTCTGCAATAATTTGCATTGAATTCCAATTGATGGGTTATTCCAACAATATAATTAAGGATTTCTTCTTTGTTGTTGACTTCAAATCTGTTGAAAAGGACAAGTTCCTGATTTGAAAATGCGGTTAAGTAAAACCAACCTTTATGGATTAAAATTAATATTTCCTGATTTACAAGATTAAACTTTTCTTTCAATACAAAGGAAAGAAACGAAGTTGCCCCATGATGAAAATAAATTTCCGACTTATTTTCTGAAAGCATTTCAGCCAAATCTTTTCTGATTGAACCTACTAGGTGAAGATTGTTACTTTCAAGACTGGTGTCATAAACCATGCTGTTTTCCACAGGTTTTTCGGAAAAAAACAAGAATACAGAGGATAAGGCAGGGTCAAACAATGGGCCGGGAATCAATGAAAAAGGAGATGCGAAATTATAAACCCGGGTAGGAACATCCAATTGATATAATCTGTCTTCTTTGAGTTTATAATTCAGCGATCTTAGATTTTCAAAAGAATGTTTATGAATGGCAAGAATTTTCCCGTTTTGGTCTTTGGCAAAATGGAAATAATAGTCTTCATACAAGAAAAGCGATAAACTTGACACCATATTGGTATCAAATTTATCGCAGTAAATTTTTTCTTCCAGGATATTATCAGTTCTTATTTCCAAAATTACTCCCAATTACCAGAAGTAGAGGAATCGGTTCTAGAACCCACTCTGAGAGCTTTTTCTTTATTATTCTCTCTTCTTTTTGGATTGATCGGGGCAGGATCCCTGATTTCAAAAACAGGTATCTGCCTTTGATTCCTTTCGACTTTGTCCGCAAAGAATTCAAATTCCTTACCCCCTGAGCCTGGTACAACCTGAAGATTTTCAAGGTTGAAATTAGGGTATTTTCTCTCGTTGAATAAGGAGTCAATCACATTGACTGACCCTAAGGTATCCAAGGTAACAGTGATTTCCTCTTTTCCATATTCTAAAAGAGTAGTGGTTTCACTTCTTTGAACCAACCAGATTTTCCCGTTTTCAATAAAATTCTTTAGGTCATTCCAGTTGCCTGCATATTCTCCATTGGATGCTATGTAAGCTGTTTGGGCATCACGTAGCATTTGAAGTTTTTCGATTATTCTAGCTTCGGTAGCTGCGATTCTTTTTTCTTCCTGCATTACATCGTCAACACTTCTGAATAACATGTATCCGAGCCCCAATGCTCCAAGTAAGAAAACAATCGATAAAATTCTGTTTAGTGTCATTTTCGGATTGATTTAATCTATGATTTAAGTTGATGGTATTAAAGTTGAGAACGCTATTTTATGTAATTATTTTCAAAATTAAAATATCCTTTCCATAATCTCACATCATTCATGGATTTTATTCCCCAAAATAGTCGGTGTTTTTCATCATTTTTTATGGATTGTATATTATTGATGTCAAGAAAGGCAATTTCGGTGATCAACTGTCGGTCTTCAGGGAGTTCGGGATCAATTCCCATTTTCAATATACCACCTGATTGTCGGACTTCAAAATAAAGTTCGACAGCATGAAGAGGAGGTTTGAGGTATTCGAAGGTACATAGAAAATTTTCAACTGTTATTTCAATACCAGTCTCCTCCAAAAACTCTCTTTCCAGGTTCTCTACGCTGGAACTTCCGAATTTCATTCCACCGCCCGGCACATTCCAGAAAAATTTTCCATTTCCCATATTATGCTTAATCATCAAGATCTTATCATCTTGGATTAAAATTCCGTTTACACGCGTTCTTAGCCTGCCTCCGAATTTAGCATGAATTTCCTCTTCCAAAATTGTCATATATCTCTTAGCTTCGTCACTGATGACAGGTAAAGATAATGAAGCCGGGATAAAGCCATCCCTCCTTTTAAAAAGAAATTTTCCATTTGAACCGACTAAAGGCCAGTCTGATTTTTTTTCGATGATGGATCGGTTTTTTAATTTGGAAAAAGGCATTCACTCAGCTTTTCTTTTGAGAGGTTATGCAGGAACAGGAAAAACTTCTTTGATTTCTGCCTTGGTAAAATCACTTCCTAAATTGAATTTGAAGTCCTTGCTACTTGCGCCAACAGGTAGGGCCGCTAAAGTGATGGGAAACTACAGCAACAAATCTGCATTTACCATTCATAAGATCATTTACAAACCCAAAGGAGAATTGGGGGATTTGGGGCAGGGTTTCACCTTACAGAAAAATTATTACAAAGACACGCTGTTTATCATCGATGAATCTTCCATGCTGGCAGATGAGGGAAGTGCAGGTAGAAGTTTATTAAGGGACCTGATTGATTTTGTCTTTCAAGAGTCCAGTAATAAATTGATGATGGTAGGAGATATTGCACAGCTGCCACCCGTAGGAAGTTCATTAAGTCCTGCTTTAGACAAAGATTATCTTATAAGGCATTTTCGATTGCAGACTGATGGTATAGAACTCACCGAAGTAATGAGGCAACAGTTGACATCAGGAATCCTGTTCAATGCTACTGAAATAAGGTCACAACTCTGGTTAGAAAACCCAATGGTGCAGATGGTCACAAAGGGATTCAGAGATTTTTTTAGAATGACGGGTGAAAAACTTGAGGATGGACTCAGATATGCTTATAATAAATATGGAGTCGAAAGCACCATTATCGTTACGAGATCCAATAAAGCGGCAGTTCAGTACAATCAATATATCAGGCAGACGATCCATTTTTTTGAAGATGAAATCAATGCCGGGGATATGTTGATGATTGTAAAAAACAATTATACCTATATGGCAGAATCCGATCGGGTAAGCTTTTTGGCAAATGGGGATTTTGCAGAAGTGATCAAAATCCGGTCTTTTGAAGACATGTATGGGTTAAGATTTGCAACTTTGGAATTGCGCTTGATTGATTATCCGGATGAACCAAATTTTGAAGCTAAAATTATTTTGGATACTTTACACAGTTATCACCCTTCTTTGACTGCTGAGCAGTATCAGTCTTTGTATAAACAGGTTTCTGAAGATTATGCCGATATTGCCAACAAATCTGAAAGAGTGGAATTGATTAAAAAAGATTCTTATCTTTCGGCATTGCAAGTTAAGTTTTCGTATGCATTGACATGTCACAAAGCCCAAGGTGGTCAATGGGATGCGGTTTTTGTAGATCAGGGATACCTTACGGACGAAATGATCAATCAAGATTACTTGAGATGGATGTACACTGCAATGACAAGAGCTAAGAAAGAACTGTTTATGGTGAACTTTCACTCCAAATTTTACATTAATACAAATGATTTAGAAAATTAACCTAAATGCAATCAACTATGAAAAAGATGATTTTACTTATGGCGGTGACATTATTCACCTTTGCCGCCTATGCACAGGAAAAAGCTGGTCCTGTGATTGAATTTCAAGAAAAATCCATCGACTTTGGTGATATCACCCAAGGGGATAAAGTAGAACACACCTTTGTTTTTAAGAACACCGGTGACACGCCATTGCTGATTCAGAATGTGGCCGTAACCTGTGGCTGTACTGCTCCAAATTGGCCCAAAGAGCCTATTGCACCAGGAACTACGGGAGAATTGAAAGTGGTTTTTAATTCTGCCGGGAAAATGGGAAAGCAAAATTCAGTGGTAAGGGTTTACTCAAATGCTTCTGAACCTATTGAGAAAGTGTCGTTGATATCCAATGTTCTGCCAAAAGGACAAAAGTAAAGGATCAATAGATTTTGAATAAAAAAAGAGACTGCCTGAGTGAGGGGAGTCTCTTTTTTATTGAGGTTTAATCCACTTTGAGTAAGATCATCAACAATTTGCCATCCTCGTCTCTTAAAAAAAGATTTCGGTTTTCAATGGTATAATTCCTAGTGGCAGATAATTGATCACTCATCAGCCGTTCAAGCTTATTTTCTTGCTCTCCACAGGCCATCATAGTACTGGCAAGATTTCCAAAAATCAGTTCTTTTTCTGTAACCTTGGCTATTCCCCCTCTAAAGGTATTACATCCCGAAAACCCAAAAACTCTTCTCTCTGATACATTTATCTCCATAGTCAATGCCTTTTCTCTTGCCATAGGATTCTTGATTTCACCCATTTCTATGACCTTCCAAATATCCGTCAATCTCAGTGTTCTGTCAGGTTCCTGTGAAATTATTTCTACCAGCTTATAGCCCAAACTTGAAGCATCGGCAGGAATGGGATCGGGGAGCTTAAAAATGCTGACTTTAATCTGATAAATGCTGCCGGGCTGATAATCGAAGCCCTCAATATTTGAATAGAAATTCTGCCATTTTCCTTCCTGAATTTCGTATCCCTCCTGTATTTGAAGGCAGGACATGGGCCCTACTCCCGAACAAGGTAATTTAGCACTATTTATCCAAAGGACTTTTTCTTCTACCATTTGAGATACCATATCTTGGTTGGATTTACAGGACATTGTTGCAAGCAATAATATACCCAAGTAAATGATAACTGTATTTTTCATGATTTTTTGAATTTTCAGATCCCATCACAAATCTTTTGCCCAAAAACAGAATAAACACAACTGTTTCTGTTAAAAAATATTAATTAAATTTCTTTTCAGAGCACCATCTTTTCAAGAATTACCTTTTCCAACTTTTGAGCCCACTTGCCATAAACCAATGCACTTGGATGAAGGTTGTCCGAAACCACCATTTCGGGTAAAGCTCCAATTTCCCGGTATTCCTCGGTAATATCTATGTAATGCACCCCCAGTTGGTTTGCTATGGATTTTTTTGCTGCATTAAATCCATCTATTTCCTTTGCTATTTTAGCCTGATCAGACCCCCTGTTTACAGCAAAAGGAGTTACCCCCCAATCAGGAATTGAAATCACCACGACGCGGTTTGAATTTCCATTTGCATACCTAATGGCATCCTGAAGAAGCTTTTTGAATTCCGATTCATAATTTTCAAGGGGCCTTCCACGGTATTGGTTGTTGACACCAATCAGCAAAGTGACCAAATCATAGGTATTTCCCTCTATTTCAGCGTTTTCTATACCTTTTTTCAATTCATCTGTTGTCCAACCTGTTTTGGCAATGATGGTTGGTTTTTCGAAATCCCATCCCTTTGCTTTAAGTAATTCCACAGTTTGGTTGGGATATCGGCCTTTTTCATCCACTCCTTCCCCAATGGTATAGGAATCTCCAAGAGCCAAATAAGTATATGTTTTTGCTTCCATCAGGTTTTCTGGATTTTCTTTTTCCAAACAATTTAAATATATGGATGAAATCAGCACTAAAATAATGGCGAGATGCTTCATAAAAAGATTTAAGATTTAAAGATATGTTCGGTCAGCTTGAAAGTGCCTGAAGCTGCATCCATTTCTACCTCTGACCCATTCGGAACAATAAATTGCTTGGCCACATGCCCTATCATTGCCCCTTTGTAGGCAGGGATATTTAAGGGCAAAATATAATCATCCAAAATATCATCCAAAGTTAAAGAACCATATCCGCCTCCCGGTGTGCAGTCTGTACATTGACCAAAGATGAAACCTTTGATTTTACCCAAAGTCCCGTTCAGTTTTAGGGTACTCATCATCCTATCGATCTTATAAGGATCCTCGCTTATATCTTCAATGAATAGAATCGCATCTTTAAAATCAGGATAATAGGGTGTCCCCGAGATGGAAGTTAATACCGTGAGGTTTCCACCCAGAATTCTGCCTTTTGCTCTACCGGGCCTTAGTACCTGAATTCGGTTTTGCTTGACAATAAGATCATCGCCTTTGACCTGTTCATTTTCAAAATGCATCAATTCCTGATCAAAGAACATCCGTTCAAACTGTCCTACATTAAAGCTGTTCCAGCTGCCGGTTCCGTTTGGTCCGTGGAAGGTGATCAAACCGGTCTGGGAGTAAATGGCACAATGCAATGCCGTGATATCGGAATAGCCTAATAGGGGCTTGGGATTTTTTTGAACGGCTTTGTAGTCAATTCTATCCAATATCCTGGCAGCACCCGAACCTCCCCTGATACAGATGACAGCTTTGATATCAGGATCGGCAAACATCCCGTTGAAATCATTGGCCCGCTCCTCATCAGTTCCCGCCAAGTGTCCTCTGCGGTTTTTCAGGTTTTCTCCCAGCCTTACCTGTAATCCCAACGCTTCCAATGACTCTTTGGCAAAGTCAAACTGAATCCTCTCCGAAGTGGCAGCAGAAGGGCTGATCAAACCGACGAGGTCACCTTTTTGGAAGGGGGAGGGTCTAATCACTTTTAAATAATTATTGTAGTGAGTGTTTGAAATTAATGGCAAACTTCCTAGACCTAAAAGTGTGGATTTGAGAAATTGACGTTTTTTCATGGATTTTTCGGGAGATAATTATGCAAATATTCTAAAGTTTTTAATTTAATACGGCTTTGAAAAATAAAAACAAAAAATAATTTCAAATATATTAACATATCTTAAACGAAATTTAATATTTTGATTGAAAATTATAGAAACAACAATTAACATTTTTGTTATTTAAAACCAATGTATAGTAAATGATACATCCTGATCAGTTTTATATTATAGGACTTCTCGAAAATGACAAAAAAGTAATTGAAAAGATTTATCAAAACTTTTTCAACAAAATCAAATGGATGATAATTAAAAACAATGGGTCTTCAGATGATGCTTCTGATATCTTTCAAGAGTCATTGATTACCATTTATAATAAAGCTCAAAAGAATGATTTTCAGTTGACATGCCCATTTGAAGCATTTCTTTTGTTAGTATGTCGTAAAAAATGGCTTAATATACTTGACAAAAACAAAAAATTTAAGGTAACAAATCTTGAAGATGATGGATATCAGTTTAAGGAAGAAAGTCACCAATTAGCAGAGGAAAGTATTTTGCAAGAAGAGAGGTTAAGTCTGTTGACCGAAAAGTTTGCATTGTTGGGAGAGGCTTGCAGACAATTATTGGATTTGAGTTGGCAAGGAATCTCAATGGAAGAAGTTGCAAAGAGTCTTGGATTTACTTATGGTTACGCAAGGAAGAAAAAATCTGAGTGTGTTGCAAAATTGGTTTCATTGGTAAAACAATCGCCCGGTTATCAAATTCTTAAATGGTAATTTCATGGATAGTAATTGGATAGAAATATTTGAAAAATACCTGAATGATAACCTCAGTGATCAGGATCGTATTGAATTTGAAGCAAAACTAAGTTCAGATAAGGAATTAGAAGAGTCTTTTTTGATATACAAATCGATTGAGCAGGAATTTGGAAATAGCATTAGGAATAAGTCGAAAGAAAATGAATTAAGGGGGACACTTCAGTCACTTTCAAAGGAATATTCTGAAAATACGATGATATCAACTTCTGAAAAGCCAAAAGCTTTAATTAGAATTATAAGTTTGGTTTCCAGCATTGCAGCCTCTTTGATTTTGATCTTTTTTGTTTACAACAAGTATTTTGGCAGTGAAATGGATATGCAACAAATTGCCCTTTCATATTTTAATTCAGACCTGGAAAGAATAGGTCAGACTATGGGCAGCAATAAGGATTCATTGCAAATGGGCATTTCCTTTTACAACCAAAAGGAGTATTTTAAAGCTGTTCAGGTCTTTGAAAACATGATAGTATCTGACCCTTCCAATTCGGAAGTCATAAAAAATCTTGGATTGAGCTACCTGGGTTTGGAGGAATATGACAATGCCCTGGCACAGTTTGAAAAATTAAGCCAGATGGAGCAACTTTATTCCAATCCAGGACAATTTTATAAAGCATTGGCTTTGTTGCTAAGGAATGAAAGTGGTGATAAAAACCAAGCTAAAGAATTGCTCCAAAAAGTAATTGATGAAGATCAAGAAGGTAGTAAGAATGCGAAGGAGTGGTTGGAGAAATTTTGATTAATTATTTTTGAAAGTTGTTTTATGCGGTATGTCCGCATTTTTTATTAAAAAGAGGGTAACATTTTTTGAAAAAGTTGATATAGAAGCAATAATCTACTATTGCTATGAAATCAACAAAACCTATCTTTCACTTTATTGATACTAGAGTACTCATGTTTCTAGGACTTGTTTCTATTGTTTTTTTAGTCTTTTTATCCTTTAGAATTAAGCATTTCGAGCCATGTCAAGAACCAACCATTTCCATAAGAGAGGGCAAATTATATGTCGGTGAGATTATCCAGTTTAAAACCCAAGAAAACGAAAAAAAAACAGGATATGAGTGGGATTTTGGCGATGATTCGCCCATTAAAAAACTCGGATCTTCAGTTGGACACGAATTTTCCAAACCTGGAAGATATCAGGTTAGGGTTAAATTATCTGATAATTGTATAGCTTTTTCAACTGTTAATATTGAGAATCCGCCTGTTTTAGTAGATGAAAAACGAAAGGTCAATTTTTCGGGACCTGAAACCATTGAAGTTGGAAAATCTGCTGAATTTTTTGATAATACCGAAAATGCCACGACTTGGGAATGGAGGTTTGGTGAATCCAATAAGGTAGATGCTACAAGTCAAAAGGCCAATTATACTTATAAAAAGGCGGGCTCCAAGAAAGTTATTTTAACTGTTAATGGAAATGTTTATGGTGAGAAAATCATCTTGGTTACAGAGAAGCCAATAGTAAAAACTACTGCAAAACCTGTAAATAATGGACAAGCTAAACCATTTCCAAAAATTGAGCCTCAATTGCCAAAAATTGATCAGAAACCAAGTGATGTGGAAAAAACCCCGGAAACTATAGAAGTGCCAAAAATAGCTGAGAATGAAGTAATAAATAAATTTTTGATGGATTTGGCAGAAGCAGGCCAAAGTACAAAAAGTCTTTCAAAATTTTTCTGTGATCCCGAAAACCTCAAATTGTTCTACAAAGGGGAATCTATAAGAGTTGGTCAATTGGATAAAGAACTGAGCAAACTCAGGCGAAGCCAACAGATTGAAAATTTGAGAATACAAACACATAGAAGTGGTGAAAACAATTGTGTCATTATACTTCAAATTACTCTAAATAAATAATGTAAACATTGATGAATAGTCGGCAAATATTATGGAAACAATAGAAATTCAATGGAAACTGTCTGATGACATCAAAGGCATAATTGGAATAGCACAAGCCTTGGCAAAAGAAAGTATGAACAAATACTTTGGTGCCCCTCACTTGCTGAAAGCTACCTTACACAAAGAATCAGGTTTGAGAACCATATTGGCTGATATAGGTCAGGATATTTTTTATCTGGAGGATTGGGCAGATGTAAGGATTGAAAACTGCCCAAAAGTATTTCCAATTCCAAACGTGATAGAATCCTCACATGCCAATTCTGATATTTTTCAAGAAGCGGAGGATTTAAGGTTAAAATTTGGACTTGAGGAAATCAGCCCGATGCTTTTGCTTATCGCATTGGTAACTCCTGGGGTGGCTTTTTCATTTGAACAGTTAAAAACTTTACCCCTTCAAAGGGAAATATTAATGGATGCGTACGGGAAAAAAGTTGAAATCAAGTCCATTGTAGCACACAAGACAAATTCATCCAACAGCCAAAATCAAGTAAAATCCAATCAGGCATTGTTAAAATATTGCATTGACAAATCATCAATGGCAAAACAAGGAAAGCTTGAACCGATTGTTGGAAGGGAAAATGAGGTCAGGACCATATCGGAGATAATTTGTCGCAGATCTAAACCCAATGTAATGCTGGTAGGGGACCCAGGAGTAGGGAAATCTGCCCTAATTGATGGGTTTGTGCTATCCTTAGAAACTGGAAATACCCCGGCATTGCTTAAAAATTCCAAAGTTTTCGAATTGGACTTGGGTTCATTGGTAGCCGGTGCATCTTACAAAGGTGAAATCGAAGAAAGGCTAAAGCAAATTTTAAATGAAATCAAGCAATATGAAAAAACAATTTTATTTATAGATGAAATCCATGTTTTGCTTGATCGACAGAGCAATGCGGCGGGAAGTGCGAATTTTTTAAAACCAGAACTGGCCAGGGGCGAACTCACAGTCATTGGCGCAACGACGCCGGAAGAGTTTAGAAAATTTATAGAAGCCGATGAAGCCTTTAACAGAAGATTTGAGATGCTTAAGGTTGAAGAACCTTCCAAAGAATCTTGCTTCCATATGGTGAAAGCGATCATTCCAAGATATGAAAAGCATCATGGTCTGACTGTTCCAGACGAATGTATTTCAGAATCAATAAACCTGGCAAAAAGATATACAAAGGAAAGAAAACTTCCTGATGTGGCGATTGATCTTTTGGATCGATCACTTGCTTCTCTTAGAATGATCAATGAAACAGGAGAAATATCAATTCAGATGGCTCTGGAAGAGTTTTCTAATCGGTGTCAGGAAGAGGATGAAGGTTTAAAATATGGACTGGAAGATTGGAAATGGTATTTAGAGCAAATGAAACAACAGGTTAGTCCAATTTTATGGAATAAAGCCTTACCCAATCAGGAAAATGGAATTTCAAATGAAGTGGATTCCTTGAAACAAAAAATCCAAAAGAATTTAGAAGAACTGAAACAAGCTGTATCCATTCCAAACAGTACATTGTCTATTGCAGATTTGAGAGCTTTGGTGTCTGTAAAAACCGGGATTCCATTGGGAAAGCTTCAGAGTCATGAAAAAGACAGACTGCTAAATATGGAAGAAAAGCTTAAAGAAAGGGTAATTGGACAGGACCATGCCATCAGTTCAATTTCAGATGCGGTTTTGGAGTCACGGGCAGGTCTTGGAAAACCAGGTCAACCCATAGGATCCTTTTTCTTTTTGGGGCCGACCGGTACAGGAAAGACAGAACTTGCAAAATCAATGGCAGAATTTCTGTTTCAGGAAGAGTCAGCAATGATCCGATTCGACATGTCAGAGTTCAAGGAAGAGCATTCAGCAGCTTTGCTTTACGGTGCCCCTCCCGGATATGTCGGATATGAGGAAGGTGGATTGTTGGTCAACAAAATCCGACAAAAGCCTTATTCGGTGGTATTGTTTGATGAAATTGAAAAAGCCCATGCATCAGTCTTTGACATTTTCCTGCAGATTTTGGATGAAGGCAAGTTACATGACAAGTTGGGCAAGGAGGGGGATTTTTCGAATGCCCTGATCATTTTCACATCCAATATCGGCAGTCAGTTTGTGGTCCAAAAATTTAATGATGGTGATATTCCAAACACCGCCGAGCTTTTGGATAAAATGTCCGGGTATTTTAGACCTGAATTTCTTGGCAGATTGACAGAGATAGTTCCATTTTCTCCCATGAAAAAGGAGATGGTCCAAAAAATCCTAAAAAATCAATTAAAGGATATTTTCACTTTTTTAAATAAAGAAGGAATTACACTTCAAATTTCTCAGGAAGCCTTTAGTAGGTTGGCAGAACTTGGATTTAACCCTGTTTATGGTGCAAGACCTTTGGCGGGAATCGTAAGATCTGAGGTTCGGAGACCTTTGTCAAAAATGCTGATCAAAGGGGAGCTGAAAGCAGGAAATACACTTGACTTGAATTTGGGTGATGAAGGGGACTTCCAATGGGCAATCAAATAGGTTTATTGAAACCTATTTAAATTTTTTTTAAAAAATAGAAATATAGGGTAACATCCTCTAACTGGTTCGGATATAGACATATAAACCTTTTAACAAAAAAATTTAAAATCATGGCAACTGAAAAATATAGCATTGGCGGTACTGTTCTTGAAAATGAAGCTTTTGAAGCTTTTGCGGACATTCCCCAAAACAGGGTACTTCTTGCGGAAAAATTGACAAACCGTGCTCCGGTTAGACCTGAAGTTGTAGGCGGATTAACCAATATTGATGAAGTTTTTGAACATTTCAAACCTGAAGTTGAGGTTGAATTCGAGACAGAAGCAGGCACGTCCCAAAAGGAAATGATGAGGTTCAGAGGTCTGGGGGATTTTGGAATTAAGGGTATTACCCCTCAAAGCACACTTTTAAATGACCTCACGCTAAAAAGAGAACAATTCCAAAAAATCAATAAACAGCTTAAAACCAATAAGCTATTGAAGCAGGCTCTTTCGGATAGCACAACCAAGGAAAGTTTGATTTTGGCCTTGAATGCGCTTATCCAGGAATTGGAAACCTCGAAGTGATAAATGATAAAAAGTATAATCTAAACAAAATAGAGATATGGAACTAAATCAAAATATCCGGACAGTATCAGAAGGCTTAGAAGCAATGAATTTTAAACCCGGAGAGATGTTGTCAACTGCCACCGAAAGCCTTGAGAAATTCGGTGGTTTTGATATCCTTGAAACCATGATTGAAGGAGTTCAAAATTTGAACCCTGAAAGGAAAGCCAGAAAATCAATTTTTTTGGCAGAACCTTCCAGAAAGGGGGACAGGGATCAATTGGGTAAAGCCTTAAAATGGTGGACACAGGTTTTGGAAAAATCAAATGATATCTCTGAATTGGTCCAATATTGTGAGCAGACCTCGAATAATGCTGACGCACTCTTAAATAAAAACCTCAAAAGTGCTATTGATCAGACTAGGGAAATTGAAAGATCCTACCGTTCTGTTGCGCTCTTTTATAAAAATACGGAAAGCCAAAAACTCAAGAATATTTCCATTATCAATGTAGATGCTGAACAACTCAAAGATCTTGATAACACCAGGTTTATTGATGCCATTCAAAACGAATTGGTGGAGAACTTTGACAGACTTGACCTTGCCAATAATTATAGCTTGTTGATTTTGCCAGGCTATCTAGGATCAAACAAGGTAGTTGAGAAATGGGCCAAAATTGCTTACGAAAACAAGGTATTGTTGGTCACTGACTTTGAAAATTTGGACAATCCAGATGATGTCATGGAAATGTTTGATGGAGCAAATCTTACAGGAGGAGATATCTACAGGTCCAACATTATCATGGCTTGCAATTGGCTGGTTGGACGGGAAAAGTTCAGTGAAATCGGGGAGGAGGATGAACTTTTTGTACCTCCATCAACTGCGTTGGCAGGAAAAATTTACAACACCTTGATGTCCCAAGTGACCGCAGGAAAGAAATACGGCGGATTGAATGAAGTTGATGGGGTCAAATTTGACCTGAAGAAAAGTGAAATCGCAAATATTGAAAAATTGGGCTTGGTGCCTATGGTTAAGGAATATGGTAAAGTGATGGCATTTTCAGCCAAAACGCTTTTTAACGGGGATAACCTCGGACTTCAGACTTATTCGGTTGTCAGGGTTTTCGATTATGTTTCCAAAGTAATGATGGACTTTTTGAACAGGAGGGCATTTGAAAACTTTACTGCAAGCAGTCGCAAGGAATTGATGGGACAGATCGTGAAGTTTTTGGACAGCATCACGGGGCCTACCAAATTGATTGAGAATTTTTCCATCAAAAGGTTTGAGCAGGATCCGGTCCAGAAGGATAGGATATACTTGGATATTCACATGAAACCCTATTTTCCAGCCAAATCCTTCCTGATCAAATTGGACGGTCAAAAGGGAGATGATGGCAATGATTGGGACTCCGAATACCAACAACAGTGATTATGCTAGGATTTCGGGTTATTCCCGGATGATCAAACATAATATTTTAACTAATTATTATTTAACTAAATTTTAAAGCTATGTCATTTAAAGCTAGATTGAAAGTGGCAGGGAAAGATCTCCCTGTATTGGATGCGCATTATGAGTTGAAAAGAAATGTTGACGCAACCGGCAGACCTTCCGAAGATGTAAGAGGTGGTAAGATTACATTAACTGTTGAATCGACAGGGGAAACTCCGTTTTTTGAGTGGATGTGCAACAGTTTTGAGCGTAAGGATGGTTCGATTGTATTTACCAAACGGGATACCGATGCTACTATGAAAGAGCTATCATTTACTGAAGCCTATATGGTTTCTTATTCTGAAAGCTTCGACAGTGATAGTGCCAGACCTGTAAGGGAGACTTTTACCATCAGTGCCAAGACCATTAAGTTGGGAAATGGAGAGCATAAAAACGAATGGCCGGTTTAACAGTCCATTTGAAGGTGATGGACTGACCATCACCTTCTCTCCTTAATGTTTAAGTTATCTTATCAATTAATTCACCATAGCCATGTCTTTTTTAGCCGTTCTTAAATTAGATGAAGAGGAGTACAGAATCTTGTATTGTTCCTTTGCTTTCCATAAAGAAATAGATCCCACAGGGAAACCCATTTCCATTCCATTGGGTGGAGTATTGGAAATTAAGCTGGAAAGCAATAGAAAAACAAATTTTTACGATTGGATGATCAGTCCGACTTTGGTGAAATCAGGAACTATCACATTTTTTCGAAGAGATGAAATGAGCAGGCTCAAAAGCCTGGAATTTAATGATTCCCATTGTATTGCTTACAAAGAAACTTTTGACCATTTGGGAGAAAATCCCATGATGATTGAACTGAAATTGAGTGCCCGGGAGCTGAAAATAAACGATTCCACTTTTTATAACAATTGGCCAGACTGACCTAAAAAACAATGCCATGCCACAGATAGTCATCACAGGAATCAAAATTGATAACAAACCTATCAAGCAGTTTACCTCATTTGTTTTGGAGCAAAAAATCAGTGAGCATCATTCTTTTTGTTTGGTATGCCCGACTGAGGCCATAGATGGAACAACCGGAGTGATATTTAACCAATCGAAAAATCTAATAGGTGCGCCGATATCTGTTTTGATGGAATCCTTGGGTACTTCTGGTCAAATGGAATTCCTGGGATTGGTGACCCAAGTGGAGACATCCAAATTCAGTGGTCATGCCGGTGAGCTTATTCTTTCAGGTTATAGCCCTACCATTCTTCTTGACCATTTGCCACACTGTCAAAGTTGGGAAGAAAAAAACATCAAAGATATTGCAACAGACCTGACCAAGGCTATTCCAAAAGAAATACTTTCGGCGCAATTGGAACCTGTTTTTAAGGATAAATTGCCATATACCGTTCAGTACAAAGAAACATCCTGGCAATTTTTGAAAAGAATCTGTAGCATCCATGGAGAATGGCTTTTTTACAATGGGGAAAAACTGGTTTTGGGTTCTCAGAAGAGCAAACCTGTAAAGCTTCAGTTTGGCAATAACCTCAGCAATTTTAGAATGGCCTTGGAAGTCAAAGCATCTGCTTTTAAGATGGTGGCATATGATTATCTGAATAACGAGGTCTATAAATCCAACCCTAAAAATATGCCTTCTTTCTCTGGACTAAATGATTTGGGGAAGTTTGTCTTTCAAAAAAGTGAGTCATTTTATCCTCAGGACGCAAAATTTTGGAACAACAATGACTTAACCAATAAAAAGCAGTTGGATGATTTTGTGCATACGCGTTCTGCTATGCAGAATAGTCATATGGTCCAAATGAAAGGTCAGAGTGGACATCCGGGATTAGAAGTTGGAGGTCTTGTCGATATCAGTGGAAAAAATGTATTCAATCTCTCGGATGAGTCTTTTGGGGAATATACTGTGATTTCAATAATACATCAGTGCGACGGACAGGGAAACTACAGCAATGAATTCGTTGCAATTCCCTCATCTCTGAAAATGCCTCCCACGCAAAAAATTGAAGAACCAATATGTGAAGCACAGAGTGCCATGGTGACCGACAACAATGATGAAAAAGGCCTGGGCAGGGTGAGGGTAAAATTCCATTGGATGGAGGGGAATGAAAAGAGTCCCTGGCTTCGGGTGACGACACCCCATGCCGGTGGTGGCAAAGGCATGTTTTTGATGCCTGAGAAAGGGGAGGAAGTGATTGTAGGTTTTGAAGGAGATAGTCCAACCAAGCCTTATGTAATTGGCAGCGTCTATAATGGCAAAGCAAAATGTTCTTTTGCAAATGGAGGAAATGATGTCAAAGTCTTGCAAAGTAATAGCGGCAATAAGCTAGTTCTGAACGATAAGGATCAAAGTGTATTGATAGAGGATGCAAAAGGAAATATGTTGATGATAGATGGGAAGGGGAATATTAATATAACCTCTTCAGAGAGTATAAATTTTACCTGTGGAGAATCAAATGTGGAATTGAAAAAAGATGGCTCAGTATCCATTAACGGTAAAAACCTGAATTTCGGAGCAACTGAAAATTTGGATGCATCAGGAGGAAAAAAAGCCACCTTTTTTAGTGGTCAGGCTTCTTTTTCAGCAGACGGTGGATCCAATGATGCAAGCATGTCTGGAAACAATGCCAACATCAGCGGAAGCATGGAAACCAATGTTAGTGGTGGATCAAAAACTACAGTGAGTGCCACAGGAAAAGTGGCTGTTCAAGGTGCTATTGTAGCCTTGAATTAACAAACTAGAAACATAACATTATGGGAACTCAAGTAAGTAATCCGATTCAACAAAGAATGGACCTTCTTCTGGAAAAATGGGAAGAGGCTACTGAAAACGTGGATAAACCACTTGTCAGAATCCATGCAGAAGAAAATGAAAAAGGTATGATAGAGACATTCCATACTTACCTTTTAGGAACAGATACAGGAAACCATGATGTACCAATTGTTTTTGACAGAATTTTTAGGGATGAAGATTCTTTTTCAATTGGATTGCTCAAAGACCTTAATGATTTGATCAGTACCTGGAACAATTCCAATAAAGAAAATCTTGGATTTGAAGCCCCTCCAATCTTATGGACAGTTGACTTTTCATTGAGGGAAACCAATAATCCTGCATATGTTTTTATAGAAAATCTTAACAGACTTTCCAAGTTTCTGAAATTGGGAAAGGGGAAAAATTTGGTTGCCATATTTAAAGTCACACTAATTAATCTGAGTGGATTTATCAATTGGCTTGGTTTTATTTTGAAATGTGAGATTGATCCTTTTGTAAAGCTTTTGATTGATGATACGGAAGAGGAACCCCTGTTTGAAGCATTCTGCCAAAAACATTCTTCACAGACCATCACTATTTTCCCGGAATTGGATATGGACAATGCAATGCAACAGTTGGCATCCATGGGAAAACCAGATGATCCTGCCGTTAATTACAGAAAATCTTTTGTCAAACTCATGCAGGCTATTTCAAAAAGAAATGAAATAGAAGCCATAAAAAATGCGAATGAATGTCTTGATATCGCTATCGAAAACCTGGAGAAAAACCCATATTGGATAGGTCAGGTAATTGCAGTTTACTCTGCCTTGGCCAATGATCAGATTGGATATAAGAACTTTCAAAAAGCAATAGCTTATGCCTCGGAAGCAGTGGAGGCAGCACATGCCTCGGGAGATTTGATCGGGGATGAATATATCGAAAAGAAATTTTTAGGGCAATCTTTGATGCTCCGCGGAGCTTTGTTTACTACGCAGAAGATTTGGGACAAAGCCATTGATGATTTTGCGAAATCAGCAAACTATTACAATTATACTCAAGACCATATACTAAGTATTGAAGCAAATAGGATGACTGCTTATTGTTATCTAAAGAACGGAGACCGCTCTTCAGCTTGCAGACAACTGGCGCCCACGTTGGCAATAGCCAAACATCTTTCTGCAGAAACAATACAAGCTTCAACTTTTGCCGGAGTATTGGAAATTCTTTTGGATTCAAATGATCAAAAATGTGTGAGCGATCATGAAGTGGAAGAAATCGGACTTCTATATTTTGGAAAAAATTGGATGAAAGAAATCAGAAACTGGAAAAATACAGAATATGCTCCTGAGACCGAGGCAGCCTTAACCTAATTCTCAAAACACTAAATTTTTTGTTATGCCTGAGGTAATAAATAGAAATCAAAAAATAGCAATCGCTGCCCAAAGAGCCAAAGAGCAAAGGGAGGGAAATTCCAAAAGAAGTGAAAAGAAGTCAACTGTTGGTCAGGTCATCGATTCGGCAAACACTGCCTTGGGGGCTTATGGAGATGTGATGGGATTCGCAAACAACCTCAGTGAAAAAGCCTTACTCCCAGTCCTGCAGCAATTGAGTTTCATACAAGGCATAGCTTGTCTTCCTGCAAGTTGTCATATGGATCCTGTGACAGGAATAGATGTGCACCTTGTCATGATACCACCCTCACCAACACCTGTTCCCATGCCACATCCTTATCTGGCTATGATAATGGATCCCAAAGATTGGTTGAGCTGTGCGGTCATGACAGTGGCAGCTATGGCAGCCCCAGTTCCAACAGGAAATGAGGATTCAGATGCAGCAGCCAGTCTGGCATTTAACGTGGGTACCATGGCTTTGGGCATGACGGGATTGGATGCATCGGTCAAATTGGGTGGATTTACCCCAAGGACCACCAGTGGGGTCAAAAATAAAACCATACCGCATTTTCCTATGGGGGCAAGTTTTGCTCCCCTACCTGTGAAAAGAAATTCAGGACATGCCCAGTTTGGAAGTCTTTTTTTGAATGCGGATAGCAATCCTTTTACAGGAATGATGCACCTCAACAACGACTGTTGGGATATTGGCTTGATGCAACTGAAGCGGAAACAATATTCCCCTCAACCTGGAAGTTTTTTTATGCCTACGGGTTTTGTTATGGCTATCCCATCTCACAATGTCATTGTCAACCCTGTGCCGACTCCGGTAAATCCTGTTGCTGTAGTTACCAAACTTTTTAATGCAGGATTTGCCAAAGTCCTTCATGGTGCCACCAATAAAATGGTAAAAGGTAAGCGATCAAACGATGCGATCCATAAAGCCATTTGCCATGTTACCGGTCACCCTGTAGATGTGGTCAGCGGCATGTTCTTTACAGATGAAGAGGACTTTTCACTTCCTGGGGTAGTACCTATATCTTGGGAAAGAACCTGGTTTAGTGACAGTGAATATGATGGACCTCTTGGACGGGGATGGCATCATGAATATGATATGGGTTTTAGGATAGATGGAGGGAACATGGCCATTTTGAGATTGAATGATGGTAGATTGGCTCTGTTTGATATTCCCGGTCCTGGTGATTTTTCATTCAACAGAGAAGAAAAACTCTTTTTGCATGCAGATGAAAATAGCACTTATTATATAGTAGACAGTGAGGGATTATATTACCGATTTACCGAAAAGGCTTTTGGAAAAACCAAAAACGAAGAAGAACACCTGCTTCAGAGCATCTCGGATCGGGCAGGTTATGCCATTAGATTTTTATACAACAGACTTGGGAATCTGATCCGCATTATAGACAGCGCAGGTCGGGAACTTCTGGTTTCAAACGACATGCAAGGAAGGATTACAAAGATCCTTGCCCCCCATCCCGAGATAGAAGGGGAATTGTTCTCCATCGCCCAATATACCTACAGTGATGAAGGGGATATGATAGTCCAGACAGATGCACTTGGGCAAAAGATGTTGTTCGAATACCGCAACCACATGATGGTAAAAGAAACATGGAGAGACGGTCAGGAATGGCATTTTGTATATGAAAAACCCATCACAGGGAGCCGTTGTATTGAAACATGGGGAGAGGATGATCTTTATCACCATAAGCTCAAATACTACGAAGGGCTGACCCTAGTGGAGGATAGCCTGGGACATCTCACCAAATACTATCACAAAGATGGACTTCCCTATAAAAAAACTGATGCCAATGGAAATGATTGGCTATTCAGATACAATAAATACCATGAACTGGAATGGGAAACGGATCCCTTGGGCAATCAGCGTGCCACAGCCTATGACAAGTGGGGCAATTTATGCAATACCACAGATCCATGTGGAGGTTTTACCCATGCGGAGTATTTCCATCCTGATTTTAAACAGTTACCTACTGAGGCCATGGACAAATCAGGAGGAATCTGGAACTGGCAATACGACGACCAGGGAAGGGTAACCAAACTGACCAACCCTCTCAAAGCAGTATCTAGGTATAAATATGATGATGGGCTAATGGTGCAGTCTATTGCTGCATCGGGTGCGGAGACAGAATTTCAATATGATAACCATCAAAACCTGACTGGCATTTTGGATGGAAACGGAGCCAATACCTTTTTTCAATTTGACAGATTGGGCAATTGTGTAGGTGTGACCAATCCCAAAGGAGCCAAGCAAAACATAATGTTTGACCTAAAAGGAAGGGCAACCAAAATATATGATTATGATGGCAACATAATTCATTTGGAATATGATGGGCTAGATAATGTGATCCGCTATAAAGACAAACAAAAGGAAGTCAGCTATACCTACAAAGGTCTGTGGAAATTGACAAGCAGAACTGAGTCGGGTGCTACACTCTATTTCAATTATGATACCGAAGAGCGCCTACAAAAACTGGTCAACGAACACGGGCATCCATATAGGTTTACACTCGATCCTGTTGGCAATGTTGCAGAAGAAGTAGGATTTGATGGAATCACAAGGACATTTGAGAGGAATGCGGCGGGATGGGTAACCCGCATCAAGCGTCCAAATAATAAATTCACCCTATTTACCCATGATCCATGCGGAAGGATTACTGAAGTCATCTACAGTGATGGTACGAAGGAAAAATATAACTATCATACCGATGGAAGTCTTTCGCGTGCTATTAACGATGCTGCCCAAGTAGCTTTTGAAAGAGATATTATGGGCAATATCATCAAGGAATCAGTAAATGGAGAATGGGTAGTATCCGAATATGATGCTTTGGGAAACAGGCTTACTATCCAAAGCAGTCTGGGAGCGGCTATCTCCCATCAATACAATGCCCACGGAGACCTGTTGCAAATGGAATCCAAGGGATGGAAAGCACAGCTAAAACATGATAATATGGGAATGGAAGTGGAAAGAAGACTTCCCGGAGGTATTATCAGCCAATGGCAACGGGATCTGATTGGAAGGCCATTACAACAGAAAATTGGTATCCAACAAGGAGAAGTAATCCATCATAATAAGAAAAGGGATTATCTATGGGAGGTAAACGACCGTTTGAAACAAATCAAAGATGATAAAGGCATTACTTATTTTGAACATGATGGCTGGAGTAATCTTGCCAAAACAACTTATCCCGATGGTGAAGTACAGTTGAGGAATCCAGATGCAGTCGGAAATCTGTTCACGACAGTTGATCGCAAGGACAGAAACTATGGCAGGGGTGGTCAGCTTAAAAAAGCCAATGGTTGGGAATATGCTTATGATGGCGAAGGGAATCTGATAGAGAAAAAACATATCAGTGGAGAGCGATGGCAATATGTGTGGAATGATGCCGGAATGTTGGTTCAGGTAATCCGTCCTGATAAAGAGGCTGTTTCTTTTTGTTACGATGCATTGGGAAGAAGATTAAGCAAGCAATTTAAAAATACAATTACTAAATTTGTTTGGGATGGTAATGTTCCACTGCATGAGTGGAAGGAGCACGCCCTTACTGGTCAGAAACTCAGTGAGGTCAGGTTAGGGGAGAATGGGATGATTACTTGGCTTTTTGACACAGACAGTTTTGCGCCTACAGGAAAGATCAAAGGTGAAAAAAACTACAGTATCCTGACAGACCATCTTGGGACTCCACATCAGATGTACCAAGAAGATGGGGGTCTTTTTTGGGAAGGGGAACTGGACAGTTTTGGTAAAATCAGGACAGAAAAAGGAGATTTGGGTTCTTGCCCATTCCGGTATCAAGGGCAGTATGAAGATGTAGAGACGGGGCTGTATTATAATAGATTCAGGTATTATGGAGTAGAAGAGGGGAGATATCTGAGCCATGATCCTTTAGGAATGACAGGGGGTTTAAATTTATATAGTTTTGTGCCTGACACAAATATATTTCTGGATTTATTTGGGCTAGCGAAAACCTATGACAAAAATGCAAAGCGTTGGAGAGATCCTAAAACTGGACGCTTTACTTCAAAACCTACAAGCCCTTCTGATCTTTTATATAATGGTCGTGTAAATTTTCATGATGTGCAACAATGGGCAAGAGAAAACAATTTACCAAATAATTGGCACCCCAGTTCAACATTCCCTAGCGGAGGTTTTAGTTTTAATGATGGTAGTTATAGAATCCATGGACATGGAAGAAATCCAAATGCTGTTCAAAATTTTCCTAATTCCAATGCTGCAAATGGTCCTACAACTTCTCTCAAGAATTCTTCGGGTCAAAATCTTAGAACAAACGGAACCTGGGGCACATTTAATTCAGATCCAAACGGAGCTCATATACCCATGGATAATTCACCTTATTAAGACTATTAAGATATTTATACATCAGGATATAAAAACGGTGAATACTCATTAGAAATAATCTATAAAAAAACTTCAAATTAGCGAAGACTTTTCTATTTGAAAAAAATTCCCAAATATATATGAAGGAAATATTAAAATTAATTGAGTCCATGCCAACTATGATGGATGTTGATCAAGAGCTGAAAATCATAAATATGTTAATGGAATATACTTATCATGAGGTTGTATTAAATGAAAAAGATTTTCTTAAAATATTAGATGCTCTTCAAACTTCCCACATGCAGACGATATTTGAAGTGAATAAAAATAATTATTATTATTTTTTAAGATTTTCAAACTGGTTAGACAGTATCACAAAAGAATTTAAAAGTAAGGACGTAGTCATTTTTATTTTTAATGTCTCAGAAACTATGAAAGCGGTTATGAACTAATTCAAAATCAAGATCCTTTCCTAGATTTGGGCTCCACTAGGTGAAGATTGTATATAGACCTTTCTATCCTTTGAATTTGTAATTCCCGTTTATCAAGTTTCTACCTGAAGCCAAACAGGTTGGAGGCCTTGTTAAGCGATTAAATTTTCCAAAATTTTATAACCTCACCCGGTGGTCACAAACTGGGTGATTTTTTTATTCATAACAACCTTTACGGAAACCAAACAAAGGTTTTGTAAAGCAGGATCCAATACAATCTTTAAGTCTTACCTGAATTTTCGGACAACATCAAATGGGTAACAAATTCTGAAATAGAGGATATATATATAAGCTTTGAAGTTGATAAAAGAAGCTTGAAATGGAAATAATCCTTTAAATCTTAGAAATCATGGCAGCCCTTGTCAGTTATTCGAAACATCAAAACTTGGAATTACTTTTTGAAAAATTCGGAAAATTTGTACCCAATCAGGATTTTCATTGGATACAAATCCAAGCCAAAAACATTGGAATCTTTGAGCATACCCACACCAATTCAACAATTTCCGATAAGGGAGGGTTAAATGCCCCTGAAAATTCAAAAAATGAATTTCAAAATGGGGATTATTATTTCCGGGCTTTTTTGGACGAATTGGATAGCATAAAAGTCTTGCAAAGTATTGGTGCTTTTGAGAATTCTGAGAATTCTGGAAAGTCATTTAGGGAAGCTTTTGAGCAACTGAATCAATCGATAGCAAAGAGGAATGAAAAAGACGCAAAAGAATATGGAAACCGGTGTATTCATATAGCCATTGATAATTCAGTAAGAAACCCATTTTGGGTTGGCCAACTTATAGCAGTCTATACAGTAATTGCCAATGAGCAGATTATTTACAAGAATTTCAAAAAGGCAATATATTACGCTACTAAGGCAGTTGATGCTGCCGAACAATCGGATTTATTGATAGGAGAAAAAGATAATTACCATAAGTTTTTAGCTCAATCCTTAATGCTTAGGGGCATATTATTTTCAACCCAGCAAGTATGGGACAACGCTATTGATGATTTTTCTCAAGCTGCAAAATCCTATTGTTTTGCCAAAGATTTTATCCAAGCAATTGAGGCATATAGAATGTCAGCCCACGGTTTTCAACAATTAGGAGATAACAATGGAATCCTTAGGCAACTCATGCCGGCATTGAACTTGGGTAAGGAATTACCAACTGAAATCATCAGATCCACAACTTTTCCAGGAGTCTTAAAGATGCTCCTTGATTTGGATGACCTACAATGGATTCCAGAAAAAGAAATTGAAGCTCTCGGCTTACTCCATTATGGGGAAGATTGGGTAATGGAAATCAGAAATTGGACGAATCCCGAAACCCTGGTATTTGTGGGCTGAATTTTGAAAAAGTAATCCTAGGCTATGAATAAAGAAATCATAAATAATCTAGACAATCCTTTACATCTTGAAAAAATGTATCGTGACAAAAAAACGGCTTTTAAGAGAGCGTTTAACTTGGTCTATTTGGATATTAAAGAGATACCGATTGCCCAAATCTGGAATCTAAGCATTGGCATTATCATCTTAATATTTTTTTACTAGATGGAGTTTTCTGAAAAACCTATTCCATTTAGAATGGGATAAAATAGAATTATTTATTGACTTTCTGCCTCCCGCCTCCAATAGAAATGACTTCCTTAAGGTTATTTAGATTATACCTATCAATAAAATATTAGTATTAAATCCACTTGTGTTTGAATTGCTATTGAATTCAGGAATGGCTTACTAGAGCAAGTTATAAGTAGTATTCGTGTCATTGCCATTAAAACCGCACCTGGTATTAGCGCCAAATTACCGGATATTGAATTCAATGATTACGAGGAGGTGGCAAATTACTACGGCCTCAAGGATTAAGATCTTAAAACTTTTGGTTGCCCCATTTAGTGTAGATTGTTTCTACACCTTTTTTATTTTTTTAGCAGCCAAATATCAGTCAATGAAGACGCACTTTTTGAATTTGAATAAATCTTTTTGAGGATGTAGTCAGAATAAAATTTTCCTTGGATGTATGCAATGATGCCAGTTAATTGGCAATTCAATATAATTCTTGTTTGGAGAATGCATTTTCCTGTACATCGGTCTTCGGTCTCCCGTCTTGTCTGAAGTAGAATATTGGGTTAATGGCAAAGAAGCGGAGATCCAATGATTTTTTTATAAATCCTTATCATAATATAGGTAACAAATTGATTATATGTTTGATATAGATTCAAATGAATGGAAGGAGAATGTCTGTCCAGTAGTTAAAATGACAAGGGATTTTGATTCTATTTCAAACCAGTAATTGAGTACAATCATTTATTAGACTTTTAAAATTATGAAAATTACAATATTAATTTTCACAACTGCCATCCTATTGGCTTATGGGAACAGATCCTCTGATGACTTAAGGTTCGTTTCAGCCTTTGCTAATCAACTTAGTTCATTGGATTTAAGAATTTCAGGAGTTCCAAGGATCGGAACGTATATAGAGATTAACCCATGTCAGGTGGAAGATTCTCGTTTTCAGGAAAGTGGCACTTTAGATCCAAGATTAATAGGAAATTGGACTCAAAGCCAAAGATATAATTCTGGAGATTATTCACATGTCACTTCAGGTACGATCGGATTTTCCAAAGAGGGAAAATTATATGTCTATGAAATTACTTCTCGTGCAAGTATTCCTGGTTTTTACATAAGCGAGGACTCCGACACTAAGGTGATTGCCATGGTTGAAATGTTTACTAAAGACAATGAAATATATGTAATTCATCCGGAAACCGGAAAATCAATGTTTTTTGTAAAGTATCAAATCAACGGGAGTTACCTGCATACGGTCACTGAAGATGGAGCCAAAGAAATGTGGGTGAGACTATAAATTATTTTAATTAAATATTTTCCATCGGATTTACAATTTAAATAACATTATTATGAAAAAGCCATTAATAGTTTTAAGCCTTGCCATGTTGCCTTGGATAGGCATCGTGGCGGGAATTCTTCAGATCAATGGACTGAAGATTAATAAAGAACCCTCCAATCAAGAAAACCTAACAGCAGCATTTTATTTCGCAGGAAAATTAGATAATAACTTGGTTAATAGTATAGAAGATCTTAATCGACAGGATAGAAACTATGTAGACCCAAGGTTGGTAGGGTTTTGGACCAAAAAAAAATATTACAATTCCAATGGGTTTTCTTACGTCTATATTCAAAAAATCTCATTGGATTCTGATGGTACCCTTATCTTATACGAACCAGTATCATATTCAAGTGTGGGTCAAACCCATATTGGCCCATCATCCGATCTTAAGATAGAAACTGTTTTAAAAATCCATACAAGAGGAAACCGGTTATACACTATGTATGGTGAACCTCCTATAGAAATCTTTGTCTTTGAATTTTCTTTCAATAATAGGTATTTGCATATAGTTGGAGCAGATGGTGTAAGAGATATTTTGGAGAGGAATTAATCATTTTTTTTTAGGTTTTCACTTTACCTTAATGGTAATAGGGTAAATCAACAAATTGAATTAAAGTATTAAAAATCAGTGTGGTAAATAAAAAAAGCAAAACTCAACTGGTCCCTTTTTAGAATGGTTATTAGTCACAGAAACAGTAAGGTCAGCTGCATTTAAATACGATTATGGACCGTTAATCTTTTTTTGGGTATACACTTTAAAAAGAAATATTTGATATCCATTAGGAGGAAATATTTTTCTGACTTTAATTTTTGAGGAATTCATTTATCAATGAGTTAATAAAACCAAACGACATGAAAAAATATTTTTTTCTGATGGCATTCCTGAAGCAGATTGTCTCCTTTGAGAAATTCTAAAAACAGAAATCATCTTAACTTTTTGTGAGACTTAAATTGCCTTAGACAATATTTCACCCGAATGGGCCATTCTTAACTTCAAGGAATGTTAGAAAATCTCAAGTCGAATCAAACCATTATTTTGGCTTACAACATCAGTGTCTAAGATTGGTCGGTGAATCCCATTTTTATGATTATTAGGAAAACTGCAAATTCCTTCTCAAAAAGCCAAAAAATCACGGTAAGCAGATAACTCTTAAAAAACAGGTAACAATTTTTTTATGACCCGGATATAGGATCAAATCTAAAATCTTACTTAAATCAAAAAATTTTAAAACAATGAAAAAGAAACATTCAATTTTAGGAAAATTTTTGCCTCAATTTTGGGCAGTTTTATTTGTAATGATGGTTACCTCATGTGAGTTGTTAAAAGGTGACGAAGGTCCAATTG
The DNA here is from genome assembly GCF_900176595.1 of Aquiflexum balticum DSM 16537. Classification (GTDB taxonomy): domain Bacteria; phylum Bacteroidota; class Bacteroidia; order Cytophagales; family Cyclobacteriaceae; genus Aquiflexum; species Aquiflexum balticum. The sequence continues at coordinate 3,171,497 of NZ_LT838813.1, forward strand.
GTCCTAAAGGTGATCCGGGAGTTGAAGGAGCAATTGGTCCAGAAGGACCTCAAGGAATTCCAGGCAATGATGGCAAAGATGGAGTTGATGGAGTTGATGGAAAACCAGGGGACAGAGGACCCGCAGGACCTATTGGCCCCGCTGGTCCACAAGGCCCCCAAGGTCCTCAAGGCCCTCAAGGTCCTCAAGGAGTTCCTGGAAATGCAAATGTTATGGCATACACATTAACAGGGTTTAATTTCATCTGGCCTTTAGTACCATTCCCTAATGAATCCGCCAATAGAGAGGTTATTAGAACTATAACTATGACTCAAGCAGTTTTCAATAGGACAACTTTTTTGGTATATGCCTCGGTAGGTTCTACTTGGTCTCATCTTCCAGGTTGGGGACCCTCTGGCACAGCGTATCGCGTGAATAACAGGTTTTTTTCAAATAGAGCGGAAATAAACATTAGGAGAATGTCAGGGCTTGGGGATAATTTTAACAATATAAAGATTATCACAATTGAAACAACACCAGGTGCCCGAGTCCAACTGCCTGATATCGATTATAATAATTATGAAGAGGTTGTCAGACATTTTGGGTTATCAAATTAATTATGTCAGGTATTTTATTTTTCAGTTAAAATTTTAATAAAACCGCCACAGATTTTTTGGCGGTTTTTTTATTGACCAGATTTTAGAGTAAAATTTTAAAAAAACATGAACTTCTCAGGTAACAATTACTGATTTCTCCTGATATAAAGTCAAATAATATTTTACTAATAAGCTATAAATCTTAATCAATTGGTGAAATCAATGCAAAAAATATCCTGAACTCTTAACCTTTTAAAACAATGAAAAATCACTTGCTTACCTTAATTGCAGCCTTTTTTATGGCTAATGTAAATGTGGTTCTGGGACAAGGAAATACAACCTTCATGAAAATTTCCCTTCCCGCCAATTACATGTGGATGGATACTGATCTTCGATCAAATCCCCCAAAAGTACATATGGAATTCATATCTGAACGAAATATACTTCCACAAACAGGATCATTGGATCCAAATGTCATTGGTGTTTGGGAGAATGTAGAATATTATAGTTCGGGAGAATTTAGGAATACTACTGTCAATTGTTTCGCTATTACTAAGGATGGGAAATTTAAAAATTATGACACTGTTTCTTACTCTACTACTGATAATGTTTCCATCTATAATAGAAACAATCCAAGTCTTTTGAATATTTTCTTAATAAGCACCAAAAATAAATTCATTTATTTAAAAGATCCCGAATCTGGAGAAGAAATGATGCTCGGAAGATACGTAGCGGGTCCAGACTATTTGCAAATTGAATTAGAGAATGGTAACAAAACTCTTTGGAGGAGAAGATGATTTCCCGTCATTTTCAGGAGTTAAATCATATTGAATATTCTAAACAAACATATAAGGCCATGAAAATTATAGAAAAGCTAATCGTGATCGCAGTGCTTTTTTTAAGCACTAGTTGTGCAACCCTATTTACAGGAAGCAAACAATCTGTACAGATAAATTCAAATGTCCAAGGTGCCAGGATTCAGGTGAACGGGGTTGATAAAGGCGTAACTCCTGCCACTATCAAACTAAAAAAAGGTAAAGATGGGCAGGTGATATCTTTAGCCAACTATGGCTATGAAACCAAAATACTTCAGCCTGAAACAGGTATGAA